>NZ_JBIVIC010000004.1:0-473399 GCF_044749545.1 Pseudomonas sp. NPDC089396 | reverse complement strand
CGCAGGATCACCAGGGTCTGCTGTTGCATGGTGTGCATCGCCAGCTTGTGCGGGCGGATGGTCGGCAGGTCGACGATGATCGCGTCGATACGCTCAATGGTCGGGCTTGTCATGCAAGGGCTCCAGTTAGTCAGTGAACAGTCAGGCCGTCGCCGCCTGGGCCTGGCGCCGGCCGCTGGCCAGGTGCACGGCCATGGCCAGCGCGGCGATGGCGCCTGGGATGGCGAAGGCGATGAAATTGAGTTGCAGCGGCAGGTTGATGCCCATCAGCGCACCGCCAAGCAGCGGGCCGACGATGGCGCCGTTGCGGCCGATGCCCGAGGCCCAGCCCAGGCCGGTGGAGCGCACCGACAGGCCGTACAGCTGGGCGGCGCCGGCATACAGCAGGATCTGCGTGCCGATGGTGGTGGCGCCGGCGATGAAGATCAGCAGGTACAGCATCGGCATCGGGCTGTTGACGCCCAGCAGGCTGATCGACAGCGCTGCCGCCAGGAAGAACGCGACCTTGACCTTGACCAGGTTGTAGCGGTCGCCCAGCCAGCCGCCAAGGATCGCCCCGGCCATGCCGCCGAAGTTCAGCGCCAGCAGGAACGACAGGCTCGAACCCAGGCTGTAGCCGGCGTTGGCCATCAGTTTTGGTAGCCACGAGCTGAGCGCGTAGACCATCAGCAGGCAACAGAAGAACGCCAGCCACAGGGCCAGGGTGCGGGTGGCCAGGCCGTTGCGGAACAGGTCGAGGACGGCGCTGAATTTGCCGGCCCTTTCTCGGGGCAAGCCCGCTCCCACAGTCGAGGCCTGCAGGGTGTCGTCGGGATGGATGTCGCTGGTTGGATCGAGGCGCTTGAGTAGCTTGCGGGCTTCCTCGCTGCGCCCTTGGCGCACCAGAAAGCCAATCGACTCAGGCAAGTAGTAGAGAATCACCGGCAACAGCAGCAGCGGCACGGCGGCGGCGAAGAACATCGACTCCCAGCCGAAGCGCGGCAGCATGAAGATACCGACTCCCGCCGACAGCATGCCGCCCAGCGAATAACCGCTGAACATGATCGCCACCAGGGTGCTGCGCAGGCGCTTGGGCGCGTATTCGTTCATCAGCGCCACGGCGTTGGGCATCAGGCCGCCGCAGCCAAGGCCCGCGATGAAACGGTAGATGCCGAATTCGCTTGGGCTGCTGGCGAAGCCGTTGAGGATGGTCGCCCCCGAGAACAAGGCGAAACAGATGGCGATACCTTTCTTGCGCCCGATGCGGTCGGCCAGGCTGCCGAAGGCCAGCGCGCCGAACATCATGCCGAACAGCGCGTAGCTGCCCAGGGCACCGGCCTGCAACGGGGTCAGGCCCCACTCTTTCATGATCACCGGCAAGACCACGCCGTAGATGAACAGGTCGTAGCCGTCGAAGATCAGCAGCAGGCCGCACCAGGCCATGACCATCCAGTGGAAGCGGCTGAAGCGGGCATTGTCGATGATCGGGTGCACGTCGAGTGTTCGCATGGCATCTGTCTCTCTTGTTGTTTTTGTGGAGAAAAAGCGTGCTGGAAATGCTTAGCCGAGGTCGCCGCCACCTACCGGCAGGGTTACGCCGGTGATGTAGGAGGCCTCGTCGGACGCCAGGAAGAGAATTGCGCCGACCTGTTCGTCGATGCTGCCGTAGCGGTGCATCAGGCTGCTGCTCAAGGTCTGGTCGACGATCTGCTGGTACCAGGCCTTGTCCTGTTCGTTCTGCTCGGCGGTGTTGCGCGGCACCCGCCGCGCCGGTGCCTCGGTGCCGCCGGGTGCGGTGGCGTTGACGCGGATGCCACGGCCGGCAGTTTCGAAGGCCAGGCACGCGGTGAGTGCGTTGACGCCGCCCTTGGCCGCGCCGTAGGGCACGCGATTGACGCCACGGGTGGCGATGGACGAGACATTGACGATGGCGCCGCTGCCGCGTTCGAGCATGTACGGAAGCGCGGCGTGGCAGCACCACAGGGTGGGGAACAGCGAGCGGCGTACTTCGGCCTCTATCTGCTCCACCTCGTAGTGTTCGAAGGGCTTGGCCCAGATAGTGCCGCCGACGTTGTTGACCAGGATGTCGAGGCGGCCGAAGGTTTCGACCGCCGTGGCCATGACGCGGGCGCAGTCGGCGTGCTGTTCAAGGTCGGCGGTGAGGGTCAGCATGCCTTCGCCGGCCAGTTCGTGGACCAGTTCGGAGCGGTCTACTGCCACCACTTGCGCGCCTTCGGCCTTGAGCCGCCAGCACACGCCACGGCCGATGCCTTGGGCGGCGCCGGTGACCAGGGCGACTTTGCCTTGGAATCTGTTGTTCATCTGTTGCTTCCTTAGCCTGGTGTCAGGCTTCAACCTTTTGTTGCCTGTACGGGCCTCATCGCCGGCAAGCCGGCTCCCACAGGGATAGCGAGCGATTCAATGCCTGGTGTCAGGCTTCAACCCTTGGGTTGCCTGGACTGGCCTCATCGCCGGCAAGCCGGCTCCCACAGGGATAGCGAGCGATTCAATGTGGGAGCCGGCTTGCCGGCGATCGAGGGCGCAGCCCTCGCCTGCTCAAGCCGCCGCAGCGAACTTCTCGTAGTAGAAGTTCGCCGGGGTGATCCCCTGCTCACGAACGTACTGGCTGACCGCCTCGACCATCGGCGGCGGCCCGCACAGGTACACATCGACATCGCCGTCATTGAGGTGGCGTGGCTCGATGTGCTGGGTCACGTAGCCCTTCTGCGGATACTGACTGTCGGGGTTGGCCACACAGGCGCTGTAGGTGAAGTTGGGGATGCGCGCGGCCAGGGCCTGCAAGCGGTCCAGCTCGACCAGGTCGAAGTCGTTGGTGACCCCGTAGATCAAGTGCAGCGGGTACTCGCTGCCCTGCTCGGCGATCTTCTCCAGCATCGCCGTGAACGGCGCCAGGCCCGTACCTCCGGCCAGCAGCAACAGCGGACGCTGGATCGGGCGCAGGTAGAAGCTGCCCAAAGGGCCAGCCAGGCTCATGCTGTCGCCGGCCTTGGCCAGGCTGGTGAGGAAGCTGCTCATCAGTCCACCCGGCACGTTGCGGATCAGGAAACTGACCTCGCCATCCTTCTGCAGCGAGCTGAAGGAATAGGCCCGGCTCTGCTCGCTGCCGGGCACCTTGAGGTTGACGTACTGCCCCGGCAGGAACGCCAGGCGACTCAGGGCCTCGCCCTTGATCGACAAGGCAATGGTGCTGGCCGACAGCTGGCGCACGTCGCTGATGGCCGCCTCGAAGCTGGCCTGTTCGGTCTTGCACAGCTGCGAGGACGCCGGAATGCGCACCACGCAGTCGCTTTCGGCGCGCATCTGGCAGGTCAGCACGTAGCCGTCGGCGATCTCATCCTCGCTCAGGGCGTCTTCGATGAAGTTGTCGCCCAGGTCGTAACGCCCGGATTCGGCCTTGCACTTGCAGGTGCCGCAGGCGCCGTCGCGGCAGTCCAGCGGGATATTGATGCCTTGGCGGTAGGCGGCGTCGGCCACGGTTTCATGGCCACTGGCCTCGATGAAGCGGGTGACCCCGTCTTCGAAATTAAGCGCGATCTGGAAGCTCATGTTGCACCTCGCGGGCGAGGCTGGCCACGGCGCGCCAACAGGCACACCGGGCAGCTCGCGTTGCCTCGATTCAGATGTGGTAGATGTCGATGACCTGACGCACGTAGTCGTTCTTCAGCACCACCTTCTTGGCCAGGATCAGCGGCTGCTCGCCGCGCAGGTCGAGGGTGTAGTAGCTGGTGCCGAAGTAGCTGTCGGTAGTCTTGTAGCGAAAGCTCAGGGTGTGCCAGTTGAAGCGCACCTGGCAGCTGCCCTCGCCCTGCTCGACGATCTCGATGTTGCTGATGTTGTGCGAGGTGCGGGTGTCCGGCACGGTCGCGCTGGAACGCTCGGTCTTGATGCGGAACACCCGGTCCTCGAGGCCTCCCCGATTGCCGTACCAGATCAGCGAGATCTCGCTTTGCGGGTCCTCGGTGAGGCGGTCGTTGTCGTCCCACGACGGCATCCAGAAGCTGGCGTCGCTGGCGTACAGCTCCAGCCACTGGTCCCACTGGGCATCGTCCAGGTAGCGCGCTTCGCGGTAGAGGAAATCGCGCACGGTTTCATAAAGGCTCATTGCACGGCCTCCACGGGGATCAGTCGCTGCTCGTCTTTCAGCGCCTGGATCATGGTTTCCTGCCAGTACTTATGCTGCAGCACGAACAGGCCCTCATCCTCGGTGCGCAGGCCCGACAGCAGCGGCTTGAGTTCGATCTCCCGGGCCGCCTCGTCGGCGCCCTCGACCCAGTGCGCGGCGCCGCGCGACATGTCGTTCCAGCCGGTGCCGCCGCCGTAGCCGGTCTGGCAGGAACGGAACTCCTCCAGGTCGTCCGGGGTGGCCATGCCGCTGACATTGAAGAAGTCTTCGTACTGGCGGATACGCTTGGCGCGGGCATCGGTGCTCTCGCCCTTGGGCGCGATGCAGTAGATGGTGATCTCGGTCTTGTTCACCGAAATCGGCCGGGCGATGCGGATCTGCGAGCTGAACTGGTCCATCAGGTAGACGTTCGGGTACAGGCACAGGTTGCGCGAGTTCTCGATCATCCAGTCGGCACGGGCCTGGCCGAAATCGGCGGCGAGCTGATCGCGGCGCTCGTAGGCGGGGCGGTCCTCGGGGTTGGCCCAGCGGGTCCAGAGCAGCAGGTGGCCGTGGTCGAAGGAGTAGAAGCCACCGCCCTGCTTGGCCCAGGCACCGGCGCTCATGGTCTTGATCTCGTCACCCGCCTCGCGCTGCTTGCGCTGGTTCTGGGTGGCGGCGTAGTTCCAGTGCACGGAACTGACGTGGTAACCGTCGGCACCGTTCTCGGCAGTGAGCTTCCAGTTGCCTTCGTAGATGTACGAGCTGGCACCGCGCAGCACTTCCAGGCCCTCGGGCGACTGGTCGACGATCATGTCGATGATCTTGGCCGACTCGCCCAGATGCTCGACCAGGGGTTTGACGTCGGCATTGAGGCTGCCGAACAAAAAGCCCCGGTACGACTCGAAACGGGCGACCTTGGTCAGGTCGTGGGAGCCGTCGCAGTTGAAGCTGTCCGGGTAGCCGGCGTTGCTCGGGTCCTTGACCTTGAGCAGCTTGCCGCTGTTGTTGAAGGTCCAGCCGTGGAACGGGCAGGTATAGCTTGAGCGGTTGCCGCGCTTGTGCCGGCAGAGCATGGCGCCGCGGTGGCTGCAGGCGTTGAGGAAGGCATTGAGCTCACCGTCCTTGTTGCGCGCGATGAAGATCGGCTGGCGCCCCATGGTCAGGGTGAGGAAGTCGTTTTTCTCGGGGATCTGGCTTTCGTGGGCCAGGTAGATCCAGTTGCCCTCGAAGATGTGCTTCATCTCCAGGTCGAACAGGCGTGGGTCGGTGAACATCTCGCGCTTGCAGCGGTAGATGCCCTGTTCACGGTCGTCCTCGAGCATGGCATTGAGGTAGTCGAATCCCAGGGACATGGCCAGGGTCTCCATTGTTATTGTTCAGACCGGGTCAGGTTAGGGCGGGCGGGTTGGCGGCAATATCCACTGGTTGCAAAGCGCTATCCGTTTTCTGCAAGCCAAGGCACAAATGATCGACCCCATAGCATTTATCCATTGAACGCGGCCCATCACCTGAAGTAAGCTCGGGCTCATTCACTGGAGAGCAACATGCCGAAACACACCCGCAACCACGCCAACCACACCGGTCGCACCCTGCGCCCTGTGCTGGCCGTTGCTGGCTGCAAGGCAACTGCTGGCTTTTATTTTGGGTATTGGTTTAGCCACTAGGCGCCGATACCCACACGGCGCCCACCTTCGAGGGGCCGCCGAACATGAGAATACTCAAACCCCCGGTCGGCTCCCCGACCGGGGGTTTTGCTTTTCAGGCCTTTCAAAATTACCGATTCATCTTGAGGACAGATTCATGAACTACGCCACTTATTACTACGCAAGCACCTACGCCTGGCGATTTAGCCAATCCCGTTCGGGCCAGCCTGCCGCCTCCGATCGGTCCATCACGGGTGGCAACGCTGTAGACAATCAATCAACGACTAGTCGAACACCTCGATAGGGCCGACCACGCGGGCCAGAACCCGCCGTCCGCCCAGGGAACCTACGCCATGCACGCTTCGAACCTCGCTCTGCCCCTGACCCAACCGCAGGCTGCCAACACCACCGTCAGCCAGCGCCTGCCCAGCCCGCACCTGCTCAAGCAGCAGATGCCGCTGCCCACCGAGCTCGCCCAGCAAGTCCACCGCCACCGCCAAGCTATCCGTGACATTCTCGAAGGCCGTGATGAACGCCTGCTGGTGATCGTCGGCCCGTGCTCGATCCACGACCCTCGCTCGGCCCTGGAATACGCCGACCGCCTGGCCGCCCTCAGCCGCGAAGTCGGCGACAAGCTGCTGCTGGTGATGCGCGCCTACGTGGAAAAGCCCCGTACCACGGTGGGCTGGAAGGGTCTGGCCTACGACCCGCACCTGGACGGCAGCGACGACATGCATACCGGCATCGCCCTGTCCCGTGGCTTGATGCTGAACATGATCGAACGCGGCCTGCCGATTGCCACCGAACTGCTGCAGCCCATGGCGGCTGGCTACTTCGATGACCTGCTGGGCTGGGCCGCGATTGGCGCGCGCACCACCGAATCGCAGATCCACCGGGAAATGGTCAGTGGCCTGCAGTTGCCGGTCGGCTTCAAGAACGGCACCGACGGTGGCGTGGCCATCGCCTGCGATGCCATGCGCAGCGCAGCAGCCCCGCACCGCCACTTCGGCATGGATGCGCAGGGCCATCCGGCGATCATCGAGACCCTGGGCAACCCGGACACCCACCTGGTGCTGCGCGGCGGGCACAAAGGACCGAACTACGATGCCAACAGCATTGCCCAGGCTCGCCAAGGGCTGGCCAAGGCGGGTTTGCAGGCGCGGATCATGGTCGACTGCAGCCACGCCAACAGCGGCAAGGATCCGGCACGGCAACCGGCCGTGTTCGAAGACGTGCTGGCCCAGCGTCTGGCCGGCGACAGCTCGATTGTCGGGGTGATGCTCGAGGGGCACCTGTTCGATGGCTGCCAGGCACTGGGCAAGGGCCCGTTGAAGTACGGCGTGTCGATCACCGACGGTTGCCTGGGCTGGACGGCGACCGAAACCTTGCTTCGCGGCGCGGCCGCGAGCTTGTAGGAAACATGCGGCAAGCCTTGCGAGACATTTCCCAAGCAAGTGCGCTAGGCTTGCCCTTTTCACCCCAAGGAGTAGTACCCATGGCACGCGCCACTGCCCGCCACATCCTCGTTAGCTCTGAAGAGAAGTGCAACGAACTGAAAGCCCAGATCGAAGCCGGTGCCGACTTCGCTGAAATCGCCAAAGCCAACTCCACCTGCCCGTCCAGCCGTCAAGGCGGTGACCTGGGCTCGTTCGGTCCGGGCCAGATGGTCAAGGAGTTCGACACTGTGGTCTTCAGCGCGCCGCTGAACACCGTGCAAGGCCCGGTCAAGACCCAGTTCGGCTACCACCTGCTGGAAGTGACCAGCCGTCAGGACTGATCGGCTGACATCGCTGATGGCCCCATCGCCGGCAAGCCGGCTCCCACAGGCACCGCGCGGCTTTCAACGCCTGCAACTGACCTGTGGGAGCGGGCTTGCCGGCGATAGGGCCTTGGCCTGGCTCCTGCTGGTGTGCGCAAGCATCACCGCCCAGGCCGCCCCTACCCACGCCCTCACCGTCTACGGTGAAGCCCCCCGCTACACCGCAAGCTTCCGCCACTTCGACTACGTCAACCCCGAAGCCCCCAAGGGCGGCTTGATGCGCCGTTCGGCCATCGAGATTGGCCAGTTCGACCACATTCTTCCGTATATCGACAAAGGCACCGGCGTCAGCGAGGTCGATGGCTGGCTGTATGCACCGCTGGCCGTGCGCTCGTTCGATGAGCCCTACACCGTCTATGGCCTGATTGCCCGGCGCATGGAACGGGGCCCGGATGACGCCTGGCTGCGCTTCGAGATCGACCCACGGGCCACGTTCGCCGATGGCAAGCCGGTGCGCGCCGAAGACGTGCGCTTCACCTTCGACAAGCTGATGGCCCAGGGCAGCCTCAAGTACCGCACCCAGTTCGCCGATGTCGCCGGCGTCACGGTGGAGAGTGCCCACCGGGTTCGCTTCGACCTCAAGCAACCCCACGGCCGTACCCTGGCCCTGGACCTGGCGAGCCTGCCGGTATTGCCCGAGCACGACTGGCCCGACCGCGACTTCGCCAACGGCGCCGGCTTCGCCAAGCCGGTCGGCAGTGGCCCCTACCGTATCGGCCGCATCGACAACGGCCGCAGCATCACCTTCGAGCGCGACCCGAACTGGTGGGCCCGGGACCTGCCGGTCAGCCGTGGCCGCTACAATTTCGAACGCATTCGCATCGAGTACTTCGGCGACACCGAAGTCGCCCGCCAGGTGCTCAAGGGCGGCGGCTACGACTACAACCGCGAGTTCTCCGCCACCGCCTACACGCTCGGTTACAACGGCGCGCAACTGGACGACGGCCGCCTGCAGCGTGCCCACCTGGGCCCGGCCAAGCCGCAGACCGCCCAGGGCTTCGTGTTCAACCTCGACCAGCCACCGTTCAAGGACCGCCGCGTGCGCCAAGCGCTGGCCATGCTCTGGGACTTCGAATGGAGCAACCGGCAGATGATGCGCAATATGTACATCCGCCAGCAGAGCGTGTTCGCCAATACCCCGCTGGCCGCCCGCGCGCTACCGGACGCCGAGGAGCTGAAACTGCTCGAACCCTTGCGTGGCAAGGTGCCTGACGAGGTGTTCACCCAGGTGTTCAGCGCACCGGTCACCGACGGCTCGGGCATCATCCGCGCGCAACAGCTGCAGGCGCTCGCCCTATTGCAGCAGGCGGGCTGGCACCCCGACGGTGATCGCCTGGTAAACACCGAGGGCCAGCCATTGGCATTCACCTTCCTCAACGGCCAGGCCGGCATGGAGCGCCTGCTGCTGCCCTGGAAGCGTAACCTGGCGCAGATCGGCATCACCCTGAACATCCGCAATGTCGACTCGGCCCAGTACATCAACCGGGTGATGGCACGCGACTACGACATGATCGTCACCGGCTACCCGGTCACCCTGTCGCCGGGCGCCGAGATGTACAACTACTTCGGCTCCGCCGCGGCCCACGACCCGGGCTCGAACAACCTGATGGTGCTGCAGGACCCGGCGGTGGACCGCCTGGTCGACGGTCTGGTACGCGCCAGCACCCAGGCCGACATGCTGCGCCACGCCCATGCCCTGGACCGGGTGCTGCAGTGGAACTACTACTGGGTGCCCAACTACTACCCGCCCGGCAGCTCGACCGTGTGGTGGAACCGCTTCGGCCTGCCCAAGGTCCAGCCCGCCTATGACGAGGGGCTGGACAGCTGGTGGGAAATCAGCTCGGAGGCGCTGACCAACGAGCAAATGGCCGAACGCCTGAAGGCCACGCCATGACCGCCTACATTCTGCGCCGCCTGCTGCTGATCATTCCCACGTTGCTGGCGATCCTGCTGGTCAATTTCGCCATCGTCCAAGCCGCACCGGGTGGTCCGGTGGAGCAGGCTGTCGCACGTTTGCAAGGCCTGGGCGGCGGCGCACCAGGTGCCCGCGCGGAGGTGGTGCACAGTGAGTCTCGCGCCACCCGGGGCCTGGACCCGAAGCTGATCGAGGAGATCAAGCGCCAGTACGGCTTCGACAAGTCCGCCAGCGAGCGACTGTGGCTGATGCTCGGCCAGTACGCCCGGCTGGATTTCGGTCAGAGCTTCTTTCGCGGCGCCAAGGTCACCGACCTGATCCTCGACAAACTGCCGGTGACCTTGTCGCTGGGCTTCTGGGCCACGCTGATCACTTACCTGGTGTCGATCCCGCTGGGCATCCGCAAGGCGGTGCGCCACGGTAGCCGCTTCGATGCCTGGAGCAGTGCGCTGATCGTGATCGGCTATGCCCTGCCCTCGTTCCTGTTCGCCCTGTTGCTGATCGTGCTGTTCGCCGGCGGCACCTCGTTGAACTGGTTCCCGGTGCGCGGGCTGGTGTCGGAGGACTTCGACCAACTGAGCCTGCTGGGCAAGCTCGCCGACTATTTCTGGCATTTGGTGCTGCCCGTCGGGGCGCTGGTGATCGGCGGCTTCGCCACCCTCACCCTGCTGACCAAGAACGCCTTTCTCGACGAAATTTCCCGCCAGTACGTGGTCACCGCCAAGGCCAAGGGCCTGAGCGAACGGCGCGTGCTCTACGGCCATGTGCTGCGCAACGCCATGCTGCTGGTGCTGGCCGGGTTGCCGCAGGCGCTGATTACCGTGTTCTTTGCCGGCTCGCTGCTGATCGAGGTGATCTTCTCGCTCGATGGCCTGGGCCGTCTGAGCTATGAGGCGGCGGTATCACGTGATTATCCGGTGGTATTCGGCACCTTGTTCATCTTCACCTTGGCGGGCTTGTTGATCCGCCTGATCGGCGACCTGTCCTATACCCTGCTCGACCCACGCATCGACTTCGACGCGAGGACGCACTGATGCTCTCGCCCGTTTCCCGTCGCCGCCTGCAACGCTTTCGCCGCAACCGCCGTGGCTGGATATCGCTCTGGCTGTTCGCCGGCCTGTTGCTGCTGAGCCTGGGCGCGGAACTGGTGGCCAACGACAAACCGCTGTTGCTTGGCTACAAGGGCGAACTGTACGTCCCGGCACTCAAGCGCTACACCGAGCAGCAGTTCGGTGGCCAGTTGCCGTTCCAGCCAGACTACCGAAGTGCTTATGTCCGCCAGCTGATCGAGGGCCAGGGCGGCTGGATGCTGTTCGCGCCGATCCCGTTCAGCGCCGACACGCCCAACTACGATCTGCAGGTGCCCACCCCGAGCCCGCCGAGCACCCGCAATTGGCTGGGTACCGATGACCAGGGCCGCGACGTCCTGGCACGGGTACTTTATGGCACGCGGATATCACTGCTGTTCGCCTTCGCCTTGACCCTGGTCAGCGTGCTGGTGGGCGTGGTCGCCGGCGCCCTGCAGGGCTATCACGGTGGCTGGGTCGACTTGCTCGGCCAGCGCCTGCTGGAGGTGTGGTCGGGGTTGCCGGTGCTGTACCTGCTGATCATCCTCAGTGGCTTCGTCGAGCCGGACTTCTGGTGGCTGCTGGGGATCATGGCGCTGTTCTCCTGGTTGACCCTGGTCGATGTGGTGCGCGCCGAGTTCCTGCGTGGACGCAACCTGGAATACGTGAAGGCCGCGCGCGCGCTGGGGCTACCCGACAGCCAGGTGATGCTGCGGCATATCCTGCCCAATGCGATGAATGCCACCCTGACCTATGTGCCGTTCATGCTCACCGGCGCGATCACCACGCTGACGGCGCTGGACTTCCTGGGCTTCGGCATGCCGGCCGGGAGTGCTTCGCTGGGCGAGTTGGTGACCCAGGGCAAGCAGCACCTGGAGGCGCCATGGCTGGGCTTCACCGCGTTCTTTGCACTGGCGGTGATCCTGTCGCTGCTGGTGTTCATTGGCGACGCTTTGCGCGAGGCGTTCGACCCAAGAAGCTGACTGTCCAAGAAGCTAAGTCCAAGGAGATGTTTGCATGACACTCAAAGGCAAGACTGCACTGGTTACCGGCTCCACCAGCGGCATCGGTCTGGGGATTGCCCAGGCACTGGCGCGCGCCGGCGCGAATATCCTGCTCAACGGGTTCGGCGACCCGAAACCGGCCTTGTCCGCCATTGCCGAGCACGGAGTGAAGGTTGCGCACCACCCGGCCGACCTGTCCGATGTCGCACAGATCGAGGCGTTGTTCGCCTTGGCCGAACGGGAATTCGGCGGCGTCGACATCCTCGTCAACAACGCCGGCATCCAGCATGTGGCGCCGGTCGAGCAGTTCCCGGTGGAAAGCTGGGACAAGATCATCGCCCTGAACCTGTCGGCCGTGTTCCATGGCACGCGCCTGGCCCTGCCCGGCATGCGTGCGCGCAACTGGGGGCGGATCGTCAACATTGCCTCGGTGCACGGGTTGGTCGGTTCCACCGGCAAGGCGGCCTATGTGGCAGCCAAGCATGGGGTGGTTGGCCTGACCAAGGTGGTGGGCCTGGAAACCGCCACCAGCAACGTCACGTGCAACGCCATCTGCCCGGGTTGGGTGCTGACCCCGCTGGTGCAGAAGCAGATCGACGATCGCGCCGCCAAGGGCATCGACACGCAACAAGCGCAACAGGATCTGCTGGCAGAGAAGCAACCGTCGTTGTCCTTCGTCACCCCCGAGCACCTGGGCGAGCTGGTACTATTCCTGTGCAGCGAGGCCGCAAGCCAGGTCCGCGGCGCCGCCTGGAACGTCGATGGCGGCTGGTTGGCCCAATGACGGGCAGCCTGGGCCTGGCGGCGGTCTTGCACCCGTTCAATTGCAAGGAGGCCCTATGCGCCCAACCCAAATGTCCGCGATGTTCGCCCTGGCCCTGGCGGCTGCCGCCCCGGTGATGGCCGCCAGCCTGAAAGACGTCGCGCCCTACCCTGAGGCCGAAAAAGGCTTTACCCGGCAGGTGATCCACCTGCCGGCACAGTCCGATGAGTCGGCCCGCAAGCTTGAAATTCTGGCGGGCAAGACCTTGCAGGTCGACTGCAACCGTCAACGTCTGGCAGGCAGCCTGGAGGAACGTACCCTGGAAGGCTGGGGCTACACCTACTACCGCCTGGACAAGGTCGGTGGCCCGGCCAGCACCCTGATGGCCTGCCCGGATGGCAAGAAGACCGAGGCTTTCGTGCCTGTGGTCGGCGAAGGTTTCATGCTGCGCTACAACAGCAAGTTGCCCGTCGTGGTCTATGTGCCGGAGGGCGTCGAAGTACGCTACCGCGTATGGTCGGCCTCCGAGGACGTGCAAAAGGCCAAGGCGGAGTAAGCATCCCCGCTATCCTGTAGGAGCGGATTCATCCGCGAAGAGGCCGTGAATTCCGCGCCCACTTCGCGGGTGTCGCTATCCGCCAGCCCCGCCCCTACAGGGCCCGGCCCCACGTCTGGAGGTTCGGCATGAACGATGTGCTCTGGCGCCCCTCCCCGGCGCAGATCAAAGCCAGCCGGATGGATGCCTTCCGCCGCTGGGTCAACCTGCGCTACAACCTGCAGCTCGATGACTACGCTGACCTGCACCGCTGGAGCATCGAGCA
The DNA here is from genome assembly GCF_044749545.1 of Pseudomonas sp. NPDC089396. Taxonomy (NCBI): domain Bacteria; kingdom Pseudomonadati; phylum Pseudomonadota; class Gammaproteobacteria; order Pseudomonadales; family Pseudomonadaceae; genus Pseudomonas; species Pseudomonas sp. NPDC089396. The sequence goes on along the minus strand of NZ_JBIVIC010000004.1, from coordinate 460,262 downwards.
GCGTGCAGCCTTCTGGCAGACCCTTGCCGATTACTTCCAGGTCCTTTGGCATACCCCGCCCACCCAGGTGCTCAGCGACGGCACGCAGATGCCGGATGCCCGCTGGTTCGCCGATGCCACGCTGAACTTCGCCGAACACCTGTTGCGCCGCCGTGACGACCGCCCAGCCGTGATTGCCGTGCGCGAGGACGGCCGGCGCCGGTCTTTCAGCCATGCACAGCTGGCCACCGAGGTCGCCGGGTTGCAGCAGGCCTTCAAGGCCATGGGCATCGTGCCGGGCGACCGCATTGCCGCGGTCATGCCCAATACCTGGGAAACCCTGGTCGCGATGCTGGCCTGCACAAGCCTCGGCGCGGTCTGGTCGGGCTGCTCGCCGGAGTTCGGCGTGCACGGCATCATCGACCGTTTCGGCCAGATCGAGCCGAAGCTGTTGATCGTCTGCGCGGGCTACCAATACGCCGGCAAGGTGATCGACCAGGTCGACAAGATCAATCAGGTCTGCGCGCAGCTACCGGGGCTTGCACAGCTGATCGTGGTGCCCTACACCCGCGAGCACACCCGTGCCGAGGACTTCAATGCAGCCCAGGTCAGCCTGTGGGATGACGTCTATCAGCCAGGTGGTGTCCCCGTCTTCACCCCGCTGCCGTTCGACCACCCGCTGTACATTCTCTACTCCAGCGGCACCACTGGCGTGCCCAAGTGCATCGTCCACCGTGCTGGCGGTGTACTGCTGCAGCACCTCAAGGAACACGGCCTGCACAACGACCTCAAGGCCGACGAGGTGCTGTTCTACTACACCACCTGCGGCTGGATGATGTGGAACTGGCTGGCCAGCGGCCTGGCCGTCGGCGCCACGCTGGTGCTGTATGACGGCTCGCCATTGCACCCAGGCGCCGAACGCCTGATGGACCTGATCGACGCCGAAGGCATCCACGCATTCGGCACCAGCGCCAAGTACCTGGCCACCCTGGAACAGCAAGGCTTGCATCCAAGGCACAGTCATCGCCTGGACACCTTGAGGCTGTTGCTCTCCACGGGCTCGCCGCTGTCGCCCCACACCTACGACTATGTATACGGCAAGATCAAGTGCGACCTGTGCCTGGCGTCGATGTCTGGCGGCACCGACATCGTGTCTTGCTTCGTGCTGGGCAACCCGACCCTGCCGGTGCGCCGTGGCGAGATCACCTGCAAGGGCCTGGGCATGGCCGTGGAGGTCTGGAACGAGCACGGCCAGCCGGTGATCGGAGAAAAAGGCGAGCTGGTGTGTACCCGAAGCTTCCCATCGATGCCCCTTGGGTTCTGGCATGACGAGGATGGCAGCCGTTACTTCGAGGCCTACTTCAGCCAGTTTCCCGGGGTCTGGGCGCAAGGCGACTATGCCGAACTTCGCACCAGCGGCGGCATGGTCATCCATGGCCGCTCCGATGCCGTGCTCAACCCTGGCGGGGTGCGCATTGGCACGGCGGAAATCTACCGCCAGGTGGAAAAGGTCGAGCAGGTACTGGAAAGCGTGGCCATCGGCCAGGATTGGCAAGGCGATGTCCGGGTGGTGCTGTTCGTGCGCCTGCGTGAGGGCCTGCAGCTCGACGAGCCGCTGCGCCAGCGCATTCGCCAGGTGATCCGCCAATACACTACCCCGCGCCATGTGCCGGCCGTGATCGTCCAGGTCAATGACATGCCGCGCACCGTCAGTGGCAAGCTGGTGGAGCTGGCCATCCGCAACGTGGTGCACGGCCTGCCCGTGAAGAATACCGACGCGCTGGCCAATCCCGAGGCGCTGGAGCAGTTTCGCGACCGCACGGAGCTGCGTGATCAGGCATAATGGCGGCCTTTTTTTTGCCCCGAAGCACAGGTGTCCCATGAAAGCTCAAGCCCGTCACATCCTGGTCAAGACCGCTGACGAAGCCGAAAAGCTCAAGCAGCGTATCGCCAACGGCGAGGCCTTCGACGTGCTGGCGAAGAAATTCTCCACCTGCCCGTCGGGCAAGCGCGGCGGCGACCTGGGCGAAGTACGCCCTGGGCAATTGGTGGGTGCCATCGACCAGGTGATCTTCAAGAAACCCTTGCGTGTGGTGCATGGACCGATCAAGAGCAAGTTCGGTTATCACCTGGTGCAAACGTTCTATCGCGACTGATAGCGCTTGGCCACCTAGCATTATTGCCAGTTGCTGGTTATCCGGTAATTTTCTACAACTCCGGCAGGGCCGGAACCGCGCCCAATGGCGCGGTTCCAGCAGTGGTCCATCCCACATGGACTCGGAGACCTGCCGATGCGTTATTCACGCCTGCTCGCGCCTGCCGCTCTACCTCTGCTCACCCTGCCCCTGCTTGGCCATGCCCAGGACCTGCGGGTTTCCGCCGGCGATACCTTGGGGGCCGTGGTGCAGACCCAGGCCATCGATGACTTCACCATGACTGGCGGTACGGTCCAGTCGTTGAACCAGGGTGAAAGCTTTGACACGTTCAACATGTCAGATGGGCGCATCGTCGGCGCATTCGAAGATGGCGACCGGGCCATTTTCAGCGGCGGGCGCATCGGCCGAGTGGACCTCAAGCTCGCCGACAACTTTTTCGAGATGTCCCAGGACACGGCCGTCGCCACGTCGATCGATGGCAACCTGGTGAGCGGATTCGGCAATGACACCATCATCCTGCGCGGTGGCACCATCGGCGGCAACATCAGCACCAGTGGTGGCGTGGACAACATCTCTATCACGGGTGGGACACTGAGCGGCAATGTCCTTGCCAGCGCCGGGAGTGACGTCTTCAGCTGGTCCGGCGGCAGCATCAAGGGCCGCGTCGACATGGGCCTGGGGGATGATCAGGCGACGATCAGCAACCTCGACGCCAGCACCTTGACCGCCACCCTTGACGGTGGCGATGGCAATGACAGTCTGCGCTTTGCCAACAGCGAAATCGTCGGCGGCGCCCTGTACCCCAATTGGGAAACAGTCAACGTAGGCGAAAACAGTCGCCTCACCCTCGATGACAGCCTTGTCCTGGGGGACGCCAACAGTGGCAAAGGGTCGTTGAACCTCGATGCCACCAGCACCTTGTTCTCTCGTCAGGGCACCGTGGCGGCATTCACCCAGGGGCAACGAGCGACGGTCGTCAACGCCGGCACGATCGACCTCGGCAGCGGTAATGACGCCCAGGGCCGGCTCACCATCAATGGCGATTACCAAGGCAACGACGGCGTGTTGCGGGTCAACAGCGTGCTGGCCGGTGATGGCGCGCCTTCCGACCGGCTGGTGGTCAGCCAGGGCGCCATCGGTGGCAGCACCCGCCTGCTGGTCAACAACCTCGGGGGCGCGGGTGCTGCGACGCCGCAAAACGGCATCCAGGTGGTCGAGGCGCGGGACGGCGCCACCAGCAGCAACACCGCCTTCGTCCAGACCCAGACGCTGTCGGCAGGCGCCTATGATTACCGGTTGTTCAAGGGCGGGGTCACCGCAGGCTCCGAAAACAGCTGGTATCTGCGTTCGACGCTGGTAGCGCCACCCGCACCAGCAGCAACGCCGGCACCTACACCTCCGGAGCCTGGCACGCCGATCGAGGAGCCTGGCGTTCCGCCCGAGGACCCGGGGACGCCGACCGAGCAGCCCGCCGCAACACCGCCCGTCGCGGCCCCCGCGCCGGGCCAGCCCGATCTGCCGTCTCCGGTCGCTGCTGCCAGCTTGCCGCTGTACCGGCCCGAAGTGCCCGTTTACGCCGCCGCGCCCCGCGGCGCCGCGATCATCGCCCGCCAGGCCCTCGGCACCTTCCACCAGCGCCAGGGCGACCAGCAGCTGCTCCAAGGCCAGGGCGGCGTGCCAGCCAGCTGGGGCCAGGCGTATGGCGGCAACCTGCGCCAGCAATGGAGTGGCACGGTCGCCCCGAGCCTGGACGGCGACCTGTATGGCTTCAAGGTCGGCCAGGACCTGTATGCCAAGGTCAGTGACGGGGGTTATCGCCAGCATGTCGGCGTATATGTCAGCCACAGTCGTCTGGAAGGCGACATCAAAGGGTTTGCCCTGGCGATGGAGGACCGCAGTGTCGGTGACCTGAGGCTCGATGGCGACAGCGTCGGCGGGTACTGGACGCTGGTTGGGCCAGAGCGGTGGTACCTCGATGCGGTGCTGCAATACACCCGTCTGGACGGGCGTGCCCGCTCCGATCGCGGCGATAAATTGAACATCGACGGCGATGCCTGGACCGCCTCGCTGGAAACCGGCTATCCGATCAGCTTGTCCGAGCGCTGGAGCCTGGAACCGCAGGGCCAATTGATTGCCCAGAAAGTTTCGCTGGACAGTGCCAACGACAGCGTTTCGCATGTCAGTCATGACGCCCAGGTCGAACTGACCGGACGGCTGGGGATGCGTCTGGAGGGCGCCTTCACAGGCCGCGGTGGGCATTTGCTGCAGCCTTACGCACAGCTCAACCTGTGGCACGGCGATGGGGGCCGCGACACGCTGACGTTCGATGGCGCGGACAAGATCAAGACCGATTACCGCTACACCTCGGTACAGCTCGAAGGGGGCGTGGTCGCCCAGGTCAACCCGGCGCTGAGTCTGCACGGCGGCGTGCAGTACAGCAGCAACCTGGACAGCCGCCAGCAGGAAGCCAGCGGCGTGAACCTGGGGGTGCGCTGGCAGTTCTAGCGGCGTGCGGCCAGCAGCCCGAGCCCGGCACAACCCAGCAGCGAGGCACTGACCCGGTTGAACAGCCGGCGCGGACCGGGCTGGCTGAACCAGCGCTGCAGGTAGGCGCCCAGCCCCGCGTAGATGGCAATCGCCGCCCATTCCAGCAGCAGGAACAGCACACCCAGCCAGAGGAACTGCTCACTCACCGGCGTGGCGCTGCCCACCGAAACGAACTGCGGCAGGAAGGCGGTGAAGATCAAAATGGCCTTCGGGTTGCCGGCTGCCACCCAGAATTCCTGGCGCGCCAAGCGCCAGGTACCGCGGGGATGGTCGCTGGCCACCACCGCCTCGCCCACGGGGGCGCGCCACAGTTGCCAGGCGATGTAGAACAGGTAGGCCGCGCCAACCACCTTGATTGCCAGGAACAGGTATTCGCTGGTGTGCAACACCACGGCAAGGCCCATGGCCGCCAGGGCGATCATGCCGCTGAAGGCGACCAGGCGCCCGCCACCGGCCACACAGGCCACGCGCAGCCCGTAACGGCTGGCGTTATGCAGCGACAGCAGGTTGTTCGGCCCCGGCGCCATGTTCAGGGCGAAGCAGGCAGGGATGAAAAGCAACAGGCTCGAGAGATCCATTTGGGTATTCCTGATGTTCAGGCTCACATTCAGACGACTAGCGGCTGCAGGGTCAAGATACAGCCAGCAGCAAAAACTGTACGGGCCCCAACCCCGGTGCCACACGGCTTGGCAAGGCACCTATCGCGGTTCGCTTGAAGCGCCGCGAGCACCGAGAGCCAAACAATATCAGCTACCCGCCGCGGTCGATCTATACCTGCTCTTGGCACGAAACACGTGCCCAGGTGCAAGGAGCCCTGCGCAATGGAAGCGCAGTGACGGCACCTGTCCTCTCGACACGGTATAGGGACTTACAACATGGATAGCATCGGCATCAGCGCCGCACGGATCAACTGGAACGGCGGCCAGCGCATTACCCTCGGCTCCGGCGACGTGGCCACCTGCACCTCAATATCACCACCTCGTCCTCCAGAGCATCAATGAGAACCTGCAGGGTGACGGTACCCAATGGGTGTGGATGGACGCCGATAGTCAACAAAACTCGCAGACCGCCAGCATTGCCTTGCAATCCCTGTAGCAGCAGGTAGCGCAAGGCCTTGGGGAGGCGCAGCCCAAGGCGCCTTCCCCGTTTTGCCGAGGTCACGCTGCGGGGGTGACCACCGTCAGGCTCGCCAGGTCCAGCAAGGTGAAATGGCCACTGGCCCAGCCGCCGGTGTCCAGGTGCCAGACATTGCCCAACCGCTTGGCCTGCAGCACCGGCGTGTGCCCGACCAGCAAGGCTCGCAGCCCTGCGACGGGCTCGGTATCACCGTCCTTGAGGCGCTGCCGAGACCATTGGCAAACCTCCCGAACACGGGCGTCGTCATCGAACAGCAGGCTCTCTCGCAAGGCGGCCCAGTCATTGAACGGGCTGTCTGCATGCAGCACGCCGACCAACCCGGCTGATGTCTGAACCTCCAGGGCAATGGGCAGTTGCAGGAACTGTTCGACGAACACTTCCTGCTCATGCCTGGGCAGATCGAGGAACCAGCCGCCCCCGGCCGCACGGTACATCTCCAGGTCAAGGCGCCCTCCGTACAGGTAGGTAATCGCCAACGACTCATGATTGCCCTGCACGGCGTGGAACCAGGGTTTGGCCAGCCACGCCAACGCTTCGGCGCTGTGCGGGCCGCGGTCGACCAGGTCGCCGACACTGATCAAGCGGTCCGTTTCAGGGTCGAAACCCGCTTGATCCAGGCACTGTTGCAGGCGCTGAAAATGGCCGTGGATGTCGCCGACGGCCAGGTCGCGTCCCTTGCTGTTGGCGGCTATCCGCCGAAACCGGCTCATTACAATCTTCCTCAGCTGCCGCATCCGGGCAGGCGTAAAATGGAGCGAAACGCAGTACGCCCCGGAGGTGCATCATGCGTAACACTCTGGTGTGTGCCGTGCTCATGGCGCTCTCTCTCAACAGCATGGCACAAGGCACCTCACCTGCGCAGGTCGAGGTGCGTTTCGATCACCCGGAAAAATTCCGCGACGCAAGCCTGGACAGCGCCGGCTACGAACGCGGCGCCGACGACTACGTGATGAAAACCCTCACCCAGTACCTGCAGACGCTTGGCCAGCGCTACCTGCAGCCAGGCCAGCAACTGGTGATCGACATCCGTGACATAGACCTGGCCGGTCGTTTCGAGCCGTGGCACAGCCGCGCCTACGATGTGCGTTTCATGCGCGATATCACCTGGCCGACCATCGACCTCAGCTACACGCTCAGCCAGCCCGGCAAACCGGATCAACAAGCCCAGGAGCGGGTCAGCGACAAGATGTACCTCAGCCGCCCAGGCCGCATGGCCAGCAGCAATGACCGCCTGTACGCCGAGAAGGCCATGCTGAACGACTGGTTCCGCCAGCGCTTCGCCCCGCACCCGGCCACGTGAGTGGCCCGTGGAGCGTCGGTCAGAAGTCCAGGGCCAGGCTCTGGCGCCCTTCCAGTGCCAGCAGGTACTGCTTGGCCGGCAAACCACCGGCGAACCCGGTCAGGCTACCGGAGGCTCCGATCACCCGGTGGCATGGCGCGATGATCGAAATCGGGTTGCGCCCGTTGGCCGCACCCACCGCTCGCACGGCGCTGGGGTTGCCGATCTGCCGGGCGATATCGCTGTAACTTCGGGTCTGGCCAAAAGGTATGGTCAACAACGCGGCCCACACCTGGCGCTGGAACTCGGTGCCGGCAAAATCCAGCGCAAGTTCGAAGCGCTGGCGGGTGCCGGCGAAGTACTCGCCCAACTGTCGCGCTGTCTCGCGCAAGATCGGGCGCTGGTCATCCCGGTGCAGTTCACCCAGGCGCACGCGGTTTTCACGCTCTTCTTCCCACAGCACGGCAGCAAGCCGTTCGCCGCGAGACACCAGCGTCAAGGTGCCGACAGGGGATTGCAAAAGCGTGAAGGCGCAAGACATAGAGCGGTTTTCCATGGCAAAACACGTTCTGCGCACTCTAACGCCGCACGCTGGCTGGCGCACTCCGTTTCTTGTGCGGCAAATCCTCAGATAGCGATGCGACGTGCTTCAGCCAGGTCGATCCTGGGGATCAACGAGGGGGGAATGCGCGAGGTCGCAGACAGGTTGTAGACACGGAAATGCTCGTTTACCACCTGCTGGGCCATCAAGGTCAGCGACGGCAGGATGCGGCTATCCCAGTGCTGATCGAGCCCACAAGGCGAACGCTCCCCCGTGCCGTTCTCATAAAAGCGACCCGCATTCTGGTCGAGATCCACGCCCACCAGCAGCACCTGCTCGAAACCCAGGTGATAAGCCAGCTGCAGGGCGACGTAAGCCACCGTGCGCGCATCGTAGTAGCCGCTCGACATGTCCTTGCTGAAGGCGATCGAACGCGCCCGTTTGCTCCATATCGAACGGTTGCAGACATGCCTGTCGCCATACCCACGCAAGCCATCCAGCACGCCTGGGTTGTCGGCCTTGTGCAAGGGATAGCACTGTGTATCGGGGGGCACGTCGGCATCGACGAACTGTTCCGGCCACAGCGCCAGGCGTTGGCTGTCGCGCAAGGCCTGGGCAAACAGTGCCGGTTGTTGCTTGCGAAAGCTCTTGTCGGTGCAGACATAAAAGAACGGTTTCACGCCACACGCTGCGGTAAGTGAGACTGAACCATTCATGGCAATCACTGGCAGGTGAGCGAACTCTGCCAACGGGAATTGTTTGGCAGAAGCGCCCGAGGCAAGAATGATCACGGGGCCTTTCTGGGTATTGCGACACGCCTCGAAACTGGAGAACGCCCCGCGTTGCGCATTGAGCTGCGACGGAAGTGGGTTCATCAGGTACATCATCAGGTCTGAATTATTTCAACAGGATACGCGCCCCAGAGCCTTCGGAGAACTCTTTTACAAAACGCTTACAGACTGCGACTAATGAGTCTTATTTCGCAAGTCCAAATATTCATGAGCAACCTTGATGGTTACCCACGCACGAACTAATACTTAGGTCTCTGCCTGGGGAGGCACGAAACATGCAACCAAGATTCGTTATCGTTCCGGCTGTGCCGATCGAAAAGGAGTCTTTTCGCGTCGGTAGCAGGTATTACGCGGCGACCGTATGCGGTGGCTTCGACATCTATGACAACCAGGCGAAGGAGCGCCTCAAACCCAGTTACCCCAGCAAGACTGCTGCAGAACTGCAATGCCAGCGCTTGAACAAGAATATCGAGCAACCACTGCCGGGGCATTGAACCGGCCAATAGATCAGCCAGTGTCCGGACCTGTTGCTGCCCCCTGCTGATCAAACGCCGGGGGCTGCAGCACAAGCGTATGATGAAGAGCCGACTGGATCGATGAAGTGCCTTTCCGGCGTTCTCAATACGGGAGCACTGTCATGAACAAATCGACATACGCACTGATGTTCGCCTTGTCAGCGTTGGCCGGGTGCTCAACCAACGCCTCGCTCTACCAGGACAACCCGCTGGTGTCGAAAGTGAATACCGGGATGAGCAAGGATCAGGTCATGCAAATCGGTGGCAAGCCCGATGCAGTGTCAGACCGCACAGTCGTACCGGGTACGTGTTTCGACTACATGCTGGCCAAGTCAGGCCAGAAACAACCCTTCAACGTCAGCTTCGACGCCAACGGCAAGGTCGACAAGACCGATTTCATGACCTGTGCCGAATGGAGCAATGCGCAATACCGGGCCAGGCAGCCGCTGCCAAGCATGGGCGGTGTGGGAGGTTCTGGTTACTAGCGACCGCGCGGGTCGCCAGGGATCACTCCAGACAATCCCTTGCGGCCCGGCGCAGTTTGTCGCCCGACAGGAAACTCCCTTTGTAGAAGGTGGCACGGCTACCTTCGCGGTACTCGACGACTTCCAGCACCTCGTCCGAAGTGACCGCGCTGGGCGCAATCAGCCGGTAGCCATGGGCGATGGACTTCTGCGTGGTGAGCGGTGCCACTGCCTGCCATTTTGGCAACACACACGCCGCATATTCGCTGGGCGTCTTGTGAGTAAGCTTGCTGGCCGTCGGCTTGCCGGGATTGGCACAACCCACCAGGCTGACACCCAGAGCGGCACAGAAAAGAATACGAAAATTGAGCATTTGCAATTGACCGAGAAGGACCTGACGCATTTTAACCACGCTCTTGGCAAAGTACTAATCAACCAAGGTAGTGCACACGCAAGACTTCCGTCGAATTCAAAACGCCGACAACTCCCGTAGAATCCACGGCGCTGATGGATCAGCACCCATCACAAAAAGCCCGCACTCCAGAGGGCGGGCTTTTTGTTCTACCGTGCTACAGGAACAGCCGCTAGGCCTTCTTGCACATCAGCGCAGCATCGAGCAGTCGGCCATGGTCATACCAGGCATCCCGTTGATAGGCTGTGAATTGCCGATGGGCACCGGACCCCTGCACTTCTATCAGGCCGTTGGCCTTGTCAGGATCCGTGCTATCGACGAAGAGCTTGACCGAATCACCTGTTCCGACTTCGAACGTAGTTGCATCGCTCTGCAATTCGCCTTTTACGCACCCCAGGTAATCAGGTGCGCTTCTTTCGGTGGTGCCTGAGGTGTAATCGTGGCCCGCCCGAACATCAGGGTTTTGTGCACATCCCGTCATGAAGATCGTTGCAAAGGCCGACATCACTATTGCGCTTGCTAGCGGCGTTGAGCGCTTCACGCGACACACTCCTGGCCCCCATCAAAAAGGTCGAACAAGATAGCGAATGCGTGTAACCCTTGTTTTAGTTTTGTGATCACCCATATTACCCCTCGTAGTGTGTGGGTAATATTCTTGTTTGCTATATGAGTCAGAGAGCGCTCTTGGAAGCGGCAGCGCTTCGCTCACTCAATCCAGCGCGCGATCCAGTACCTCATAGATGATCCCGGTGGCAACGGCCACGAGTATCAGGTCGGCGCCCGCTTGCATCCACTCGTAGCCCTCATAGTAGGGAAGCTGGCTTATCAATCTGCCATCGAGCTTCTTGGCGATACCGGGCGGTAGGGGCTTTCCGCGAGCCAGGTTTTTCTTGATACCCGGGGGCAACGCTTTCCCCGGCGTCCAGTAGCTGCGGTATCCGCTCAGGATGCCAAGTACATCACCTCGATCTATTGAAGGCGCTCCATGCTTATAATCGTAAGCGGCGCTGTTCTTGTTTCCACCGGAGTTTCCGTGGCCTTGTCCCTTGCCTTTACCGGGGTCCGCTAATGCCAGGCAAGGGCCCAGTGCCAATGCAATTGAAGTGACTGCTGCAACGGCAAATCGACGCGTCGCCATTGATGTTTCCTTGCGTGATGGGAAGTCTCTGCACGCTAGACGATGCTCGAAACATCGCTAAGTACCGCGGTTTTGACTGCTGGGATAACGGTCAAGTTCACTCCCTGGGCGAATCCTCGTTCAGGGCCGGGCCCCTTCCCCGCCTTCCACACTGGCAATAAATATCTCTTGCCAGTAAACCTCTCGCTGGCGCCGAACAGCGGCTGAACTAAAGTCCGATAAATCACCTGACAGAACTGCCTGCATTCGTCAGTGATTGGCCTGAGCGGCGCTCGTCCGACACAGGCCCTGTCGCCCTTCACTAGCAGGAGTCAACGCCATGACCACCTTCAAAACGGACTGGAGAAAACATGTCGACGAGGTTGAGGGTGGATTGGCGCAAATGCGTCGTAGCAGCAGGATCAGCCTGTTGCCAAGCTTCGATATTGGCAGCGGTGCGCTGGAGCTTCGCCTCGAGCTGAATAACGCCGCGACCTTATCGTTCAATCCTATCCCGGCACAGGTCTCCGATGTCTCTTGGGCTGGTAACGGATTGAAATTGAACAGCGCGCCTGCTGAGGTGTATATCGATGGTCTTTCGTTTAAGTTCGCCGCGTCAGGCCATAGCGCCAATCTGGACATTCGCGAAAGCGCGGACTACTACAGCTTCGTACGCCTGCAGCTGAGCCAGGCCCAACTAAGCCCGGTCTACCCCAAGAAACCAGAGCTACACGCAGCCCTGCAAAACATGTCGGCCAGCGAGGTAGAGCGGGAGTGGGACAGCTTCGTCGGCCACATGGGCGAGAAGATCACGCTCCCGTACGATACACAATCCGCAACGTTCTATCTGGATGTGGAATACCAGAATCGCGCAGCAGACCGCGACGCAGTGTGGATCATGCGTCTCTATGCGACACCGGTCCCTGCGTCGCAGTCCAAGCTCAACATTCAGGTCTCGCACTCACCGTTTTCGCTCGCTGCCTGGCACTTGCCGGCGTTCGACCTGCAAGCCGGCGAACTGCTCGCCGTGTGGATGAGCAACGACAGCGAAGGCGCGCAATGGCGTTTCGCGGTGCCGACTGTCAAGTTGATACTGCCCCCCCCGGCCATCGGTGAGGCCATGGAGCGAGGCATTCGTTTCTGGGGGGGCGCAGCGCATTCACCCATCGACGACAGTCAGCCAATCGCCCAACGCTTTTCTCCCCCGGTCCGTCTGCAGGTCAGCCCCGGGACCATGCTACGTCGCTACACCGTGCATCCCGGCGACCTGCTCTCGGTACTCAGGAATGCACAGCTGGAAAGCATGAGCGTCGAACTGGGATATCCGCTGGAGCTCAACTATCAACGTAACGAGCATTCGACCCGGACCATCAGAATCGGCGAAGTCAGCGAGCAGATGGGTAAACCGGCAGTGTCTTTGCCACCGGACTATTTCCAGGGCAACCTCGGAACGGTGCCAGCCTGTCTGAGTAGCTCGCTGAGCGATACCTTGGCAGCTTGGTGTGCGGCTGACTCGGGCAGGCGAGATCAGTTGCTACAACGCTACCGACAGCTACGACTTGTGCACCTGGCCAACAGGGCGTCATTGAGTACGCGCCTGGCAGCCTTTCGCCTCAGCGATGCCGCCGCTCCCAACAATGCGCTGAACCTGACTGAAAACCTCAGCGCCCACTTTCGCTCCACCCGCGAAGGTGCCTTGCCGGTATTTCCCCTGGCCGTAGACGAGGTCCCGGAACGTTTTCTCGATCAGGACTGGTATGAAGCGTACATGCCCCAGACTGCAGCCGACATCAAAACTGCGCGCCAGTTACCCATTGGCTTGCTGTACACCTTGGAGTTCGCCTCGGAACTCGAAGCAGTATTACGCAACCCGAAGACTACCAGCGTCTGCCTGGGTGACTTGACCCTTTCGGCCTTGGGCGCGACAGGCAACATGAAGGCCTCATTCGACAACGGCCGTACCACCTTTGAGGTCAACACCAGCGATGGCCAGGCCTGGCGTATCGTGAAGAGTCGCATAGGGCGCATCGCAGCTGCATGGAACCTGGCCCGTCATGTGGTGGTGTATGGGCGCAGCACGGTCCCCAGCGACCAGTTCAAAGGTGAGCAGGCCAGTGCTCCCCATCATGGTCGGCCGATCTTGCGCAAGCTGGAGGAGTACATCGAAATTCTAGAGCCTGACCGGTTGTTCGCCGAGGAAGGCCGGGTTGACGACTACCGCCATGGCAGCTTGCGCTCTTATTGTTTCGCCACCACCCGAATTTATGTCAACGGCGCCTGGGGACGCGACCGCAGCAACCCCAGCGGCTATGAAATCGCCTTGTTCAACCCCGGTGATACCAGCGGCTTTTACGTCAAGCCGTGGCTGGGGCCCGTCACCTTCGACGCCAGCGCAGGCCAAGTCAACCATTGGCATGAGCACCCCGAAGATGTCTATTTCTACAGCAACACCGAGCCAGGAGGGTCAGCCGACCCGCAACGCTGGGAATCGGTGCCCGGCATTGACCGTCCAGCAAGCAAAACGCTGGGCATCATTGCTGATGCAGCCTCCGTCGACCTGAAGGCCAAGCACTTGCCCGGGGTGCACCTCGCGGCGGTAGAGGATCCGCGTTTTGCCCAACGGGTGACGCCACAAGGCCAAACCAACATCGCTCACGGACGCTCTGACAAGGCAATGATGGCCTTGCTGCGTACGGTACATATTGAAAGATCCGGCGATACCACCCGGCTCGACCTCACAAGCGCCAGTAACGCGGCCGCAGCCGACTTGCTGCGCACGGTTGCCCAGTACGGCGCCGCGGCACGCAACCTCGACGGGATTATCAAACGTGTCGCCAACGATGCCCGCACCCTCTGGGAGAATGTCGGGATCAGCGACTGTGAAACCTTCAAGAAGCGCCTCAAGGACGAGGTCAACCGCAGTTTCGGCCAGGCCAAGGCACTTGTCGACACTACCTGCAGTGGGGTCAGTCAGCAGATCGCGCTGATTGCTGACGTGGTCAATGCGCAAGTGAAGGACGCTCGACGCTGGCTTGAAGCGATACTCTCCCCCGCTTTCCTCGAAACCAGCATTGTCAAACTGGCTGATGGCGCGCTGCCAAGGCTCGAGTCGCTCATCAAAAAGGTCGACGCAAACGCTGCCGACACCGGTGAGTCCATGCTGACTCTGGCGCTCAACGAGCTGAGCGATTTGCGCTTCTTCCTACAGCAAGTGGCTCGGCCCCTCAGGAGCCTCGCCAGTGGTCTGAGCAGTGAAGTCGAACGCCTCGATGTCTTGCGCAGTGCCTGGCCAAGTACGGCTGACCTGCGCGCACGTCTAGCCCAGATCGATGCAATGCTCAACCTACCGTGGGATGCTAACGTCGAGCAGCAAATCAATCAGTGGGTCACTTATATCGACACCCGCCTGGCGGCACTGGATGGGCCAATGGAAGCGGCACAAATCAAGCTGGCTTCGCTGGTTAGCCAAGGCACGCTGCATCCACTATTGAAAATGGCAGGCGAGCAATTTCAGCAAGGGCTCGATCAATCTCGAGCGACTCTGCAGCAGGCAATGTATGCGCTGAAACTCTTCAAACAGGACCTTCCTGTCGAGGGCCCGCGAGGGCGCGCCCCGGACTTGTTCACCAAGGTATTTCACAGCGCCCGTGAAGAAGTGAGCCAACTGCTGCCGCTCTGGGAGCGGTACGAAAATCCCGCCAGCTCAAAGCTGGCTGTTTTCCAACATGAACTGGACCTGTTAGCCGGCACCCTGAGCTCTTTCGCCGAGGCAGTGGAGACGCTGGCACCGCAATTTGAAAAGGACCTGGAAGACGCGCTGGTCGCGGCAAAAGCCACCGCAAGCGCGCAAGTACGTAGCCTCTGCGACAAGATGCTTGGGTACCTGGCCGATTTCATTCGCGCCTGCCGTGATCCTGCTATTGGGTTAGTCCATGACTATCGAGAAATGCTGAAAACCGCCCCGCTCGATAAATCTTTGAGTGCACTGGCAACGCTGCTGATCGATAGTCGACAACTGTTAGGGGAGTTCCTGGCCACTAGCAATACACGTGTAATCAAGGCCCTGACGGACGAACAAGAAATCTTGCTCAACACCATCGATCTTATCAACTGCAGCGCGATCAACAGTCTGTTCGAGGCAATCGACACGCAGGTCCAGGGCCTTGCCAACGAACTACGAGAACAAGTAGCAGATCAGGCCACCCGCTTGCTTGATGAAGCGACCGCCCACTATGCCGAATCCATCACCAACGTCGTCAGTAGCGCGGGCTCTGCCATCAAGCTGACCAAGTTACTGATCGACCCCCCGCAAGTCCCCCATTTCACCATCAATACGGACCGCATCGAGTGTGTCTTCGATGACTTGAAGACCCAGATCGAAACTTCACCTTTCGTGGCGCGCTTACGTGAACTTGAAAGTGGTATCCAGGATCTGGGCATGACACTCCCCGTGCAGCACTTTGACGGCAGCTTGAAGATGCTGGAGGACAAGGTTAACGGCACAGACTTTCGCGACATCATTCAGAAAGCCGGCCTGGACTTTGCGCATTTACTGGAAAAATTCACTTTGCAAAACATGCCCGCGGGTGCAATCCGCGTGAGCCACCAGGTAGACCCGCAAAAGCGCAGTGCCTCGGCCCGGGTAGATATCGATCATCAATTCAGCACCACCGAAGCGCTGTTCGAGGTTGCCGGGTTCAGCCTGGATATCAAGCAGCCACAGTTGAAGGTGAGTTCTCAGCTACAGGCCACAGAGAACAGCCTTGTCAGCCATACCGATGCCCGCTTTGCCGGCGACTGGATTCTCAACTTCGGTGGCCAGCCGCTGGTAACTTTTCGCGATGCCGCAGTGCGTTATAACGACGCCGGAGGTTTTCAGTTCGACCTTGACCCTCGCAACGTTGAACCCCATCCGGCCTTGCTGTTCATCACCCAACTGTTGCAAAGCGAAATGCCCAAGTTGCCGGAGGGAGTCAAGGTCGAAAACGGCGCCGATGGCCGACCGATTGGTGTCAGTTTGTGCCAGCAGAGTGCTATCGGCCCCTACACGCTGGGCACCGTGTCGATTGGCCGAGCCACCATCAAGTCATTGTTCGCGGTGCGTGTCGTAAACGGGCAAATGACCATCGACAGCGGCTTCGACCTTGGCACCAAGGCCTCGCCGGTGTTCATGCAGGTGGGGCCGTACGGGGGTGGGGGTTGGCTCAATGCCAGGGCGGGCCTCAGGCCCAAGCACAACTCATCGGACCTGGAGCCATGGTACGAAGCTTCGGTCGCCGTGACCCTGGGCTCAAGCCGCAGCTTTACCTTGGCCAGTGTCGCGACAGGCTCGTATGACGTACGCCTTTTTGTCGAGGCGTCCATCAGCTCCTCGGGGAATACTTTTGTTGCCGGGCTTTACGTCAAAGGCAGCGCCCGCCTGCTCGGCTACCTCAATGCCTACCTGGCCCTTGCTCTGGAGGTCGAACACCAATCTGGCAGCGATATGAAGGGCCGCGGTCGGATCGATGTCGAAATAGAAATTTGCTGGTGCTACAGCGTACGTGTCAGTCGCACGGTGGAACAGACTATCTAGGGGAAAAGACAATGCCCAACTACAGTTGGCTGCTGCACTGCAGCCGCGAAACCGCGAAACCCGACCCCGCAGGCGAAGTCGATTACGCAGTAAATTGGGTAATGCCTCGTTCCGATGATGGAACGGCCCTGATCGACGACAGTTTCTGGGTCACCACCGGCAATCTGTTCTTTCCTTGGCGCCTGGAGGTTGATCACTGGTGGGTGGTGACTGGCACGCTGCCGGGCACGCTTGGCAGTTTCACGCCACTGCTGCACCAAACGGTGCATGATCCAGTACGTAACGGCTTGCAAGCGCAGATCAAGCAGCGCACCAAAGATCAGCCCCTGAGCAGATCCACCCAAGATCTGGATGCAGGCGCCGGTATCACCCTGGTCGACGCAATAGCCCCACTGAGTCACCTTCCGGCAAAGCTGTCCAGCGATGTGCTCGGCACCACAGTGATCGTCAGCACGCCTGCGCCGCTCAATGAGATCCAAGGGCTGGTTCCGGAATTTAACGCAGTGATCGGTGGGGAGAGGATCAGGTTCACCCCTGACAGCATTGATTTGGCTTCGCACTCCCCTCAGGTTGAATATCACTATGCGTTGTCGTTCGCTCAGGCACAGGTGCCCGAGACCCGCACCCTGCCTACCTTCACCTTCTCGGTGGTCAGCAACACGCCCACCTGCTGCGCTACTACTCCCGCGATAGGCCTGGGGCAGGAAGTACCCGGCGGCGCATTGGCGCGGATCAATGACGTCGCTCCCGTACTGAGCCCAGTCAGCGTTCTGGGCACGATGCTGGATGAGCTGCTCAAGGCTTGCGAGGCGCTTGATGTTGCGGGGGAGCCGTCCTGGAAATCGCGTCTGTCCACACTCACACTGGAGGCCTGCCTGGTGCGATTGTTGGGCAGTGGCGAGCAGCGCATGCGACCCGCACCAGGTAGCGTACATCTGACACACTGGGCTCGCGAACTTGGCTTCACGCAGGACAATTTCCTGCTCTTTCTGGACAGACCGGCAACGCTCACCCTAAGGCTGTTTATCGAAGAAGTTTCCAAACTCGTTGCACGGCAGGCTACAGAGCGGCTGCCCTCTACCCTGGCAGATTTGTGCCAGACACTTTCCCCGCTGCTCTCCACTGTCGGCGACCAGATGGTAAATCACGTCCAACAGCCGTTAAGCCAACCTGGGACTCATGCGACAGTCGCAGCCTTCAAGGACTGCCTGACCAACGCGCAGAGCGCACCGAGGCTCTACGCAGCATGGCTCGCAGCCTGCGTAGTGAACTACCACACGGCCCATCCTCCGGTAGAGGAGTTCGATGCACTGTACCTAGCGATATTGCCTAACTTGCATCCTGGCGATGTGAGTCAGATGATGAATTTGCACGTACTCCAAGTCTGTATAGAACACCTTCACGTCAACCCCACTCTGGCTGCCAGCATCGAGACCTGGACACCACCGCCCGGCGTGCAACTTTCACCACTGAGTCACTTCTACGCTCAGGCGTTTTTTGCCGTCTTGCTGGATAGTCAGCCAGAGAATGTCCCGCCGCTGCTGCAATCTGTACTCGATACCTATTTGGGCAAACTTCAACCGCCACGGCTCGGCATGCTGGCCGAAGATGGCGACCTGAGCATTCAGTTCGCGTTGGCGGCAAGCCAGATGGACGAAGCGAAGACCAACAAAGACTTGCGCGGCTATGCCATCGCGGTAGGCGCCGGGTACCAGGACGACCACAACGTTTTCCACTTGAAAGACGAACTTGGTAGCGCCTGGATTACGAACGTTGCCTGTCGAGTCAGGGACGGCGCTGCGCTGTGGAAACCCTTCGAAACGCAAGGCGCACTGCAGGAGTTCCACGAAACCGTGGGTGCCACCCGTGAGAATGGCCGGCAAACAGCCAGTTTCAATTACAGTGGTTTACCGTTGTGCGCGCGTTTGTTGGACAAGGTCGTCGATAGCCCGCCACTAGAAAATGATGTACAGGCCAATCTGGCGCTGGAATTCTATTGGCCAGAAGGACAAGCGAATACACCAGGCTCTCCGTTCTATCTGCCAAAACTTGCTTACGGTGTAACGTATTGCACCGTTGCAAGTGCCCTGTCCAATGCCGGGCGCATACTCGTCGAAGCGCTAAGTGCCGATACGAAATGTCGCGAGTTGCTACCCGCCAAAGAAGCGCTGGCGGACGCCAACGCCACACTCTCGATAGTGCGCTACCTGTCGCGTGTACCACCGGGCGTACCGCATGTTGCAATCGACAAGCGTGATGTTGGCGCACAGTGCGATCGCTATGGCAATGAATCTCGCGCCATGGCCTACCAAGTGCAACAACAGATCACCGATCTGCCGCGGATCGCCTTGATCCGACCTAACACAAAAGAGTGGCGCGGTGGTCTCTCCCAATTGCGCCTCAACTTGAATGGCCCCGATGCCACCCCCCGTGTCATCGAGCGTTGGCTGGAAGCAGACTGGGCGGCACGAACGGCTGGCCAAAATGATTACTGCGATGATTTAACTCTGCTGGAACAACCCTCCAAGATCAAGCAACTGCAGCATGACCTGCTTACCCGCAAAGCGGATGCCACCGCAGAAGGTACAGTGCGCCATCCCGCCGTACGTGCGTTCGGCGTTGAACTACTGTTCCATGATGACAGCTCCAACATCCGGCAGCCTCAGCGTCTGCTGATCGAACCAAAGCTGGACGTAAGCAGTGGCTACATCGCTGCAGTGCCGTTGCTGGTCAAATACGTCGATAACCCGAAAAAGGCCGGTGCAACCGTCACTGCCAATAATGAACTGCACATTTCCCTGGCAGCAGGCTGGTTCGTCAGGGCCACGTTCATGAGCCTTATCCCCGATAAGTTCTTCAGTGGACCGCTGGCCCGTATCGAGACACTGGACAAACGTCAGGACTGGATAGATCCCTCAGGAACCTTTCACTACTTCAACAGCAGCGAACATTGGTTTGAATGCCTGCGCACCCCTGACTGGACCACTGCCACTCACGTGTTGAAACAGATTAGCGACAGCACCCGTGTGGGCAAGAACGGCAACAACGTACAAGCGGTGCTCGAACATCAAGGCGGTATCGTGAGCGAACTGCTCAGTGGGCTCTACATCGAACGCCACGAATGGCACTGGACCGGTTACCCGCTGGCCTTCGCCCATCCGACCTTGGCCGACGGGCGTCTGGAAGACTGGGCCGGGCCTTTCCTAGGAACCGAGTCGACCCGTGACAGCATCGTCTATCGACTGGAGGACGAACTGGATGCCACACGCGGGCTGCGTCTGGCGATGAAACAGCCAAGGATTCTCTCCAGCTATCGCCTTCCCCGCGACCATGGTGCCAACTATTCAGCTTGCCTGATGCGGCCATTGTGGCGCTTCGAGGAGTGGCTGTTCGTGCCCAAGGAACAACATCTCCAGGTAGTCGGTGTCGGTGGCCTGATTCCCGCCTGGGTCGATTGGGCCGACCGCAGCCTGCGCCTGTCGCCCCCCCGCGTACGGCGAGTTCATCCACTGGTGCGCACCTACCAGGTGGATGATCAGCAACGATGGCAGACCAGTACCAATGCGGCGGTACTGGAGCTTGACGATATTCTGTATCGCACCGAAGCCGGCGTACGCTTGGGAGGTGTTGGCGAGAGCATCGAAGTCGACTTGCAGGGCACGCGCCTCAGTCACGTCTACGAGATAGGCCCCAACCCTTTGTTTCATGCCGGGCCGAGGAATACTGGCAACAACACCCAGTCCATGAGCCTGCCCTATCCCAGTGCTTATAGCCTGGGTAAAGGTCGCGCTGCTCAGCAGGACGCCAAGCCCGATCGCGCGCTGGACTGGGGGATCACCGCTGACGCCCCGTTCGGCCTGACTTATGATCTGGACCGCAATGCAAAGGTGGCACAGACAGCGATCATGGTCCGCCCTCACGGTACCGATGTATTTCAGTACTGGGTCATGGCCAGGGTACGCCTGCGCAGGATGCTAGAGCCCGACCCGCGCTGGACCGAGCATGCGGGTATCGAGAAAATCACCCTGGACCAAGACAACCAGGTTGCCACCCTCCAGCGCCGTCCGGATGGTAACGACTGGGTAGCGCAGGACTTCTGTCTGAGCGTTGCCGCGGGCAGCTTCAACCTTGCTTTGAAGGTTGTGGCCGATACGGCTACCGATCCCGTGACTGCCCCGTCCGCTGTATTCAGGCCCGACGACCTCGCCATTGCATGCAGCGAGCCACGCCGGCTGATCTGCAGTTGGCACAAAGGCGGCTGGAACAATGATTCAGAGCAGTTCTGGGGGCTGCAGGTGGTGGTTCAGGCGATCTCGCCAGGACCCGCTAACCAGCGCTGGATAACCCGCAGGACCTATTCACCATACGCAAGCGCTATTCGCCTGAGCCTGAACGAATGCAAGCAGGACACACCGATCAACCTGCTACTTACCAGCAGCACAATGCCCCAAGTGAATGCCAGCCTAAGCCCGGTGTTGCTCAGCGACTATAGCGAAAGCCACTGGCTGACCTTCATTGCAACGCCTTATCGCAACCTGTCCTTCGCCCAGGAGAACGTATGGTTGGAGGAAAGTCGGCAGAGGACGCTGGCTATGTTCCGCAGCAGCAGCAAAGCCAAAGAGTTGAAGAAGGAAAGCATCTCGCGCGACCTGTTGATCAACCCAGTAAGCGCAGGTGACTACAACGCTAGTCTGGAAGAGCGCTTTGAGGTCGAGTCCGCCAGCTTCCACCTGCTACTGGTATTTGAAGCGGTGCATGATGTTGCCACCCCACAGGCCGGCGAACCGCTAGGCAGACTCAAGCATGTGTACAAGCCCACACGACCAGCAATAACCGACGCTACGCCCTCACCGCAAATCGTCTTCACCTCTTTCATGACCAGCAACCCGGGGCAGATCAACTGGCAGAGTTCCAAACATGTCGGCTACCTCTACCGATTTCATCGTGCCACCCTTTCGCCGGCACCCTCAAACTGGGAAGCGATGCTCGAATTGATGTTCCCCGAGAGCCAGGACGATACGCCTGTTGAGGCCAGCA
Source organism: Pseudomonas sp. NPDC089396 (assembly GCF_044749545.1). Taxonomy (NCBI): domain Bacteria; kingdom Pseudomonadati; phylum Pseudomonadota; class Gammaproteobacteria; order Pseudomonadales; family Pseudomonadaceae; genus Pseudomonas; species Pseudomonas sp. NPDC089396. The sequence goes on along the minus strand of NZ_JBIVIC010000004.1, from coordinate 438,712 downwards.
TTCGCTGGACGCCAGAATTTCTCGGGCCGATGCCAATCCTTGGCATAGGGCAGGACTGGGAAAAGGAGCAATGGGCCCAGCGTGTTTCGGCGTTCTCGGGGCAGAAGATCAGCCTGAGACTGAAGTCTGCGGCCAGTAAACCATGGGTCAACCTGCAGATCGATCCGCAACTGGGCTGGTATGTCGATGGAAATCTGCCCCCCCCAAAACTGTTCGATAACAGAAACCATGGCAGTTGTCGCGTCACCCACGATGGCAATATCCAAGTTCTGGAACTGTTGGCGGCAGGCGACTGCCTGGTTGCGCAGCTACTCGACTGGCCTGGCAACGCCAACCAGGCAGAAGCCCGGCTGTTCAACAGCGAGGGTGATGCCTGGCAACAAACTTACATATGGAAGAAGTGACAGCGGTCTTTGCTGAAGCACAAAAGGAGATGGGGTGCTGCACGGTGGACCTATCTGCTGGGCTTCACGTTGGTCACAGCAAGCGCCGAAGACCGGGGCTGACGGAACCTACCCGCTCAGCAGAAACATCGCCTTGGCCAGGAACAGGATGCCCAGCATCTGCACCAACACGCTGAGGTGGATCAGCCGTGAACGTGCCGGGGTCATGCGGCCGGTGCGCATCAGGAAGACCACGCCGAGGAAATGCCCGAGGATGCTCACGGCCAGGCAGATCTTCACCGTCAGTAGCGTACCGAAGCTGCTGGCGAAGGGCTCGGCCAGCGCGGCGCGATAATGCCAGGCCAACCCCAGGCCGGCCCCAAACAGCACCAGCACCACCCAGTGCATGACCTTGCGCGCCCGTTGCCCCAGCGCCCTGGACAGCTGCTCGCGCGGCCCGGGTTCCAGGCTGCGGGCAGCCCGGCTAAGGATCATCACTTCGAAGAACACGCCACCGATGAAGAAGGCGGCAGCGGCCAGGTGAGCGAACTTCAGCAGCAGATAGACCATTTCAGCTCCTCATCCGGGATGACCGTCGGCGCGGGTGCGACAGAGCATGGGGGCGTAGCGATAGAGGTACAGGCCGAAGGCGCAGGCCCAGCAGGTGGCCGACAGCCACAGCGACGGCACATACAGGAAGCCGACGCCGAAGACGCGGATCAGACCTCCCAGGTTGAGTAGCAAGAAGGCCAGGGCCATCCCGGGAGGCAATTCCAGCGGCCTGCCGGTATGCCCCAGCGACACCCGCGCCAACATCGCCAGAATCATGCCGCCCGTGGCTCCGACTGTCAGCGCATGCAGCGCCTGGCTGGCGCTGGCGATCAGCCCGCCATGCCACAGCGCCATGCCCATGCAGGCAACGACAATCCACCCATAGGCCAGATGCAGCGACCACAGCAGCGGCAGGCGCAGCAGGCCGGCGTCGAACCAGCGCACCAGGCGGATGCCATGACCGAGCGCCAGCGCGGCGAATGGCAACACGAGCCATGGCTGCGGCGCCAGTCCTGCACCGGCGGCATACAGGACGGCCAGCAACGCGGTGAGCCCCAGCAGTGCCCAGTCCAGCCAAGGCCAGGGCTGGACCATGGCCGCCCGCCCCAATCCGCGTTGCGTGAAGAAGGGAATCACCCGGCCACCGATCAACCCCATCATCGCCGCCACCAGCCAGACGGAGGCCCAGACGCCCTGCCGCTGCCAGCTATCCTGCCCCTGAGCAACCCCGACGAGTGCCAGCAGGTCGGCCAACGTGAACAGTGCCAGCACGGCGACAACCGGGTAGTTGCGGCGCTGACGCACCGCCCAGAGCAGGCGAGCCATGACCCCTGTCGCCGCGACCAGGAACGCTAGGTTGGCCAGGATCAGCAATGCGGGCGAACCCAGCCACCAGGCCAGCCGGGACAGCACCCAGATGGCCACCAAAGCGGCCAGAGGCTTGCCGGACAGGCTGGGCTGGCCCGTCCAGGTTTGTACTGCGGTGAGCAGGAAGCCGGCGATGATGGCACCGGCGAAGCCGAACACCAGCTCATGGCGATGCCAGGCCAGCCATCCGCCCATGGGCTGTGGCAGAGCCTGCGTACCCAGCAATGCGGTGATCCAGAGAGGAATCGCTAAAAGCGCGAGCAGGCTGCCCAGCAGGAAGAAAGGTCTGAAGCCGAGCCGAAACAGCGGTGGTACGCGCATGGCCTTGCGTGCATCGAGAATCTGCATGTTTCATCCTCCAGCGGCATTGGCATCATGCCAAATCCAGCTGTGCCACCCGTGATCGACGTCAAGGAGTGATCACAAGGAAGAGGTATCCGCAGTGGGTATCTACCCTACCGGGCAGAACACCGAGCGCCGGGCGTTTGTATTACCCCTTCTCGGAACAAATTGCCAAGATGCCCCGGTTCGGGGTGTGGCTGAGCCCGCGAGTGGGTCAAACGAGGAGCTTCAGAAACACTAAAGTCGCTAACAGATCCAAGATCAGTACAGCAGCAACAACGAAGATCATGTAATAGCAGTCATCCTGAGTCATTGTTGCCTCTGCACTGTGAGCAATGTTTCTGAATCACAGCAATTCCCATTCCAACATCCTGCCGCACCCCACCATGGATGCGTGGTGAGGGAAACAGCTGGCCCTCAAGGCCACGATCAGGTCTGGGCTGCTATCGATCCAAAGCTGCCACCTGTCCAAAGGACTTCTGTCAGTACCGGCCCCATCGCCGGCAAGCCCGCTCCCACAGGAATCGCGTCAACTTTTAGAAATTGTGCAAGACAGTGCTCCCACCATCGGGTGCCGCGACAGCAATTCCCAGCCCTCCTGGGCGATGTTTGAGCGGATCCTGCTTGAGTCCATCGGGTGTATGCCCTCGTGAGCTCTACGTAACGGACCAAGCCCACCCGCGCGCCCTAGGTCTCCCCAAGGAATTGGGGATCAAGCGTCGCCCCCCATACAACTGCCGTCACACCTATGCGACAATACGCTCAATGTCCGGCCTCAACCCCGCATTTATCGCCCAACAGCTGGGTCACAGCGTTCAGATGCTGCTGTCGACGTATGCCCGTTGGCTCAACTCAAGCTCCGACTGGAGCGAGCTGGAAACACTCAAGATTGGTATCAAATCGGTATCAGCTGAAAATCCAGCGTCGTAAGTTACTGATAGGTAAGCCCTTTGATCTCCACCGCTAACATCACCATGCAGTTCGGCTCCAAGCCGCTGTTCGAAAACGTCTCGGTCAAATTCAACAACGGCAACCGCTACGGCCTGATCGGCGCCAACGGTTGCGGCAAGTCGACCTTCATGAAGATCCTCGGCGGCGACCTGGAGCCGTCCGGTGGTCAGGTCATGCTCGAACCGAACACCCGCCTGGGCAAGCTGCGTCAGGACCAGTTCGCCTACGAGGAATTCACCGTGATCGACACGGTGATCATGGGCCATGGTCAGCTGTGGAAGGTCAAGGCTGAGCGCGATCGCATCTACTCGCTGCCGGAAATGACCGAGGAAGACGGCATGGCCGTCGCCGAGCTGGAAACCGAATTCGCCGAAATGGACGGCTACACCGCCGAATCCCGTGCCGGTGAGCTGCTGCTGGGCCTGGGGATTCCGCTGGAACAGCACTTCGGCCCGATGAGCGAAGTGGCACCCGGCTGGAAGCTGCGTGTGCTGCTGGCCCAGGCACTGTTCTCGGACCCGGACGTGCTGCTGCTCGACGAACCGACCAACCACCTGGACATCAACACCATCCGTTGGCTGGAAACGATTCTGACGGCGCGTAACAGCACCATGATCATCATTTCCCACGACCGTCACTTCCTGAACAGCGTATGCACGCACATGGCCGACCTGGACTACGGTGAGCTGCGCCTGTTCCCGGGCAACTACGACGAGTACATGACCGCAGCGACCCAGTCGCGCGAGCAGCTGCTGTCGGACAACGCCAAGAAGAAAGCCCAGATCGCCGAGCTGCAGACCTTCGTCAGCCGCTTCTCGGCCAACGCCTCCAAGGCCAAGCAGGCGACTTCTCGGGCCAAGCAGATCGACAAGATCCAACTGGCCGAGGTCAAGCCTTCGAGCCGGGTCAGCCCGTTCATCCGCTTCGAGCAGACCAAGAAGCTGCACCGCCAGGCGGTAGTCGTCGAGAAAATGGCCAAGGCCTTCGACGAAAAAGTCCTGTTCAAGAACTTCGACATCACCGTCGAAGCCGGCGAGCGCGTTGCGATCATCGGCCCCAACGGTATCGGCAAGACCACCCTGCTGCGCACCCTGGTAGGCGAGATGACGCCGGATGCAGGCTCGGTGAAATGGACCGACAGCGCTGAAGTGGGCTATTACGCCCAGGACCACGCCCACGACTTCGAAGACGACTTGAGCCTGTTCGACTGGATGGGCCAGTGGACCAGCGGTGAACAGGTCATTCGCGGCACGCTCGGGCGCATGCTGTTCTCCAACGACGAGATCCTCAAGTCGGTGAAGGTGATTTCCGGTGGTGAACAGGGCCGCATGCTGTTCGGCAAACTGATCCTGCAAAAGCCGAACGTGCTGGTGATGGACGAACCGACCAACCACCTGGACATGGAATCGATCGAAGCGCTGAACCTGGCGCTGGAGAACTACCCGGGCACCCTGCTGTTCGTCAGCCATGACCGTGAGTTCGTATCGTCGCTGGCCACCCGCATCATCGAGCTGTCGCCCGATGGCGTAGTGGACTTCAGCGGCACCTATGACGATTACCTGCGTAGCCAGGGCGTCTTGGTCTGAATCAGCTGAGGCTGTAATGGCCTCATCGCCGGCAAGCCGGCTCCCACATAAAAGCACCGTAATCCGGGGTGGGAGCTGACTTGCCAGCGATGAGGGCAGCGCCTCCACAAACCTATAAAATATTAGTTAGCCTGCTTTCTTTTCTTTCGCGCAACGGCCATGATGAAGCCACGCCCCGCCCGCCCGCGAACGAGCCCATGACCGCGCAGCAACCCGCCCCCGCCAGCAATACCTTCGGCATCACCCAGCAGATCCTGTCGATCGTCTTCTACACCTTCATTGCCTTCCTCTGCATCGGCTTGCCGATCGCGGTGCTGCCCAGCTATGTCCACGATCAGCTCGGTTTCGGCGCGGTGATCGCCGGGGTGACCATCGGACTGCAATACCTCTCTACCCTGCTCAGCCGTCCCTTCGCTGGGCGCGTGGCCGATACCCTGGGCGGCAAGAAGGCCATTCGCTATGGCTTGCTGGGGATCGCCGGTTGCGGGGTGTTGACGCTGCTTTCAGCCTGGACCCTGAGCATTCCACTGGTGAGCCTGGCCTTGCTGTTGGGCGGGCGTGTACTACTCGGGCTTGCCCAAGGCCTGATCGGCGTGGCGACACTGAGCTGGGGTATCAACCAAGTGGGGCCGGAGCACACGGCCCGGGTGATTTCCTGGAACGGCATCGCGTCCTACGGTGCCATCGCGATTGGCGCGCCCATGGGCGTGGTGGCGGTCGATGGCTTTGATTTCAGTGTGCTGGGGCCAGCGCTGCTGGTGCTGGCCGGCTTCGCTTTGCTGGTGCTGCGCAAGCGCGCCGATGTGGTCGTGGTGCGCGGGGAGCGCCTGCCCTTCTGGTCGGCGTTCGGCCGGGTGGCCCCGTGCGGCCTAGGGCTGACCTTGGCGTCGATCGGCTATGGAACCCTGACCACCTTCGTTACCCTGTATTACCTGGAGCGCGGCTGGGTCGGCGCGGCCTGGTGCCTCAGTGCCTTTGGCCTGTGTTTCATCGTTTCGCGGCTGCTGTTCGTCAACGCGGTCAACCGTTTTGGCGGCTATAACGTGGCCGTCGCCTGCATGGCCACCGAGGTGCTCGGCTTGGGCCTGTTGTGGCTGGCGCCCTCGCCTGCCTGGGCACTACTGGGTGCCGGGCTTACCGGATTCGGGCTTTCACTGGTGTACCCCGCATTGGGTGTCGAAGCGATCAAGCAGGTGCCGAGCAGCAGCCGCGGTGCCGGGTTGGGCGCCTATGCGGTGTTCTTCGACATGGCGTTGGCCATCGCAGGGCCAGTGATGGGCGCGGTGGCGATGCACCTGGGCTATGCCTCGATCTTCTGTGTAGCGGCCTTGCTGGCCCTGGCCGGTGTTGGCCTGACGCTGCTACTGGCGCGGCGCGGCCGTCGCGCCTGAACGACCTGCATACGCTGGCGCGCCCAGGGTCTGGCTGAAGAACGCCGCGGTGTCGCGCTGCAGGGAATGATGGATATGACGCCGATCGACACCCTCGGCATCCTTGCACAGTACCGGCATACGCGCATGCTGCTCTTCGTCACAGCGGGCCATGAACACGAAATGCCCGGCGCCGGCGAGCAGGCGATAGTCCGGGGTCACGGGCAATTTGCGCGCCAGCGCCTCGGCATTTCGGTCCACCGCCACCAGCTGGTCGCTGTCGCCGCTGTAGATCAGTGCCGGGACCTTTACGCCGGCCAGGGCATGACGGCCGAACATCAGGCTCAGAGGCGCCATCAGCATCACCGCCCCCACCCGTGAGTCAGCCTGGGGGGCCAGCTCGTTGCGGTCGGCGATCAGCACCCCGTGAGTCTTGCAGGCGTCGGCATCGTTGGGGCGTTCGAGGCAGTATTTGCGCAGGCGGTCAAGGTCGGGCCGCGCGCCTGACAGGATCAGCGCCGTCTCGCCACCGGCCGAATAGCCGATCACGCCAACCTTGCCATCGTTCAGGTAGGGGCCCAGCAGCGCATCAACGCGGGCTGCGCTGATCGCGGCGCTGACCTGCAGCGGTCGGCCATACAGGTTACTCAAGGTGCCAAGGCGGCTGTGGTCGCGTGCGTTGTCGCCTGGATGCACCACCGCCACCACCACGAACCCCTGGCGAGCCAGAGATGTCGCCAGGTAATGCAAGGCCAGGGGGCTGCCGGTGTTGCCGTGGGAAAGCACCAGTAGGGGGAACTGGCCTGAGGCAACCGGAGCTTCCTCGGCGACGTCGACGGGGTAACCGTCGATGCGCAGGCTGCGGGGTGTGCCATGGGCGGGGTAGAAGGCCAAGGCCTGCATCGGGCGCGAATCGACCGGATCGTCCAGGGTCATGTGGTGCAGGCCGGCGACCCACGGGGCGGCCTCGGCATGGCCCAGCAGGCCGACGCACAGCAACGGTGCCAGCAAGCAGCGGAGGATGTTCATTGGCCGGCTACCCGAGCGGAGCGAGGGGATCACCAGAGGATAGGGCCGGTCGAGCGAGCAGCAGATGAAAGCTGGATGAAAAATGCGCCTGCACCGGCCTGTGGGTTAACAGGCCGGTGCAGTCAGGCTGGCCAGATCAGGCCGCCGCGAACAGCTCGTTGGCAATCTGCGCCTGTGCAGCATCGATCGCCTTGCTGCGGTGTTCCGGGCCGTAGGCCAGGCCATGGGCGCGGACGATTTCCAGGTCGGTGATACCGATGAAGCCCAGGAACACCTTGAGGAAGTCTTCGTGGCCGGCGCCGCTAGGCTGACCTGCGTGCAGGCCGCCGGCCGTGGACACCAGCACCACTTTCTTGTCACCGCACAGGCCTTCAGGGCCAGCCTCGGTGTAGCGGAAGGTCTTGCCAGCCTCGGCGACGCGGTCGATCCAGGCTTTGAGCTGGGTCGGCACGGTGAAGTTGTACATCGGCGCGCCAATCACCACGGCGTCGGCGGCCAGGAATTCTTCCAGGGTCTCGGCACTGAGCTTGGCCTCGAAGGTCTGGGCGGCATCACGCATGTCTTCCGGGGTGCCTGCCGCCACCAGGGTGGCCGCCGAGAAGTGGGCGATGGCATCGGCAGCGAGGTCGCGGTACACCACTTCGATGCTCGGATCAGCGGCTTTCCAGGCCTCGACCACTTCGCGGCTGAGTTGGCGAGAGGCGGAATTGTCGCCCAGGATGCTCGAATCGATATGCAACAGTTTCATGGGAATCTCCTGTGAATGAAGACCGCGGCGGTGGGCGATCACGATGGGGAGAATCCTACCTAGGCGTCGAATAGCTGATAAGTCGGCAAAAATGCGTTAGTTTGTCCCACAGGTAGAACAGTGAGACAGCCCTCATGCAAGACCTCAATGACCTCTTCTATTTTGCCCAAGTGGTCGAAGCCGGTGGTTTTGCCGCCGCCGGGCGTCAGCTGGGCATTCCCAAGTCGCGTTTGTCGCGCCGCATCGCAGAGCTCGAAGAACGTCTCGGCACCCGCCTGCTGCAACGCACCACGCGGCAGCTGAAGCTGACCACGGTCGGTGAACGCTACCTGCACCATTGCCAGGCCATGTTGATGGAGGCCGAGGCGGCCGACGAAGTAGTGGCCAGCATGAGCAGCGAGCCCCGGGGTCGCCTGCGGGTGTCCTGCCCGGTGGCGTTGGCTCATGCCTTCTTACCGGATGTGATCAGCCGCTTTCTGCAGCAGTACCCCCAGGTGCAATTGGACATGGTGCTGCTCAATCGCCGTGTCGACCTGATTTCCGAAGGCATCGATGTGGCCCTGCGCGTGCGCGACCTGGGCGACGAAGACCCGGCGCTGGTCACCCGCCGCCTGCGCCAGGCGCAGATGCAGCTGGTGGCCGCACCGGGCTTTGCCGACCATGTGCGTGACCCTGCCGAACTGGCCTCCCTGCCGGTGCTGGGCGCTGCCGAAGCCGACCGGCTGGTGCACTTTCGTTTACTTGGGCCCAATGGCCGGCAGCAGGAAATTGCCCTGGAGCCACGCCTGGCGATCGATGACTTCGTGGTACGCAATGCTGCCGTGCGCGCCGGGCTAGGGTTCACGGCCCTGCCGAGCATGTTCTGTGAAGAAGAGCTGGCACGCGGGGAGCTGGTACGGCTGCTGCCGGAGTGGTCGTTGCCAGGGGGCTACTTGCAGGCGGTGTACCCGCACCGGCGTGGGCTGTTACCGGCAGTGCGGGTGTGGATCGACCACCTGGCTACCTCATTCGAAGCCTGTGGAGAGCGTTATGTCTAAGCAGAAGATGACCGAGGACCAGGTGGCAGCCTTCTGCCTGAACCTGCCGGGCGCACGGGAAGACTACAAATGGGGCGGGATCCGAGTGTTCTCGGTGGCGGGCAACAAGATGTTCGCGGTCATCGGGCTGGCCGGGGCGGGATTATCGTTCAAGGTGGGCAACGAGCTGTTTCTGGGTTACTGCGACCGCCCTGGGGTGCGGCCGGCGCCGTACCTGGCGCGGGCGCACTGGGTCATCATGCAGCCCCCCTACCCGATGGGACGCGAGGAGCTGTGCGACCTGTTGCAGCGCTCGCACCAGCTGGTGGTGCGGCGGCTACCGAAGCGCTTGCAGGTGGGTTTGCTGATGTAAGCGGAGCACTACGACAGCAGGTGATTGCCCAGAAACAGCCAGTCGGCCCAGAACACCTGGTGAACCACCACGATGATCCAGAACACGACTTGATAGGAAACCTTGCGCGTCTTGTGCCGAAACAGTTGCTGGGCCACCAGCGCCCCCGGCCAGCCGCCGAGCAGTTCACTGGCGTGGAGCACCTTTTCGGGTGTACGCCAGCCCGCAGTGCGGGCCTGGTGCTTGTCCTGCCAATACAGCAGGACGGTGACCAGGCTAGCCGCCGGATACAGCCCCAGCGGCAACCACGATTGCCCGCTCCAGGCCATCTGCAGCGCCCCTGCCATGGGCAGCAGACACAGCACTGCCAGCGCCAGTAGCTTGATCCGCATTCAGCCGTTCGCCGTCGCCCAGTCGACCCAGCCGAACTGCCAGGTCGCCAGGATCAGCAAGCCGAACACGATGCGGTACCAGGCAAACGCCGCATAGCTATGGTTGGCGATGAACTTGAGCAGCGCACGCACCGCGATCATGGCGAAGATGAACGAGGTCACGAAGCCGATGGCGAACACCGGCAAGTCACTGGGCTGGAACAGATCACGGTACTTGTAGCCCGAGTACACCGCTGCACCGACCATGGTCGGCATCGCCAGGAAGAACGAAAACTCGGTGGCCGCCTTGCGAGACAGGCCGAACAGCAGGCCGCCGATGATGGTCGAGCCCGAGCGCGAGGTACCCGGAATCATCGCCAGGCACTGGACGAAGCCGATTTTCAGGGCATGCGACCAGCGCATGTCATCGACGTGATCGACCTCCACGCGGTGCGAACGGCGCTCGGCCCAGAGCATGATCACGCCACCCACGACCAGCGCGGCCGCCACGGTGATCGGGTTGAACAGGTAATGGTGAATCAGGTCGGCGAACAGCACGCCCAGCACCACGGCCGGCATGAACGCCAGCAGCAGGTTGCCCGTGAAACGCCGCGCCTTCGGCTGGCTGGCCAGGCCGAACACCACTTCGAGAATCTTGCCCCGAAACTCCCACACCACCGCCAGGATCGCCGCCAGCTGGATGATGATGTTGAACGCCATGGCCCGCTCACCGCCAAAACCGATCAGGTCGGCAACGATGATCTGGTGGCCGGTACTGGAGATCGGCAGAAACTCCGTCAGTCCTTCGACCACGCCTAAGATGATTGCCTGGAAGGCAGTCCAAAAATCCATCATTCCCCCGTTGAAGCACTGCTGATCGCAGGCCCCTTGTTCTTGATTTGCTTGTGATTGCCGCTCGCGGCGCGGCTCTTTTACAGCGACTGTTGGGTATAACGCCAGTAGAAAAGTTCACCCCGCCTAAAGGTTTCATCTTGCGCGGCCGAAATCCTAGCAGAGCAACCTGGCGATGGCTCGCGCGGCATGCCGTAACGTCACAACTAAATGGCACTTAGCCATTAGTCGGATACAGACTGACGGCAAAGCATGCTTGGATGCACTGAATAACAAGAACAATGCGGGAGTGCCGTTCATGAAGACCTTGAGGTCGATGTCGATCAGTCGCCGTCTGTGGCTGATCCTGCTGGTTGCGGTGGCGATGCTGGTGGTCCTCGGCCTGCTGATGCTGCGCCAGATCCACGGCGACCTGTACCAGGCCAAGGCAGAAAAGACCCGCCATGTGGTGCAGACCGCCGCGAGCGTGCTCACCTATTACCAGGGGCTGGAAGCCGCCGGCACGCTCAGCCGCGAGGCCGCCCAGCAGCAAGCGCTGCAAGTGGTGCGCGCGCTGCGCTACGACCAGGGCGACTACTTCTGGATCAACGACCTTGGGCCGAAGATGATCATGCACGCGGCCAACCCCAAGCTCGACGGCCAGGATCTTTCCGCCATCCGCGACCCGGACGGGTTTGCCGTGTTCAATGAAATGGCCGCCCTCGCCCGCAGCCAGGGCGCCGGCCCTGTCAACTACCGCTGGCCCAAACCCGGGGCCAGCGAGCCCGTGGCCAAGACTTCGTACATCCAGCTGTTCCAGCCGTGGGGTTGGGTTATCGGCTCGGGCGTGTATGTCGATGACGTTCAGGCCGAATTCGCGCGCCAGCTGCGTGACGCCTCCCTGGTCGGCGTGGGCGTTGCCTTGCTGATGGCCCTGGTGGTCATGCTGATCGCCCGCAGCATCGCCCGCCCGTTGCAGGAGGCAGTGCAGGCAATGGGCAACATCGCCAGCGGCGAAAGCGACCTTACCCGTCGCCTGGACACCCATGGCCGCGACGAAATCACCCAGCTCGGCGAGCACTTCAACCGCTTCAACGGCAAGCTCCAAGGCGTGGTCGGCCAGTTGCAGGACGCCGCCCATGCGCTGGCTCATTCCGCCGGGCATGTCGGCCACAATGCCGGCGCCGCGCAACAACACAGCGCCCAGCAGTCGCTGCAGATGGACCAGGTGGCGACCGCCGTCAATGAAGTCACCTACGCCGTTCAGGACGTGGCCAAGACTGCCGAACAGGCCGCCGGCGAAATGCAGGCCGCACAGCAACAGGTCGAGCATGGCCAGCAGGCCATCGACAGCAGCCTGCTGCAGATCGACCGCCTGTCACTGACCATCGACCAGGCGGTGCAGGTGATCCGCGACCTGGCGGGTCATAGCACCAAGATCGGTGGTGTGCTGGAGGTGATTCGCGCCATTGCCGAGCAGACCAACCTACTCGCCCTCAACGCAGCGATCGAAGCCGCGCGGGCCGGCGAACAGGGTCGCGGCTTTGCCGTGGTGGCCGACGAAGTGCGCCTGCTGGCCCAGCGCACGGCGCAATCGACCGCCGAGATACACACCATGATCGAATACCTGCAAAAGCAGTCGGACGCCGCGGTCAAGGCCATCGATACCAGCAGCGAGGCGTCGCGCCAGACCGTCGAGCAAGCCCGCGAGGCCGGCTCCAGCCTGAGTGCCATCAACCAGGCACTGCACAGCCTCACCGCGCTCAACGCATCGATCGCCAGCGCGACGTTGCAGCAGTCGCATGTGGTCGAGGAAATCAATCGCAATGTGCTGGATACCGCCGGGCTGTCTCAGCAGACCGCCGAAGCGGCGCGTCAGTCCAGTGATGCGGGCGTGGCCTTGGGCCGCTTGAGCGAAGGGCTGGAGCAGTTGCTGCGTCAGTTCAAGGTTTAGCCAAGGACCCGGAGTGGGCGGTGCATGCGCCGCTCTACACCTCCCTTCGCCCACAGGCTACAATCGCGCCCCCCTCAAGCCGCCAAGGAGCGCCGATGTCCGGCCTCGAACTCATCGCCGCCGTGCTCGGCGTCACCGCCGTTTGGCTCACCGTCAAGCAGAATGCCTGGTGCTGGCCGATCGGTCTGGTGATGGTGCTTATATATGGCTGGCTGTTCTACGAGGTGAAGCTGTATTCGGGCATGCTGCTGCAACTGGCCTATGCCGCGCTGCAACTGTACGGCTGGTGGCAATGGACGCGCCCGGGCCGCGTCGAGGATGCCCGCCACGTCTCGCGCCTGCAATTACCGACACTGGTCGCCGGGCTCGTGGGTGGTCTGCTGATCAGCGTGGCGCTGGGCGCGGCCATGGCCAACTGGACGGATGCCGCCCTACCCTGGCTGGACGCCACGCTGACAGGCTTCAGCCTGGTCGCGCAGCTGTGGATGGCGCAAAAACGCGTGCAGTGCTGGCCACTGTGGATGGTGGTGGACGTGGTCTATGTCGGCCAGTACCTGCACCAGCAGCTGTACTTCACCGCAGGCTTCTTCGCCGTGCTGACCCTGATCGCCGTGCGCGGCTGGCTGGAGTGGCGCCGCGACCCGGCGCTGCAGGCATGAAGGTCCTGGTGCTGTGTGGCCCCGAGTCCAGCGGCAAGAGCTGGCTCAGTGGCGAGATCCAGGCGCATTTCGGCGGTGTGGTGGTGGGCGAATATGTGCGCCATTTCATCGACCAGGAATGTCGCGACACCTGCTACGCCGATATCACCCCCATCGCCCTGGGCCAGTTGGCCTGGGAGGATCAGGCACGGCAACAGGCTCCGGAGCTGCTGATCCTCGATACTCATCTGTTGAGCAACATGCTGTGGAGCCGCGCGCTGTTTCAGGATTGCCCGACCTGGTTGGAACAAGCCTTGCTTGCTCGTCAGTATGATCTGCACCTGTTGCTCAGCCCCCATGATGTGGGCTGGGTGGCCGATGGCCAACGCAGCCAGCCGGACCTTGCCGACCGGCATCGCTTCTTCACCGACAGCCTGCAGTGGTTGCAGCGCCATCGGCAAACGGTGCAGGTGATCGAGGGTGACTGGCCCCGGCGCAGTGCGGTGGCATTGCGCGCCGTGCAGGGCCTGTTGCAGGGAAAAACCCCGGTTTGCCCCACCGAGTGTTAACCCTCTGACACACCCCAGTGGGCCTTGACCCCCGTATTTGCGGACTTACCCACTTTTGGTGGTGGGAGTGTCAAGTCGATGAAACAGTGAGCGAAAGCGCCCCCTGAGCAACATCCATACCGGAAAACAGCCCACTTTGCAGATAATCTGTCTCAACCCTGATACATCAACCTCTCGCAACTGCCAACAAGTTACTACAAGGCATTGATTAAAAAAGATTAATCAAAAGCGGCACGCCTCCTGCTCTCCTCCTCGCAACGCCTAATCAGGCCCGCGCTGAAGAAGGAATTGCAGTCATGGGAAAACTGGACAATGGCATCTGCCGTCTGCTGCTGGTCGGCTGTGCTTTGGGCGCAAGCTTCAGCGTGCCGGTACAGGCCGAAAATGGAATCATCGTCATCACCCGCGATGTTCAACCCCGCATCGCAACTCGCGCCCCCCTGGCGCCCGACCCCTACCCCACCACCGCCAACGCCAACCCCTCCGCCTACGTGCTCAAGCAGACCAACGAACTGAGCGATGGGGACTTTGCCAACATCACCAGCGGTACCGGGATTTCTTCGCTGATCACCCAGCAGACCAACAATGTGGGCGGCAACATCGGCAACCAGACCCAACTCCCCAACCTGGCGGCGGGTCGCGGTACAGGCTCCGGCAACGGCATTTCCAACATGGTCAACTCAAGTGTCCAGCGCGGCCTGGCGCCCTTGCAGATCCTGACCGGAGGCAAATGAGATGAGGCAATCGCTGTTAATCCTGGCCACCCTCTGCAGTGCAACGGCCCTCGCCCAATCCCCGGTTCCCGTGATCAACAGCGCCAACATCGACAGTTCCGGCGCGCAGTACCAAGGCAACTTAAGCGTCAACCAGGCGGCAGGCGACCTGCAGCAGCAAGCCAACGCCCGGGCCTTGGCCACCGGCACCACGGCCGCTGCCAACACGCAGATCCGGCAACGCCAGATATCCATCGTCGACCCCAACATGGATGCCCGTGCCAGCATCCAGGGCGACGCCTTCAGTCACGGCAGTGGCGCCCTGGGTGTGAACCAGAGCGCCGGCGCCAGCACCCAGCAGGCCAACGCCCTGCGCATCAGCCTCAGTACACAACCGCAAAGTATCGACGACAGCGTCCTGCTGCAGCAAAACGTGGCGCTGATCAACAGCTCCGATCCAACTGATTCCTCCCCTGGCTATCGCCAGGTCACCACAGGTGACCAGGCATTCACCGGTAGCCGTGGGGTCATTCAGCTGAATCAGAGCGCCGGGGTGGGTAACCAGACGGCAAACACCCTGAGCGTACGGGTCGCGAACTGACCCGAATAGGTAGGTAAGTAAAAAGGTAAGAACAACACTTAACCTAAAGAAGACGGAGAAACACCATGAAACCCTCGATGGCAATCAAGCCTCTGGTTTTCGCAATTGCTGCGGTCATGGCTGTTGCTGCACAAGCGGATCAGAACGACAGACGTGGCCATGGCCACCACAATAACCACACCCCACCGGCAAAAGCGGTGTATACCAACGCCACTGCCGAAGCCAATGATGTTCAGCGCAGTACGGGCAACCGTATCCTCAATGAAGGCACTGTCAACGAAGCCGAAATGAGCAGCTCCGGCACCGGTGCCAGTGGTAACGTCGGCGTCAACGTGGCGGCCGGTAACGGCAACCAACAAGACAACGCCGCGGCCATTGCCAATACCTCGTCCGATAACTCCGCGATCGACAACAGCTTCGTCTTCGGCAACTCCGAAGCCACCGCAAGCGTGCGCCAGTTCAGCAACAACAACACCGTCAAGAACTGGTCGACCCAGAGTTCTGCGGTCATGAGCGGCTCGGCTGACGGCAGCAGCGGCAACATTGGTATCAACATCGCTGGCGGCGACCTGAACCAGCAGAAAAATACCATGGCCATTGCCAACAACGCTGCCGCTATCGGCAACTCCACTGCCACCGCTTCGGCCAACCAGAACGGACCTGGCCTGACCGTCGAAAACCGTGCCGATCGTACCTACACCATCGACACACTGTCCTTCACCACCTCCCAGAGCGGTTCGTCCTCGCGTAGCGGTTCGTTCGATGCCAGCGTTGACAAGAGCTCCAGCTCGAGCTTCAGCGTGGCTGGCAACCAAAGCAGCAGCGCCAGCGGCAGCAAAAGCAGCAGCGCCAGCGGTTCGACCAGCATGACCGCCAGCGGCTCCAACAGCAGCAGCGCAAGTGGCAGCAACAGCAGCAGTGCCAGCGGCTCGAACAGCAGCAGCGCCAGTGGCAGCAACAGCAGCAGCGCCAGCGGTTCCAACAACTGGGCAGCCAATGGCTCGTCGAGCAGCGACCACAGCTCGTCGTCTAGCGCTTCGGTGAACGCTTCGCTCGATGCCAGTGCCAACGGCAGTGCGTCTTCGTCGCAAACCTTCGGCAACTTCACGCGCTCGCGCAGTGCCGACTTCGATGCATCGCTCAGCGCTTCGCTTGACGCATCGATCGACAAGTCGCACGAGTCGTCCACCGACTCGTCGTTCGACAAGTCCTTGAGCTCGTCCTTCGACAGAGCCCGTGACTCCTCGTTTGATCGCAGCCGCGAATCTGCGTATGACCGTACCCGTGACTCTTCGTATGACCGCAGCCGCGACTCGTCCTACGACAAGTCTCGCGATACTGCCTACGAGAAGGCAAACGAGTCGGCATGGGAAAAAGCGCAGGCTTCGGCCTTCGAGAAATCTGGCGAGAAGGCCTCGGAGTCTTCGGACAGCATCTCGAAGAGCTTCAGCGAGGCTAGCGAGTACGCGATGGAAAACACCGTCTCGTTCCAAGTGCTGACCCCGACTGGCTGGGCCAACCCTGTAACCAACACCGCAACCCTGAGTGGCTCGGTGAATGGCGGCAGCGGCAACCTGGGCGTCAACGTGGCAGCCGGTGTGGGCAACCAGCAGAGCAACTCGCTGGCCATCTCCAACACCTCGATGTAACTGCAACCTTGAGGCCCCCTTCGGGGGGCCTCTTTCTACAAAAGCTTTCTATAAAAACAGGGGGGGCATGGAACATGCGCATTATCGCCTTGGCATTCCTGCTGTGCATGGCCAGTGTCAGCGAAGCAGCCCAGATGCCGCTGTCCGTCCTGCCAGGTGGTGCAGTGATCTACAAACCCGTCCAGAGCATCCGCGAGCGCAAGTTCGCCGACCTTGTACAACAGAAAACCGACTTCAGTTGCGGCGCCGCATCGCTGGCGACCATTCTGCGCCAGGCCTATTGGCTGGACGTGGACGAACAACACGTGATCGAGGGCATGCTGGCCAACGCCGACCATGACTTGGTGCGTACCCAGGGCTTCTCGATGCTCGACATGAAGCGCTACGTGGAAAGCCTAGGCATGCGTGCCCGCGGCTACCGGGTAGCGCCCGATACCCTGCACAGCATCCGTATCCCGGTAGTGGTGCTGATGGACATCCGCGGCTACAAGCACTTCGTGGTCATGCAGAAAGTCGACAACGGCTGGGTGTACATCGGCGACCCGGTACTGGGCCACAAACGTTTCAAACTCGATGATTTCGTCAAAGGCTGGAACGGCATCATCTTCGCCGTCATCGGCCAAGGGTACGACAAGTCCAACATCTTGCTCGACCCGCCTCTGCCACTGAGCGCCAAGAACCGCATCAACAACTTCGCCCCGGTGAAGGATGCCGAGTTGATGGACTTCGGTTTCATCCAAAGCGACTTCTTCTAATGACAAGGGGCAAGAGGCCCCGGGAGCATCCCATGAAGACTTCATGCTGGCTCGCAGTCGTTTGCCTGGCCGCCAGCCTGCCGACCCAGGCACAGACGTTCAAACCGATCGAACTAAAAGATCAGGAACTGGCAGAACTGCGCGGGCGCTATGTATTGCCGGGGCGCATCGTCAGTTTTGGCGTGGTCATGACCAGCACCTGGCAGAACGCCAACGGCGAGGTGATCGGCGCTACCTCCTCGATGCAAATCCAGCATTCCACCCTGCAACCGCAGTTCTATGTCTCGATGATCAATGAAAAAGGCACCGGCAATTCGCAATCGCAGAGCCCAGGCACCGGTACCGTTACCGGTGGCAGCGGGCTCAATACCACCGAAGGCGTGACCCAGGTGGTACGTGCCGCCGGTGACTACAACTCGGCTTACAACAACGTCGGTATCACGGTCACCAAGGGCAACGAAGCACCCGCCACGCAAACGCAAGGCCAGGCCCTGGCGGCGGGCACGACGCTGGTGGGCGCCAACGGCGCAGGCTCTCTGAGCGTTTCCGCCAACGGCACCGGCGTGCAGCTCGGCATCGTTGCCAACAACAACCAGGGCAGCGCACTGCAGCGGCTAGGCCAGGGTGGGCTGATGCAGAACACTACCCTGCTCGGCGCTGGCAACCAGGTGCGCAACCTGACGGAGCTCAATGTCGTGCTGCGCGACAGCCCTGCAACGGCTGGCCCGATGAACGCCAACCTTGATCAGCTCAAAGGTCTTCGCACCGGCGGATACTGATCTACGCTCTGTCTCATCGAACAAGTAGTCAGAAGGGACGGCTAATCCATGCATCGTTTGTTGACGTTGAGAGCTATCGTTTGTTTGACGACCTTGGCCCCGGCCACACTGCTACAAGCGGCAACCGACCCTCAAGTCGAAGCGCTGAAACAAGAATTGCTCGCATTGAAACAACGTTACGAAGCCCAACAGAATGCATTGATGGTGCTGGAACAACGCCTGCGTCAGGTCGAGGAAGCCCCTGCTACTCCCGCGCCCAAGCGTTTGACCAAATCACCCGCCGAAGGCGTCAAGGGCGCACAGACCGTGGCCTCCGGGGCACCGGGCACCACCGGCAGCTCCTACGGCCAATCGCTCAAAGAGGACTCGGAACCGGCGCAAAGCGTTTCCAACCTGTATGACGAAGCCAGCGGCTTCTTTGGCGGCGGCAAGTTCAGTGTCGAAACCGGCCTGACCTACACCCACTACGACACCCGTGCCCTGACGCTCAACGGTTTTTTGGCGCTCGATTCGATATTCCTGGGCAATATCAACATCGACCGGATCAAGGCCGACAACTGGACGCTGGACCTGACGGGACGCTACAACGTCGACCAGCGCTGGCAGTTCGACATTAACGTACCGATTGTCTACCGCGAGTCGACCTACTCCTCCGGCGGTGCGGGTGGTGCAGCCGGGGTGAGTTCCGATGGCTCGGTGAAACGTGACCCAACCATCGGCGACGTCAACGTCGGCGTGGCCTACAAATTCATCGACGAGTCGGAAAACTGGCCAGACACCGTCGCCACGCTGCGGATCAAGGCGCCTACCGGCAAGGACCCCTACGGCATCAAGCTTATCCAGGATAGCGCCAACGACAACCTCGCGATCCCTGAAGACCTGCCAACCGGCAATGGCGTGTGGGCCATCACACCCGGTATCTCGCTGGTCAAGACCTTCGACCCGGCCGTGCTCTTCGGCAGCCTGTCGTACACCTACAACATGGAAGATTCGTTCAGCGACATCAGCCCCACCGTCAACACCAAGGTGCCGGGCGACGTGAAACTCGGCGACTCCTGGCAGATTGGCGGTGGTATCGCGTTCGCCCTGAACGAGAAGATGAGTATGTCGTTCTCGGTCACCGACCAGTTTGCCAGCAAGAGCAAGATCAAACCCGACGGCGGCGACTGGCAGTCGATCAGCAACAGCGACTACAACTCGGCGAACTTCAACATCGGCCTGACCTTCGCCGCCACCAACAACCTGACCATCGTGCCAAACCTCGCCATTGGCCTGACGGACGATTCGCCAGACTTCTCCTTCAGCCTGAAATTCCCGTACTACTTCTGACCGGGTTTTGCCAATGCCAGGCCTGCAGCGAGGGCCTGGTTTTGGTAACCAACTTTGTAGCCAACCGCTTTCCTGACACCGGACTGTTATCATCACGCATAGCTATGTGACGTTTTGACGGTAATTAAGGAAAGTTTTCGTGAATATCCAGCTCGGCCACTCGCACACTCGGCTCGTCGCCTTGGCAACCCTGGTGCTGGTGATCCCATTGGCTGCGCGCACCCTCCTGGGGTGGTCCAATCCGCTCGGCTACTTGTCGGACCTGGCCTTCGGCAGCCTCCTGTTGCTGTTGCTGCACCGCCGGCCCTGGTGGCTGGCACTGCCTGTGCTGCTGGCCTGGGCCGCACTCTGGGTAGCTTCCGCAGAGCTGGTCAGCGCTGTCGGGCGGCTGCCCAACAGTGGCGACCTGGCATACCTGATCGACCCGCAATTCATGGAAAACTCCACCGGCGGCGGCCTCGCCCATCCCTGGTTGCCCTGGCTGATGGCAGCGGGCCTGCTGGCCTGGTGCTCGATCACCTGGCGAGGTCGGGTGCATCGCCCTGCAGCGCTGCCGCGCTGGGCCTTGGCCATCCCTGTGCTGCTGTTCGGCCTGCACTGGGGCAGCCAACAGCTGACGCCTTCCGATGCCGACCAGTGGCGCCAATACAATCTCTCTCACCAGTTGCTGTCCGCAGGCGTCAACGACCTGCAACGGCGGGCGCTCACCTGGACTGGCCAGGAGCAGCCCGTCACGCCCCTGTCCAGTGCCGGCCTGACCCAGGCCGACCTGCATGGCCAGAAACTGCTGAGCGCCCCCGGAAGCGCTCGCAACCTGCTGGTGATCACCCTGGAAGGCATCCCCGGCGCCTATGTACGGCCGAACCGCCAGGCCCTGCACAGCCGCTTCGAAGAAGAATTGATGCCCAATCTCAGCCGCTGGGCCGAGCGCGGCATGAACACCCCGGACTACGTGCTGCACACCCACCAGACCATCCGCGGCCTGTATGCCATGCTCTGCGGCGACTACGACAAACTGGCCAACGGCACGCCCAAAGGGATGGAGCTGCTCACCCAGCAGCAACGTAACCAGGCCTGCCTGCCGGCCCAGCTGCGCCAGGCGGGCTTCAGCACACATTACCTGCAGGGCGCCGGCCTGCGCTTCATGGCCAAGGACCGGATCATGCCGCACATCGGCTTCGACTCGGTGCATGGTCTGGAATGGTTCAGCAACGAGAACTACCTGGAGTTCCCCTGGGGCAAGGATGACCGGGCATTCTTCGAGGGTGCCCAGGACTACGTCGGGCAACTGCGCCAACAGGACCGCCCGTGGATGCTGACCCTGCTGACCGTGGGTACCCACCAGCCCTATTCGGCTCCGGCCGACTACCTGGCGCGTTACGACACCGCCAAGCAGGCCGCGGTGGCCTACCTTGACGATGCGCTAGGGGCATTTCTCGACAACCTCGAGCGCCAGGGCGTGCTCAAGGACACGCTGGTGGTGGTGACGTCCGACGAATCCCACGGTATCGACGGGGTGCGCCTGGCCTCCTCCTGGGGCTTCAACCTGATCCTGGCACCGGAGCAGGCGCAACTGCCGCACCTCAAGCAGGGCACCTACGGCCACGTCGACCTGGCCACCTCCCTGCTCGACTACTTTGCCTTGCCGATCCCGGTGGCACTGGCCGGGCGCTCACTGCTGCGCGACTACGACAGCGGGCGGGAGATGATTTCCTACACCAACGGCATGTTGCGCTACCACGATGGCCAAGGTGTATTCACCGAATGCGACTTCCAGCAACGCTGTCGCCGCTACGCGAGCCAAGGCTTCATTGCCGACCAGGCCCGCTACCTCGGCCCGGCCGACGACCACACAGGGCCACAGCTCGGCGCCCTTGCCGGGGTACTCGACCAGTCCTTGTTGCAGACACCGCTCAACCTGCGTTACCAGTTTGGTGGCCCGTCGGCCATCCAATTACAGGCGCGCATTCGCGATGACTGGGCCGACAACCTGATTGGCGCGCAGTACCTGGAAATGCCCGAAGGCTCGCACACCCGGGTGCGGATCAAGGTGCGCGCACTCGATCGACAGCACGTCGCCTACATCCAGCTCAAGGCCAAGGAGCTGGAGCAGGACGTACCGCTGGGTCTGCCAGAGGAGATTCGGGTGACGGCGGATGAACCACTGGAGATGGAGTTCGGCTTCGACAACCCTATAGTGCGCAAGGCATTTTCCTTCCACTTGCTGGGGTATGGCGGGGGTGAAGTGGAAATCAGCGATTTCAGTGTGATCACGGCGTTGCCGGGTGAGGAAGAGACGGTCGAGGAGCTCTCGGACGGGCATATCGCGCAGTCGAGCTGAACTTGCGGTGCAGCTGTTGGATGTGGGAGCCGGCTTGCCGGCGATAGGGCCAGCACAGGCTACATCATCGTGCCTGTCCCGGCCTCATCGCCGGCAAGCCGGCTCCCACAGGAATCGCGTCAACTTTAGGGAATTGAGCAAGACAGCTGATCCCACAGGAATCGCGTCAACTTTTGGAAATTGAGCAAGGCAGTTGATCCCGCAAGATTTCTGCAGGTTTTGATGACCTGCAGGGTCACCGGATCTGGTGCTTGTGCAGCAGCCGGTAGAACGTGGGTCGCGATACACCCAGTACCTTCGCGGCAATGCTGAGGTTGTTGCTGTGCCGGTCGAGCACGTCGCACAACGCCTGACGCTCCGCACGGTGCTTGTAGTCTTCCAGCGTGCCCAGCGGCTGCTCCTCCTGCTGGTGAACATGCAGGCCCAGGTCCTGGGCTTCGATCTGCCGCCCTTCGGCCAGCACCAGCCCCCGTCGCACCCGGTTTGCCAGTTCCCGCACATTGCCCGGCCAATTGTGCCGCCCCATGGCGGCCAGGGCATGATCGCTGAAGGATCGCGGCCGACGGCCTGTCTCCAGGCTGTAGAAGTGTGAAAAATGGTTGGCCAGCATCGACAAGTCGCCATGCCGGTCACGCAATGGTGCAGTCACGACCTGCAACACGTTGAGACGGTAATACAGGTCTTCCCGGAAACGCCCTTGCTCGATGGCCTTTTCCAGGTCCACGTGGGTGGCGGCCAGCACCCGTACATCGACCGGTATCGGCTGGCTGCCACCGACCCGCTCGATATGCTTTTCCTGCAGGAAGCGCAGTAGGTTGGCCTGCAGTTCCAATGGCAGGTCGCCAATTTCGTCGAGGAACAGCGTGCCACCATGGGCCGCCTCGATCCGCCCTACCTTGCGCTGATGCGCGCCGGTGAACGCGCCCTTCTCGTGCCCGAACAACTCGGACTGGATCAGATTTTCGGGGATCGCGCCGCAGTTGATGGGAATAAACGGCATTTCGCAGCGCTGCGACTGACGATGCAACGTACGTGCTACCAACTCCTTGCCCGTGCCGCTCTCGCCCCGGATCAATACCGGTGATTCGGTAGGCGCCAGCTTGCCCAGCAGCTTTCGCAGCTCCAGGATAGGCCGGCTGTCGCCCAGCAGTTCGTGCTCCTGGCCATCGACCGGTACCGCGCCCTTGCCACGCAGGCGTGCCATGCCGAACGCACGCCCCAGGGTGACGAGCACGCGGGATACGTCGAATGGCAAGGTGTGAAAGTCGAAGAACCATTCACAGACGAAGTCACCGACGTTCTGCATCCGCAGTTGTTCGGCGTTGAGCACTGCGATCCATTCGGTATTGCTGCGTTTGATCATGTCCTTGACCGCGTCCGGGTGGCGCAGGTGCGACTCCTGCAGGCGCAACAGGCCAAGGTCGCAGCGGTGCTCCAGCGCCAGGTCCAGGCTACAGCTGTGAACAGCCCAGCCAGCGCTCTCAAGACCTGGCAGCAAGCGGTGACAATCATCGCACGGGTCGACGATGAGCAAACGACGCAGGGCGGCGGTAGCGTGCATGACCGTTCCTTGGCGCCAATTTGTGGTTTTTTACATGAAAACAGTAAGTTGCGGCGCCGTTTTAACAGTAGCAACGAACTTGACGGTGCCCACTACCGTCTGTCTGCCCGATTCTGCGCTGGACAGGCCATGTGGGAATTTTTCAAATTTATCGACGTCACAGGCGGCGCAGATCAATAAAAACAGTTCAAATTTGAAAAAAAGTATCAAGACTGTGTGACTCCCCTACCAACTTGGAGCATCAGTACGAATAACCCCGCACTGCAGATCGCGATAAGCTGAAGCGACATAGCAGTAACGCGGACCTACATTACGCTGTTTGGGACCATAGAGAGACCGAACCATGAATGCCCCGCTCCGTGTCAACGAAGCCCTGCTGATTGCCGACCACGCCTTCGAACCTTTCCAGTGCGTAGCCTGGGATGCACCCAACGGTACTGGTGAGCTGAGCCTGGCCGTGATCGACCGGACCAGCACCCGTATCGGGAGCAAGCAAGTGTCTTCGCGTATCTATTCCGACCCGGCACAATGGGCATGCCTGATCGAGGAAGTGCGCGCCGAGTTGTCCCAGAAGGGTTATGACCTGCAGCCTTGGTCGATGCCGAAGTAATATCACCGACTGACCAGCAAGTGCGTGCTTGTCACGCACTTGTGCAACTTTCAAATTCGCCTGCAAGCAACTTTTCAGTTGCGACATAGTGTCGCGCCAGTTGCCTTATTGCATGACCCTGCACTGTTCCAGGTGCTGGTATTCAGCCTGAAGTTGTTCGGCCAATTGCCGCGCTCGCCCCAGGCGAACCGGCGCCATTTCCATGTCCACCAGCACCGTCGCACACGGCATGGGTTGCACATCCTTCCAGCGCTGCAGGCGGCCATCGGTAAACACCAGACAACGCTGAAGCTCTTGTGGGTAGGCTTTTTGCCGTGCCTGCAACCAGCGACGAGCCTGCTCCAGCGCGGCGATCAACGGGGTTCCTCCCCCGGCCCCCAAGGTTTGCAACCAAGGTTGCAAGGCGGCCGAGGCCTTCAGCCCCTGGCGTTGCCACTGGGGCGCTCCGCCGCTGGCGGTCATCAGCGCCAGCCGGGTGCGCTGGCGATAAGCCTGGTCGAACAATTCGCCCAGCAGGCCTTTGCCGTGCGCCAGCGCCTGGTGGCGCCGGGTCGAGGCCGAAGCATCGACGATCACCAGCCACAACTCGGTGGCCTGAGCCTGACGCTGCTGCCAGCACAGGTCGCGCCGCTGCAGCGGGCGCCCCTTGAGCAAGGTCGGCAGCCAAGCCACACGGCCCTTGCTCGCCGCACGCGCGCGGCCACGGCTAACGCCAGCCAGTTTTCCGGCACGGGGCATGGCATCCGCCACCTTGTTGCCCGGTGGGCGGATGCTCAGGGCTTTTTTGCCCAGTTCGGTACCTCGCGCCTGGCACCGCTGGTGACCGGTTGAGCCGGCATTGCCCCCCAATCCCCTTGCCCACTCTGGCTTTGCGTATCGCGGCCGGCAGACGCAGGCGGCGTGGAATCGGCGGCAGGCTCGGGCAACTGGCGGCGCCGGTGGCGCAAGGCAAACTCCGCCACCGCCTCGACGTCGACCAGCTCGATCGCCTTGCCACCGCGCCAGGCGCAATGCGCGCGGGCGGCGCGCAGCCAAACCAGGTCGGCACGCAGGCCATCGACGCCAGCGGCATAACAACGCTCGGTGATCCAGGCCAGGGCCTGATCGTCCAGGGCAATCGCTGCCAGCCCCTGGCGAGCTGCCTGGCAGCGCTCGCGCAGTAGCGCCTGGGCCGCGGCCCATTGCTCGCAGAAGGCCTGCGGGTCAGTGTCGAAGGCCAAGCGACGGCGAATGATCTGCTGCCGAGCCTCTGGGGCTGGCAACCCTTCGAGCACGACATTGAGCCCGAAGCGGTCAAGCAGCTGAGGACGCAGCTCGCCCTCTTCGGGGTTCATGGTGCCGATAAGGACGAAACGCGCACTGTGCCGGTGAGAAATACCATCGCGCTCGATACGGTTGGTACCGCTGGCGGCAACGTCGAGCAACAGGTCCACTAAGGTATCGGGCAGCAGGTTGACTTCATCGACATACAGCACCCCGCCATCGGCATGCGCCAGTACACCGGGGGAAAACTGCGCCTTGCCCTGCCCCAGCGCGGCATCCAGGTCGAGCGTGCCGACCAGGCGTTCTTCGCTGGCACCCAGCGGCAAGGTGACGAAAGGCCCCTCGCCGAGCAGGTCCGCCAAGCCACGCGCCAGGGTGCTCTTGGCCATGCCGCGCGGCCCCTCGATCAGCACGCCGCCGATCCTGGGGTCGATGGCGGTCAGGCACAACGCAAGCTTCAGGTCGTCGGCGCCGACCACGGCCGCCAGGGGAAATTGCACGGATTCACTCATTTCAAGCCTGTTCCTCGCCATCGAGCAATTGCTCCTCGAGTGCTTCGCGGTAGTCGCCAGGCTGCTCCCAGAGACCACGCTGCTGGGCCTCCAGCAAGCGCTCGGTGAGGTCGCGCAGCGCCTCGGGATTGTGCTCGCGCATGAAGTCGCGGGTCGCCGGGTCGAGCACATAGGCATCGGCCAGCGACTGGTAATGATGATCGTCGATCAAGTGCGTGGTCGCGTCGAAGGCGAACAGGTTGTCGACCGTCGCCGCCAGCTCGAAAGCGCCCTTGTACCCATGGCGCTTGGCGCCGTCGATCCACTTGGGGTTGAGGGCGCGGGCTCGAATCACCCGATTCAGCTCTTCCTTGAGGGTGCGGATACGCGGCCGGTCAACTTGACTGTGATCGCCGTGATAACTCGCTACCGTCGCCCCGGACAAGGTCTCGGACGCTGCCAGCATGCCGCCTTGGAATTGGTAGTAATCGTTGGAATCGAGCACGTCGTGCTCGTGGTTGTCCTGGTTCTGCAGGACGGCCTGAACCTGGCCCAGGCGCCGGGCAAACTGCGCGCGAGCCGGGGTGCCTTCGTCACCTGCTCCATAGGCGTAGCCACCGTGGTTGAGGTACACCTGGGCCAGGTCATCGCGGTTGTGCCACAGCCGGCCATCGATGGCATTTTGCACGCCGGCACCGTAGGCACCAGGCTTGGCGCCGAACACCCGCCAACCGGCCTCGCGCGCAGCCTGCTCAGGCGCGACGCCCTGCGCCTGCAGAGCGTCGCGCTCGTGACGCACGCGGGCGGCCAAGGGGTTGAGATCGGCAGGCTCGTCCAGTGCCGCCACCGCTTGCACTGCCGCATCGAACAGGCGGATCAGGTTGCCGAAGGCATCGCGGAAAAAGCCCGAAACCCGCAAGGTCACGTCTACCCGCGGACGGTCGAGCAGGCTTAATGGCAAAATCTCGAAATCGTCGACGCGTTGGCTGCCCGTGGCCCACACCGGCCGCACGCCCATCAATGCCATGGCCTGGGCGATGTCGTCGCCACCGGTGCGCATGGTCGCCGTGCCCCACACCGACAGGCCGAGCTGACGCAGATGGTCGCCATGGTCCTGCAAGTGCCGTTCGAGGATCAGGTTCGCCGACGCGAAACCCAGACGCCAGGCTGTGGTGGTGGGCAGGTTGCGCACATCCACGGTGTAGAAGTTGCGGCCCGTGGGCAGCACATCCAGCCGGCCACGGCTGGGTGCACCGCTAGGGCCGGCTGGCACGAAGCGCCCCGCCAAGGCGGCGAGCAAGCCGTTCATCTCTGCGAGCCCGCACGCGTCGAGGTTCGGCGCAACCTGTTCGCACAACGCGCCGAGCACCGCCTGCACGGGTTGCCATTGCGGGTCGTCGGGCAGTTGCAGGGCCATTTCCAGTGCTTGCTCGATGTACTGCAGCGCCAACAGTTCGAGGCGCTCACGGGTATCGCCGCAGGTGCGCCACGCCTCTTCGCTCAACGCCTGCAGCGGTGCCGGCCGAGGACCTGCCCAGGGCTGGCCGAGGTCGCAGTCGAGAGGATCGAAGTCCAGCGCCAAAGCCTTGGCCAATGTGCGCAGCAGGCTGGCATTACCGCCGCGCCCGTCACCGCGTTCCACCCGCAGCAGGGCCAGCAGGGTATCGACCCGCAGCCGAGCCTGGGGCGATTGGCCGAACACATGCAGGCCATCACGGATCTGCGATTCCTTGAGGTCACACAGGTAGGTGTCCAGCCGCGGCAGCCACACCGCGGCATCCTCCAGTTGACCTTCCAGTTGCAACTCACGGTCGATGTGGTTGGCCTTGACCAGTTCGAGGATATCGCGTTGCAACTCGCGGGCCCGCCGTGGGTCGAGCAACTGCGCTTCATAGAATTCGTCGGCCAACTGCTCCAGGTGGCGCAAGGGGCCATAGGTTTCGGCGCGGGTCAAAGGGGGCATCAGGTGGTCGATGATCACCGCCTGGGTGCGGCGCTTGGCCTGTGCGCCCTCACCTGGGTCGTTGACGATGAACGGATAGATGTTTGGCAGCGGGCCAAGCAAGGCGTCCGGCCAACACTCGGCGGACAGGCCCACGCCTTTGCCGGGCAACCACTCCAGATTGCCGTGCTTGCCAACATGGATCACCGCATCGGCGGCAAAGGCATGGCGCAGCCAGAAGTGAAACGCCAGGTAGCCATGCGGCGGTACCAGGTCCGGGTCGTGGTACACGGCGCTGGGGTCGACTTGGTAGCCGCGCGCCGGCTGGATGCCGACGAAGGTCAAGCCGAAACGAAGGCCGGCCACCATTAGCCGGCCGCTGCGGTACATCGGGTCCTGCTCGGGCGGGCCCCAGCGTTCGAGCACGGCCTGACGGTTGGCGGCGGGCAGGCGCTCGAACGCTGCCTGGTAGTCCGCCAGGTTCAGGCTCTGCGCGCATGGGCGCTGGTCGAGGTGTTCGAGGTCATTGGTCACGCCACCGAGCAACTGCTGAATCAACTGCGTGCCGCTGTGCGGCAGCTCACCCAGCGGGTAACCCTCGGCTTTGAGGGCCTGGAGTATGTTCAGGGCAGCGGCTGGCGTGTCGAGCCCAACGCCATTGCCGATGCGCCCATCGCGGGTCGGGTAGTTGGCCAGGACCAAGGCCACGCGCTTTTGCCCATTGGGCAGGCGTGCCAGCTCGACCCAGCGCCGCGCCAGTTCGGCGACGAAGTCCATGCGCTCGGGGTGGGCCCGGTAGCAGACCACGTCGGACTGGCTGCGCTCGCTGCGCCAGGCCATGTCCTTGAAGCTGACCGGCCGGGTAATGATGCGCCCGTCCAATTCCGGCAAGGCAATGTGCATGGCCAGGTCGCGGGCGCCCAGTCCCTGCTCGCTGGCTTCCCATCCCGGCTGATTGTCCTGCGCGCAGATGGCCTGCAGCACGGGAATATCGCGACGCAGCGGGCGCAGGTTGGGGCGCTCCGGGCTGGACAAGGCAAAGCCGGTGGTATTGACCAGCACCTCGGCGCCGACCTCGTCCAACCACTGTTCGACCTGATCCAGGCAGGCGCTTTCCTTGAGGCTGGCGACGGCGATAGGCAGCGGGTTGAGCCCGGCTGCCTGCAGGCGTTGGCAAAATACATCGATGAAGGCGGTGTTGGCCGCCTGCAAATGCGAACGGTAGAACAGCAGCGGTGCCA
This sequence comes from Pseudomonas sp. NPDC089396, assembly GCF_044749545.1. Taxonomy (NCBI): domain Bacteria; kingdom Pseudomonadati; phylum Pseudomonadota; class Gammaproteobacteria; order Pseudomonadales; family Pseudomonadaceae; genus Pseudomonas; species Pseudomonas sp. NPDC089396. Next base: position 409,878 of record NZ_JBIVIC010000004.1, on the reverse strand, counting down.
CCGGATGCTCGGGGTGCCACTCGCCGTACCAGTCCTCGAGCGTAGCGCTGGCCTTGGTGGGGTGATACACCGAGGTACGTGGCAAGGGTTGCGGTTCGTCCCAAGTGTAATCGCGCCCCAGCCATTGGTTGGCCAAGCAGTTGAACAGGTTGACGGCATTGGCTTTGCCACCTTGGCGCAGGTAGTGCCAGAGGCGCTCTGCCGCCGCACCAGTCACCGTGCCCAGATCGGTCAGTTCCGGGTCCGGGCGGTCGTCGCCCGGCACCAGGATCAACTGCACACCGCGCTCCGCCAGCGTCACCAACTGCTCGACACCGTAGCGCCAGTAGCCGACGCCACCGTGCAACGACACCAGGATGACCTTGGCGTGGCGCAGTACCTCTTCTACATACAGGTCGACCGATGCATGGTTCTGCACCTGCATCGGGTTGGCCAGACGCAGGCTGGGAAAGTCATCCGCCAGTTGCTCGGCGGTTTCGGCGAGCAACGCCAGGTGCGAATCGCCGCTGCAGAGGATCACCAGTTCGGCGGGTGTCTGGCCGAGGTCGGCAATGCTGTCGTCCGGCACGAAGCCGCCGGGCTGAGTCCGCAGCAGATGCATGGGTCAGGCGCCCAGGGCCTGGCGCAGGCGCGCTTCCAGCTGCACGGCATCGAGGTCCTGGCCGATCAGCACCAGGCGGGTGATGCGCGGCTCGTCGGCACGCCAGGCGCGGTCGAAGTGTTTGTCGAAGCGAGTACCCACGCCCTGCACCAGCAGGCGCATCGGCTTGCCGGGAACGGCGGCGAAGCCTTTGGCGCGCAGGATGCCGAACTCCACCACCAGTTGCGTCAGGGCGTCGAGCAGCAGGCTTTCGTCCGCTTCTGGCAGATCGATGGAGATGGAGTCGAACGCGTCGTGGTCATGGTCGTCATGGTCATCGCCGTCGTGGTGCGAATCGTGGTGGGTGCGGCGGCCATCGATGTGCACCTCGGATTCGGCGCCCACGCCCAGCAGCACGTCCAGTGGCAGACGGCCACTGCTGGCCTCGATGACCTTGACCGCTGGAGGCAGCTCTTCGGCCACTTCGGCACGGACCTTGGCCAGGCCTTCGGCGTCGATCAGGTCAGCCTTGTTCAGCACCACCAGGTCGGCACTGGCCAACTGGTCGGCGAACAGCTCATGCAGCGGCGATTCGTGGTCCAGGTTGGGGTCGAGCTTGCGCTGGGCGTCGACCTGGTCCGGGAAAGCGGCGAAGGTGCCGGCGGCCACGGCCGGGCTGTCGACCACAGTGATCACCGCGTCGACGGTGCAGGCCGTGCGGATTTCCGGCCACTGGAAGGCTTGTACCAACGGCTTTGGCAGCGCCAGGCCGCTGGTTTCGATGAGGATGTGGTCCAGGTCGCCGCGACGGGCAACCAGTTCGCGCATGACCGGGAAGAACTCTTCCTGCACGGTGCAGCACAGGCAGCCGTTGGCCAGCTCGTAGACGCGGCCGCTGGCCTCTTCTTCAGTGCAGCCGATGCTGCACTGCTTGAGGATTTCGCCGTCGATGCCGAGCTCGCCGAATTCATTGACGATCACCGCGATGCGGCGGCCCTGGGCGTTGTCGAGCATGTGCCGGAGCAAGGTGGTCTTGCCCGAGCCGAGAAAGCCGGTGACGATGGTGACGGGGAGCTTGGCCAGTGTTTTCATGTCGCGTTGCCCTTGGCAGGTTGGCGCGGGCACACGGGACGAAAGCCGCGGGCCAGGCCGGCCGGGCTCGTTCGCCACCGGATCACCCCGCCCGGTTGAAAGTCGAAAACGTGACGAGGCAGGTCTCCTGGCTTGCACCGTTCCGGCCCCCATCATTCAGGGGGCTGGCAGGATGACGCCTTCCCGCGCCTTTGGCGCAGTGGCTGTGTCGATCCGTTGCCGGTGCCTACAGTTGCGGGGGCAGCCGCGGCTTTTACCGCGTTCCCGTCTTAGCTTCGGCCTGGCCGAAGAACCTCGAAGCGGCAAGGCTACGCGGGGGGTGGCGGGTGGTCAACTCATGGCTTGCGTTTTGTGGTGGCGCAAAGATCGAGCGCAGCGCGAGCAAGCTCGCTGCAACTTTGTTGGGGCTGCTTTGCAGCCCATCGCCGGCAAGCCGGCTCCCACCGGTACAGCGCATTGCTCAAGGGCGACGCTGTACCTGTGGGAGCCGGCTTGCCGGCGATGGGCCGCGCTCCCAGTAATAAAGTGCAACCAATTGACGCAAACCCTGCCTCGTGCTCTCCTTACGTCTTGCGTTCAGGTGCCCCCTCGGGGGTGAAACGGGAAACCGGTGCGTCGCAGGCCCTCGAGCGGGGCCGGACCAGGCCGGTGCTGCCCCCGCAACGGTAAGCGAGCGAAGCGTCTAGACCACTGTGCCACGTCGTTCGGCATGGGAAGGTGACGCTTTCCAAGGAGCCCTGCTCCTCCTCGCAAGCCCGGAGACCGGCCTGGCGTCACATGAACACCCCGCGGTGGGCGGGCGCTGTCGCATTCCCTTGGGCGCTTCGCGTCCGGGGCTGCCGCGCTTGCCCGTTGAGCTTAAAACAACAGAGGAACGCGTCATGCCCATTTCCAGCGCCAAGCACAGCATCGCCACCCCCGTCACCCTCAGCCAGCGCGTCGTCATCGCCGTAGGTGCCAGCCTGCTGGGCCTGTGCCTGGTCTATTTCGCCGGGTTCTCGCACATCGAGGCCGTGCACAACGCCGCCCACGACACCCGCCACAGCGCCGCATTCCCCTGCCACTGAGGCCTGCCCCATGATCAAGCGCATTGCCCGCACCGCTGGGTTCAGCGGCCTGCTCGCAGCCTTGCTGCTGACCCTGTTGCAAAGCTTCTGGGTCGCCCCGTTGATTCTCCAGGCGGAAACCTACGAGTCGGCAGCCCCCGCCGCTGAACACCACAGCCATGACGGCGCGGCCGTTGCGGCCCATGAACACAGTGCAGAGGCCTGGTCGCCCGAAGATGGCTGGCAACGCATTCTCTCGACCACCGGGGGCAACCTGGTAGTGGCCGTTGGCTTCGCCCTGATCCTGGTCGCCCTGTACAGCCTGCGCGAACCCAATCGGGTCAGCACCGGTGCGCTGTGGGGCCTGGCCGGCTTCGCGGTGTTCTGCCTGGCCCCGACCTTGGGTCTGCCACCCGAGTTACCCGGTACCGCCGCCGCCGACCTCGGCCAACGCCAGAGCTGGTGGATCGGCACCGCAGCCGCTACCGCACTGGGGCTGGCACTGCTGGTGTTCTCCCGGCACTGGCTGCTCAAGGCCGTCGGCGTGGTGCTGCTGGTAGTGCCCCACGTCATCGGTGCGCCGCAGCCTGAGGTGCACCAAAGCCTGGCGCCCGACGCACTGGAAACCCAGTTCAAGATTGCCTCCTGGCTCACCAATGCCGCGTTCTGGCTGGCCTTGGGCCTGCTCAGCGCCTGGTTCTACCGTCGTGCCCAACAGGCCTGATGGACCTTGAAACGCCGCTGCCGGCGCTGTACGCCGGCTTCGGTTGCCGTCGAGGTTGCCCGGTGGACGTCCTCGATGCCCTGCTGCGCCAGAGCCTGGCTTCACAAGGCCTGGCACTTGAGGCGCTGCGTGGCATTGCCACTATCAGCCTGAAAGCCGATGAACCAGGGCTGCGCCAGTTGGCCCTGCGTCACGGCTTGATCCTGGTGATATTCGATGCCAGCGAGCTACAGGCATTCGAACCCCTCCTCAGCCATCGCTCAGCACCGGCCTATGCCCACAGCGGCTGCTGGGGCGTTGCCGAAAGCACGGCGTTGGCGCTGGCCAGCCGCGAGCTTGGCTCGGCCAGACTGCGGGTCACGCGGCAAAGCCACGGGCCGGCTACCGTCGCCCTGGCCTGTGGCGGATAATCGCTTCAACCATTCTTCTGCAAGGAATTTCCATGACGGTCTACTTCATCGGTGCCGGCCCTGGCGACCCGGATCTGATCACAGTCAAGGGGCAGCGCCTGATCCGACAGTGCCCGGTCATCATCTACGCCGGCTCCCTGGTACCGGCGGCGGTACTCGAAGGCCACCAGGCCGAGACGGTCATCAACAGTGCCGAGCTGCACCTCGAACAGATCATCGAGGCCATGCGAGCTGCCCATGCACAGGGCCAGGATGTCGCGCGTGTACACAGTGGCGACCCCAGCCTGTACGGCGCAATCGGCGAACAGATCCAGCACTTGCGTGAGCTGGGCATCGACTACCAGATCATTCCCGGGGTCACGGCGACCGCTGCCAGTGCCGCCTTGCTGGGCTGCGAACTGACCCTGCCGGACGTGGCGCAGACGGTCATTCTGACCCGCTACGGCGACAGCTCACCCATGCCGGCCGGGGAGCAACTGGGCGACCTGGCCCGCCATGGTGCGACCCTGGCCATTCACTTGGGCGTCAAACACCTGCCGCGAATCGTCGAGGAACTACGCCCCCACTATGGCGCCGACTGCCCGATCGCCGTGGTCCATCGCGCCACCTGGCCGGACCAGGACTGGGTTCGCGGCACCCTGGCCGATATCGTCGAACAGGTCGCCAGCAAAGGTTTTCGCCGTACAGCGCTGATCCTCGTCGGCCATGTACTGGGCGACACACCGTTCGCCGCGTCGGCCCTGTACCGCGCCGGGCACGCGCATCTGTACCGCCCCGGCGGGTGAGCATTGCCACCGGTACGCCCGCCATAGCAGACTGCAAAACTGTCCCCTGCGTACCGGAGTCACGCCCATGCTGGAGCTACGCCCCAATTGCGAATGCTGCAATGCCGACTTGCCGGGCGATAGCCCAGAGGCATTCATCTGCTCGTTCGAATGTACGTTTTGTCGTAACTGCACCGAAACGCGCTTCCAGGGCCGTTGCCCGAACTGCTCTGGCCAGTTGCTGCCCCGCCCCACACGGGTTGGCCTGGCATTGAGCAACAACCCGGCATCGACGCATCGCGTCCTAAAGCCCCACTCGGCCTGCAAGTAACGGCCCAGCGACACCCGGCATCGCCGCGTCCGGGCGATGCCTCTTCCGACACGTTGTAGGAATTTTCCACAACTCCTGCTTGCTTGTTCAACAGTTCTATACTCGCCATTACCAAGGAATCGGAATGGCCGTATCGTGCTGCGCTGCAGAAAGAACTTGCAGTCGTATTCCTGATTAAGCACAGGAAACGGACCACATTCCGACAGGAGTTAACTACATGACAACAGTGTTGATCGTCGACGACCACCCCATCGTCAGGCTGTCCATGCGCCTGCTGCTGGAGCGTGAGCGCTTCCGTGTGGTTGGCGAGGTAGGCAACGGCAGCGAAGTGGCGCAGGTAGCGCGCGAGCTACGGCCCGATGTGGTGATACTGGACATCGGCCTGCCGGGCCTGGATGGCATGGAGGTGATCAAGCGCCTTCAGCAGCTGGAGCCTACCCCCAAGATCATGGTGCTGACCGGGCAAGCTAGCGACCTTTACGTGCGCCGCTGCCTGGATGCCGGCATTGGCGCGTTCGTGACCAAGGATGAAGACCATGACGCCTTGATTTTCGCCCTCAAGGCATTGGTCAAGGGCTATTCAACGTTTCCGCAGATGTCGGTCAACAGCAATACGCTGGACAGCGAACCCAAACGCCTGGAAAGCCTGTCCAACCGGGAGATGGAAGTGCTGCGACGCCTGGCCCGAGGCGAAAACAACAAGCACATCGGCAGCAGCATGAACCTCAGCGCCAAGACCATCAGCACATACCGGGGGCGCATCATGGAAAAGCTCAAGACCGAATCGTTGGTGGAAATGGTCGATCTGGCCAAACGCAACCACGTCAACTGAGCGCAACCCCGCCATGAATCGCTTCTCGGCCGGCGTGCTCCTGTTCCTGAGCCTGGCCTGCTGCCCCCTGCCAACACTCGCCGATGCCGAGCCACGCCAGTTGCTGGCGCGCGCCACCAGTGCCACCCAGCCGCTGCGCCTGGACAGTCAGGACCGCCAGTGGCTGCAGCAGCGCAAAGCCTTGCTGCTGGGCAGTTCGCGCCCCGACTACCCGCCGTTTGAAATCAATATCAGCCCGTCCGACTACGAAGGCCTGAGTGCCGACTTCGCGGGGCTGATCGGTGAGCAGTTGGGTATCCCGGTGCACGTCAGGCGCTTTGCCAGCCGCCATGAAGCGATCACTGCCCTGCGTGAGGGCAAGATCGACCTGCTGGGCAGCTCCAACGGCTTCGAAGCGGCCGATGCCCAACTCAGCCTCAGCCTGCCCTACGCCGACGATCTGCCCGTGATCGTCATCCGTGAAGGCCGCAGCCTGAAAAACAACCGGGACCTCGCCGGCCTGCGTCTGGCGATGGTCGACCACTACCTGCCCGGCGAGACGGTCCGCGCCCTTTACCCCAAGGCTCAATTGAGCCTTTACCGCTCGACCTTGGCAGGCCTGGCGGCCGTCGAGCTCGGCGAAGCGGACGCATACCTGGGCGATGCCATCAGCACCGACTACCTCATCGGCAAAAGCTACCAGGGCACGGTGAAAATCGATCATTTCTGCCAGGCCAAGCCCGGCAGTTTTTCCTTCGCCCTGGCCAACGACAATCCGCGACTGCATCGCCTGATCGACGCCGCCCTGGACCAAATCACCGAAAGCGAGCGCCTGACCATCCTGCGGCGATGGACCAGTGGCAACACCAGCCTGCTGCTGGAGCGCCACCTCTCTGCACTGAGCGATGAAGAGAAGACCTGGATCGAGCGCCACCCGACGGTCAGCGTGCTGGTCGATCCGGCGCTGGCACCGCTGACGTTCAACGATGCCCAACAACGCACCAGCGGTATTACCGTCGACCTGCTCAAGCAGATCACCTTGCGCACCGGACTGCAGTTCAGGTTCATGGAGCGCCCTGCCGTGCAGACCATGGTCGAGCAGGTGTCGCAAGGCGAAGCGCAAATGATCGGTGCACTCGGCTATGGCGTCGATCGTGCCAACCAATTGCGCTATACCCGGCCCTACCTGGTCAGCCCACGGGTGCTGGTGACACGCAGTCAGGCGGCGTTGCCGCTGCACAGCCGAGACCTTGATGGCAAGCGCATCGCCCTGCTGAGCGGTTCGCCGCTGCGCGACGAGGTGCTGCGCCAGTACCCGAGTGCCAAGGTAGTCGAAGCGTCCAACCCATTGGCGTTGATGGAAGCGGTGGCCAATGGCAATGCCGATGTGGCGTACAGCAGCCATATCAATGCCACGTACTACATCAACCACGTATTCAAGGACCAGTTGCGCATCGCCAGCATCCTGGGCGACGACCCTGCCGTTGCAGCGTTTGCCGTCGCCCCTGATCAACCGCAGCTGCAGGCCATCCTGGACAAGGCGCTGCTCAGCATCCCACCCGAAGAGCTGGATCAGCTGGTCAACCGCTGGCGCACCAGTTCGTTGGTCAGCGACAGTCAATGGCGCAATTACCGCACGCTGGCACTGCAGGTGCTGGTGCTCTCGGCCCTGCTGCTGGCCGGCGTGGTGTTCTGGAACAGTTACCTGCGCAAATTGATCCATCAGCGTACCGAAGCCCAACATGCATTGCAGGCGCAGTTGGCCCTCAGCCGCGGCCTGCTCGAACAATTGCGCCAGGCCAAGGACGATGCAGAACAGGCCAGCCAGACCAAAAGCACCTTCCTGGCTACCATGAGCCATGAAATCCGCACGCCGATGAATGCGGTGATCGGCTTGCTCGAACTGGCCCTGGAGGACAGCGGCGCCGGCCGCAGTGACCCCGCGACGCTGCGCACCGCGCACGATTCGGCGGTCGGCCTGCTAGGGCTGATCGGCGACATTCTGGATATCTCGCGCATCGAGTCCGGGCACATGACCTTGCAGCCTGTGGCCACCGACCTGGTCGAACTGGTGCGAGGCACGCTGCGGGTCTTCGAAGGCAATGCTCGCAGCAAGGGCCTTTACCTGCAAAGCGAGCTGCCGGCGGGCCCGGCCTGGGTATTGGCAGACCCGCTGCGCATCAAGCAGATCCTGTCCAACCTGCTAAGCAATGCCATCAAGTTCACCGATCGCGGCGAGGTGCACACCAGTCTGCAACTACAGCCCAGCACCACGGGCGACGAGATCCAGGTGGAACTGTGCGTGCGTGACACCGGAATCGGCATTGGCGTGGCAGACCAGGCCCGGTTGTTCAGTGCCTTTGCCCAGGCCGAAGGCCCGCGGGCACACCAGGGCGCCGGACTGGGCCTGGTGATCAGCCGCACCCTGGCCGAGCTGATGGGCGGCAAACTGCATTTGCAAAGCGTCGAAGGCGTGGGCACCCGGGTGCACGTCAAGCTGCAACTGCCAGCCGCTTCCGAGCCCCCGCCCGCCGAGCTTGGCCAGCCAGACCCGGAACGCGAAAGCCGGCCGCTGAACATCCTGGTGGTCGACGACTACCCCGCCAACTTGTTACTGCTGGAGAAACAGCTCAATACCCTGGGCCATCGGGTAACCCTGGCCGAGCATGGCGAAGCGGGGTTGGCATCATGGCAAGCGGCGGCATTCGACCTGGTGATCACCGATTGCAGCATGCCGGTGATGGACGGCCATGAACTGACCCGCAGGATTCGCCAACTGGAGCACGCACAGGGAACCCCCGGCTGCAGGATCCTTGGGGTCACCGCCAACGCCCAGGCCGAAGAGCGTGAGCGCTGCCTGGCCAGCGGCATGGATGACTGCCTGTTCAAACCGATTGGCCTGCGCACGCTGAAAATGCACTTGCCGCAGGTCCGTACCGACGCAGAGCCTCCCACCCTGCGGGCCAGCGGCTTCCATCTCAGCGAACTGCGTCACCTGACCCAGGACGACCCGCAACTGATCCGACATCTGCTCGAGCAACTGGCGCAAAGTGCCAGCGAAGACCTCGCCTCACTGCGTGCACTGGGCTCGACACCGGACAACGACACCCTGGGCCGCGTCGCCCACCGAATCAAAGGCGGTGCCAAAATGCTCAAGGTGCGCGGTGTAGTGAGCGATTGCGAGGCCATCGAGCACGCCCAGGCGCAAGGCCTGCCTACCCAGGTGCTGCGCCAGCAGCTGGAAACCAGCCTGCTGGCCCTTCAGCGCGAATTGGCCGACTCGCTCAGTGCAATTGCAACGTCGAACTGATCTGGCTGATGGCGTCGACCACGTGGCGTGACCCCTGCTGAATCTCCATGATCACTGTCCCGGCCTCGTTGGCCAAGGCCACCCCGCGCCCCGTGCGCGTCAAGCTCGATTGCATGCTGGCCACCGCCGTCAGCGAAAGATCATGGTTCTGTCGCACCACATCGACGATTTCCAAGGTCGCCTTGCTGGTGCGCGCCGCCAGGCTGCGCACTTCGTCGGCGACCACGGCAAAACCGCGGCCATGTTCACCGGCACGCGCCGCCTCGATGGCAGCGTTCAGGGCCAGCAGGTTGGTCTGGTCGGCGATGCCGCGAATGGTCAGCACGATCTGCCCGATCACGTCCGACTGTTTGCTCACGGCATCGATGCTGCGCGCGGCGTCATTGAGCTCCTGGGAAATCTGTTCGATGACCTGCACCGTCTGCTGTACCACCTCGGTGCCTTTGCGCGCACAAGCGTCGGTCTGCACCGAACTGGCATGGGCCGCGTCGGCGGCACTTTGCTGGGTGCTGACCTGGGCCGTGATATCGCTGGCGAACTTGACCACCTTGTACAACCGCCCCTTGCTGTCGAAGATCGGGTTGTAGGACGCCTCCAGATACACCGTCTGGCCCTGTTTGTTGACCCGTTCAAAGCGATGGGAATGGTATTCGCCCCGATTCAGCGAGGCCCAGAACTCGCGATACTGGGCCGATTCACGCTCATGGGGCTGGCAGAACAGTCCATGGTGATGGCCGACCACTTCTTCCAGGCGATAGCCCATGGTCGTGAGGAAGTTCTGGTTGGCCTTGATCACCCGCCCCTGCGGGTTGAACTCGACCACGGCCATCGAACGGCCGATGGCCTTGAGCTGGCTCTGGCTTTCATGTTCATCCTTGACCCGCTGGCTGATGTCGGCAGCCACCTTGATGACGCTGGTGACCTGCTGACGTTCATCCACTACCGGCATGTAACTGGCTTCCAGCCAGACCTCGCGGCCCGCCTTGTCGACGCGCTCGAAGGTGCCACTGATGGCCCTGCCCTCGCCCAGGTCGCGCCATAACTGCTGGTATTCGGCGCTTTTGGCGAAGGCCGGGTCACAGAACAACCGATGGTGCTTGCCGCGCAGTTCCTCGGCGCTGTAACCCATGGCCTGGCAGAACTGAGCATTGGCATCGAGGATCGTGCCGTCAGGCGCGAACTCGATCATCGCCATGTTGCGGCTGATCGCAGCGAGCTTGGCTTGCGCTTCGGCGAGGGCCTGGCGGGTGCGTTGAATCTCGAGCAGATCGGACTTGCGATGGAAGTCGAACATGGCGCCGGGGTCCTATGTGCGCAGGGTTTCCTGAGCATAGATCGGCGCGGACGGCATGCAAGCACAATGCTACTACTTAATGATTAGTCATATCGTTGTAACATCGCGCTAACAGAGGTCAGACCTTTCAGGAACTCTCCCGCACCATCAACTCGAACCCCATATCCTGCTGTTCGGTCGCTACCCGCTTGCCATCGAGCAAGGCCAGCAACGCCTGCGCCGCCCCCCGACCAACGGCAGCCCGCGGCGTGCGGATCGAGGTCAGCCGCGGCACCATGTGCGCCGACGCCGGCAGGTCGTTGAACCCGACCATCGCCACCTGACGCGGTACCTCGATGCCCTGGCGCAGCGCCTGCAGTACCGCGCCCTGGGCGAGGTCGTCGTTGCAGAAGAAAATGCCATCCACGTCGGGCGCCTTGGTCAGCAACTGGCTGAACAGTTCGCTGCCCAACCCGATCGACGAGGGCTGCGGCGCCAGAATCTCCAACTCGGTGGCCTGCAGGCCGGCTTCGGCCAGGGCCTGGCGGAAACCTTCGGCACGTTGCATCACCCGCGGGTCAAGCTGTGCGGCGATGAAGGCGAGGCGCCGACGACCACGCTCGATCAGGTGGTGCGCGGCAGCGCGTCCGGCTTGCTGCTGGGAAAAGCCCACCGACAGGGCCCCGGCCTCCCCGCCCAGTTCCATCATGTGCACACAAGGCACACCACTGGCAGTCAGCATCTGCCGCGAGGCTTCGCTGCGGTCGAAACCGGTGAGCAGTATGCCGCACGGCTGATACGCCAGGTAATTGCGGATCAGGTTTTCTTCTTCGTCGATATCGTAGTGATAGTTGCCGATCAACACCTCAAGCCCACGCGGTCGCATGACCTCGTGGATAGCCTCCAGGGTGTCGATGAACAGCTGGTTGGACAGCGACGGAATCAACACCACCACCGACTGGCTGCGTGCCGACGCCAGTGCACGCGCCGCCGGGTTGGCGACGTAACCCAGGCTCGCCGCGGCGGCGATGACCTTTTCCACCAGCGCCGGCGCCACTGTGCTGACGCCGCGCAAGGCGCGGGATGCGGTAATCGGGGAAACCCCGGAAAGCCTGGCGACTTCTGCCAGCGTGGGACGACCGGTGGTACGAGAGCCTGTACGGGACATGGATGTTGTAATTTTACTACTTGCCAAGGGAGGGGAACGGCCACTAAGGTAGCGCTGTCTCAGGACGCAGGCAATGTAATCTTTGGTAGCAGCCACTACACGCACTCTGCCAAGCGTCCATACTGCGTAAGGACAAAATCAATAACACCGGGGAGTGGCGTTTCGTCTATGCCGAGACAGCGCTACCTCACCCCGCAGGAGGTACTGAATGAATGCTCCCCTGTCCGCCATTGTGGTGATGGGCGTAGCCGGCTGCGGCAAAAGCAGCATCGGCGCCGCCATCGCTGCCAGAAGTGGCGGTCGCCTGATCGAAGGCGACGCGTTTCACCCTGCCGAAAACATCCGCAAGATGAGCGCTGGCATCCCTCTGGACGACAACGACCGCGCCGGTTGGCTGGTGCGCCTGGGCCAGGAGCTGCAAGCCACGGTCAAGGCCGGTGAGCGCCCAATCCTCACCTGTTCCGCGCTCAAGCGCCGCTACCGCGATACCCTGCGCGACGCGATGCCCGAGCTGGCGTTCGTGTTCCTCGAACTGACCCCGGCCGAAGCAGAAAAGCGCGTACTCGCCCGCCCCGGCCATTTCATGCCGGCGAGCCTTATAGAAAGCCAGTTCGCCGCCCTTGAGCCGCCCCATGGCGAAGCCCTTACCCTGCCGCTGGATGCCACGCAACCAGTTGCGGCCCTCGCCGAGACCGTCGACGCCTGGCTAAAGCCCTGCGGTGAGCGGAACCTGGCGCGGACCGCCTGAACCGGCGGTTTTCCGGCTCACCTGAGACAGCGCTGTCCCGCCGCCTGAAGGCGGCGAAAGTTCAATAAAGCTACGCCCCAAAAAAACAACGATAAGACCGAGGCATAACCACCATGTTCGGACTGGCTACAGATACCTACCTGCTGCTCGACGCCCTGGTAACCATCATCGGGCTGATCTTGCTGATCACCCATTTCAAAGTGCACCCCTTCGTCGCCCTGACCCTGGCGGCCGGCTTCCTCGGCCTGACCTCCGGCATGCCGGTGGCCAAGGTCATGAAGTCGTTCCAGGATGGCTTCGGCGGCGTGCTCGGCTTCGTCGGCATCGTCCTTGCCTTGGGCACGATGCTCGGCAAGCTGATGGCCGACTCCGGCGGCGCCGACCAGATCGCCCAGACCCTGATCCGCGCATTCGGCAAGAAGAATGTGCACTGGGCCATGATGTTCGCCGCGTTCCTGGTCGGCATTCCGTTGTTCTTCGAAATCGGCTTTGTGCTGCTGGTGCCACTGGTATTCATCGTCGCCCGGCGCTCAGGCGTGTCCTTGATCAAGATCGGTATCCCGCTGCTGGCCGGCCTGTCCGTGGTCCACGGCCTGGTGCCACCACACCCGGGACCATTGCTGGCGATCGGTATCTTCCACGCCGACATCGGCAAGACCATCTTCTATGGCCTGCTGGTGGCCCTGCCGACGGCCATCATCGCCGGCCCGCTCTACGGTAATTTCATTGCCCGCTACATCCCCGGCAACCCTTCCCAAGAGCTGATGGACCAGATCGCCAAGGAGTCGGACCAGAACAACCTGCCCAGCTTCACCATCACCCTGGTCACCGTGCTGCTGCCCGTGGTGCTGATGCTGCTCAAGACCTTCGCCGACGTGGTGCTGCCGGCCGAGCACATCGTGCGCCAGTGGATGGACCTGATCGGCCACCCCATCACCGCCCTGCTGGCCGCACTGCTGCTGGCCTTCTACACCTTCGGCGCGGCCCGAGGCTTCAACCGCCAGCAGATCATGAAGATGCTCGACCAGAGCCTGGCACCGACCGCTGCCATCGTGCTGATCGTCGGTGCCGGTGGTGGCTTCAAGCAGATGCTGGTGGATACCGGTGTCGGTAACGTGATCGGGCAGATGGCGGTACAGGCGCAGATCTCGCCAATCCTGCTGGCCTGGCTGGTGGCTGCGGTGATTCGCATCGCCACGGGCTCGGCCACGGTGGCCACCATCACCGGCGCCGGCATTGTTGCTCCGGTGATCGACCTGGTGCCTGGGGTCAATCGCGAATTGCTGGTGCTGGCCACCGGCGCTGGTTCGCTGATCCTGTCGCACGTCAACGATGCCGGTTTCTGGTTGGTCAAGCAGTACTTCAACATGACCGTGGCTGAAACCTTCAAGACCTGGAGCATGATGGAGACCATTCTTTCCGTGGTCGGCATCATCTTCATCATGATGCTGGCGGCGGTGGTGTAACCGCTGATCGGCGTGAGGGCACCTTGGCGCGCTGGGTAGGGCCGAACAGAAGTACAAGCCCTACCCTCGCCAAGGAGCCTGCCCATGATCCGCACAAGCTTGTTGCTCGCTGCCCTGCTCGCCTCCCCGCTGGCCCTGGCGGTCGGCACCGGGACGACCTACCCCGACGACCCGCACAACCCGGCGCCCCAGCCGGGTGTCGACAGCACACTCAACCCGATTGAAAAGCCCATGCCGCGGGACACCGATCCGCGTATCCAGGGCAGTGACCCGCAAAGCCCACCCGCCAAGCAGAATGACAACCGCGACCTGCCGGGGATGGATGGCAGTGGGTCTGAGGGTACGGGTGGGCAAGGTGGTTCGGCGGGTAGTCAGCGCTGAAGGGGCTGCTTTGCAGCCCAATCGCCGGCAAGCCGGCTCCCACAGGTACGGCGGCGCCTCTCACTGTGGGAGCCCTTGCCGGCGATTGGGGCGCAAAGCGCCCCCAGCCTCACCACTGTCGCTTGTCCGGCCGCGTAAGCCCGAGCTTCTCGATCCGGTAACGCAACATGTCCCGCGACAACCCGAGCATCCGCGCCGACTTGGTCACGTTCCAGTCGGTGCGATCCAGCGTCTTGCACACCAGGTCGCGCTCCATGTCCGGCAGGCTGGTACCCGGCTCCGGCTCATGCCGCGGTACCTCGTAAAGCATCGGCGCCGGCGCGGTCAAAGGCTCGTCGATCAAGGTCATGCACAGGTTGAGCTGGTGCGCCTGGACCACTTCATTGGGCGCCAACAGCACAGTCTGCTCCAGCATGTTGCGCAACTCGCGGACATTGCCCGGCCAGCTGTAGCCCAACATCAGGTTCTCGGCCTCGGCGCTGAAGCGCAGGTTCGGCTTGCCATAACGGCGACCGTGATGGGACAGGAAGTGCCGCGCCAACAGCAGCACATCTTCTCCGCGGGCATGCAGCCGCGGTACTTTCAGCGCAATGATGCGCAGGCGGAAGAACAGGTCACGCCGGAATTTGCCCTGCTGCACCATCTGCTCCAGGTTGCAGTTGGTGGCGCTGATGACCCGCAGGTCGACCTTGCGCTCCTTCACCGCACCGATGCGCCGGATGCTGCGGTCTTCCAGTAGCTTGAGCAACTTGGCCTGCAGCACCAGGTCCATCTCGCCGATCTCGTCGAGGAACAACGTGCCACCGTCGGCCGCCTCGACCAGCCCCATGCGCCGCTCCTTGGCGTCGGTGAACGCGCCCTTCTCATGACCGAACAATTCAGCCTCAAGCAGGTTGGCAGGGATCGAGGCGCAGTTGAACTCGATGAACGGCCCCTTGCTGCGCGCACCATCGAAGTGCAAGGCACGGGCGACCAGTTCCTTGCCGGTACCGGTTTCGCCTTCGACCAGCACCGGAGGAAGCTCTTCACTGGCCATGCGGCGCTCAGCGTCGAGTACCTGGCGCAGGGTGTGCTTGAGCGTCTGCATGACCGGCGACTCGCCGATCAATGCTTGCAGTCCGGACTTCTGCGCCTCCCTGTCCTGATAGAACGACAGGGTACGCTCCATCCGGTCGGCGGCCAGGGCCTTGTCCAGGGTCAACTTGAGCTCGGCCAGCACCACCGGTTTGGTCAGGTAGTGGAAAGCGCCCTCCTTCATGGCCTGCACGGCATCCTCGACGTTGCCGTAACCGGTCATCATGATCACCTTGAGGTCCGGCGCCTGGGCGACCAGTTTGCGCAGCAGGTCGTGCCCGCTCATACCGGGCAGCGAGTTGTCGGTCAGTACCGCATCGGGCTGGGCCCGCTTGATCTGCTCGAGCGCAAGCTCTGCGGTGTTGCACAACGTCACCTCGTAGCCCTTGAGGCTCAGATAGGTGCGAATGTTATCGCCGAGAATGTCATCATCCTCGACTACCAGGATGCTCTGCTCCATGGTCCCCTCCCGCTGCGATATTGAAAGTGAGGCTGACGCGGGTTCCTTCCTCTTCGCGGCTGCTCAGGCTGACTGAGCCGCCAAACCGTTCCATGATGCGCTTGGCCAGGGCCAGGCCAACGCCGAGCCCGCCCTGCTTGGTGGTGAAGAACGGCTTGAACACCATCCGTTCCTGTTGCTCGTTCATGCCCTTGCCGGTGTCGCTGAGCAGCAGCTGCACGCGCTGGCCATCCTGCACACTGACCTGGGCGCGCAATTCCCCGCCCTTGGGCATGGCTTCCAGGGCATTGGAAAACAGGCTGTTGAGGATCTGCGTCAACTGCAGGGGCTGGCTTGCCACCCACTGGCTCTGCGGTCCTTCGAAGCTGAAGCGCACGCCGTTGCGTTCGATCTGCTGGGCAAAGGCCAGGTGGGTGTCTTCGATGGCCGCCACCAGGTCCACTGCCTCGGCCTGGTCGCTGGTCGGGCGCAGCGACACCAGCAATTCGCGAACCCAGCGCGACATGCGGTCGACCTGGCTGATGATGTCAGTGATGTTCTTGCGCGCCTGCGGGTTGGCGATCTCCTGGGCCAGCTCGGCACTGGAGCGGATATTGGCCAAGGGGTTGCGCAGGCTGTGGGCCACCGCCGAAGACATCTCGCCCAGGGCCACGTAGGTTTCGCTGGCCACCAGCCGCTCCTGCTGATGCTGCAGCATCTGCGCGGCGCGGCGCACGATCCAGAACAGGCCGAAGTAGATCAACGCCCCGCCCACCAGGGTCGAAGCCCAGATCACCACATAACCCCGCTGGATACGCCGGATCAGGTCCTGGGGCTCTTTGTAGATCTCGACCATGGCCAGCACCTGCTCGCCCTGGCTGTCAAACAAGGGAATGTAGTTCTCGATGAACAGGTACTGCGGATCACGCAGGAACTTCTGCTCCTCGCGATCATCCTCGGCCTTGTGGTAACTGGCCGAGACTGCCTTGCGCGAGCGGAAGGCATGGTCCAGATCGCTGTCGGCGTCAATGCGCTTGCCGATCAGTACGGGATTGGTCGACCACACGATCGTGCGGTCACGGGCATAGACATTGGCCAGCAAGGTGTCGGGCAGGTGCTCCACATGGTCGAGGAACTCGACGCGGGTCGACTCCGCCAGCGCGGGGCTGAACTGAAGGTGCTGTTGGTCCAGGCGCGAGTCGAGCAGCTCACCCATGGTAGTACCCGGCGGCAGCTGCGAGTGGCGTACTTCGGCCTGGGCCATGGCCTGGATGAACTGCGAGGTGAGCATGGCATCGCGCTCGACACTGTCACGGACCACGAAGCGCGTGGACACATAACCCAGGCCCCCGGCCACCGAGGCAATGATGAGCAGGCTGATCAGGGAAAACCAACGCAGCAAGTTGAACTGTTTGAGCGGTGTGGCGATGCCGCCACCGGGTGGTACCCCAGCCTTGTCGGGAACATCGTTTTCCAGCGTCTGCTGCATTGCTTTGTTCCCGCGCGGGATTCCGTTCAGAACGCCATCAACGACCTGCTACGCCAAGTAGCAATTTGATGGCGTTCACCAAGGCAACCGCAGCTGCCAGTTGATGCGCGTAAATCGTTGCAAAAAGCCAGCCAGTGAAACGACACAACTTTATATTTTTATATTTCAATGCCTTACAAAACGGTTATCAATCGAGTCCGGATATCAGCCCCCACTATTGGGGATTTTTTACCCACTTTAAATGTAATCGTTGTAAATCAATTAATTATGTAGCTTTTATAAATACTTAATTAAGTATCTGCCAATCGGAAAGTGAGTGAAACGCGGGTGCCATGGCCTTCGCTGCTGCTCAGCCTGACCGAGCCGCCGTAACGCTCCATGATGCGTTTGACCAGCACCAAGCCCACACCCAACCCACCTTGCTTGGTGGTGAAGAACGGCCTGAATGCCATGCGTTGCTGCATCTCGTCCATGCCCTTGCCGCTGTCGGAAAGGCGCAGGGTCAGGCTGCGTCGATCCTGCTTGACCACCTCTACCCGCAAGCGACCACCTTGCTCCATTGCTTCAAGGGCATTGGCGATCAAACTGTTGAAGACCTGCCTGAGCAATGCCGGCTGGCTCAACACCTCCATTGTCGGCAACGGTTGAAGGTCCAGGGCTACCCCACTGCGTGACAGCGGCACGGCAAACGCCTGCAGGCTTTCCTGCAAGGCTTGCGGCAGGTCAACCGAAACGGGGTCGTCATTGAGCGGTCGCAACGACTGCAACAACTGGCGAATCCAGTGTGACATGCGGTCGACCTGGCTGATGATGTCGTTGACATTGCGCTGTACCGGGCCCTCGTCGAACGCCTGGGCCAGTTCGGCACTTGAACGAATGCTCGCCAGGGGGTTGCGCAGGCTGTGGGCCACCGCCGAGGACACTTCGCCCAGGGCCACATAGGTTTCGTTGTTGATCAGTCGTTTCTGCTGCACCTCCATGACCCGTGCGGCGCGGCGCATGATGCCGTACAGCCCGACGTACACCAGCCCGGCCCCGACGGTGATGGCCAGCCAGATGAGCATCAGCCCATGTTCGATGCGCACGATCAGGTCATGGGGCTCCTTGTAGATTTCCACCATCGCCGTGACGCGTTCGCCGTCGGCGTCAAACAAAGGGATGTAGTTTTCGATGAACAGCTGCTCGGGCGGTGTCACGAACTTCTGCTCGGCACGGGCTTGCTCGAAATTGTGGTAGCTGGCGGAGACGCGCATCTTGTATTCGAAGGCCCGGTCCAGGTCGTCGTCACCCTGGATGAGCTTGCCTATCAGGGCCGGGTTGGTCGACCAGATCACCGTGCCGTCCGGGGCATAGATATTGGCCAGCAACATGTCAGGCAGGTGGGCGATGTGGTCGAGGAATTCACCCCGCGCCTTGCGCCGCGCTTCGGGGTCGACGTCTGGCAAGGCCGCCCGGTCGGTCCGTGGATCGAGCAGCTCACCCATGGTGCGCACGTTGGCAATCGCCACGTGGCGCACCTCGGCGTCGGCGATCGAGGTGATGAACTGGGCCGTCAACAAGGCATCGCGTTCGACGCTTTCGTTAATGATGAACCGGCTGGAAATCAGCCCCAGCCCCGCCGCCACCGAGAGGATGATGGCCAGGCTGACCCAGGCATACCAACGCAGCAGGTTGAAGGGCTTGCGCGCGGTTGCCGCCTCGCCGTGGTCGAGCACTTCGGGTGTATCGGAACCGCGGACGATGTCCATGTCGAGCTCCACTGCAGGGCACCTGTTGAGAGGTTATAGCCCAGAGTTGGGTAACCGGCGCATCTATTGGTGTTCAGTCAAAGCGGGGCGTCGGCTGCCAGCCCCTGCAGCTTGCGGTACTCACGCAGCACGTTGGGCACGTAGCGCCGGGTCTCGGCGAACGGCGGCACCGCGCCACGGCGCAGCACCGCATCGGGTCCGGCGTTGTAGGCGGCCACGGCCAACGTGATGTCATTGTCGAACAACTTCAGCATGCGCTTGAGGTAGCGGGCGCCGCCCTGCACGTTGTCCTCGGGGTCGAGGGCATTTTCCACCCCCATTTCCCGCGCGGTATCCGGCATCAGTTGCATCAAGCCGACCGCTCCAGCCGCCGATCGGGCCTTGGGGTTGTAGCCTGACTCCGCCTTGATCAACGCATGCAGCAAGGCCTGCGGTACGTTGTGCGCCCGTGCTGCAGCCGCCACCAGTTCGGCATAGGGCCGCCCCGTGATCAACTGGGCATTGGCCGGCCCGGCCTGGGCGATCGGTTCGCTGATCACCCGGTCATAGTGGCGCCCGGGTCGATGGACGTTGCTCAGCACATAGCCGCCCTTGGCATCGATGGAGATGTACACATCGGCCTGGGCGGCACCTGCCGCCAGCCATAGCAATCCCAGGATAAGTCCACGCATGTCGGTCGCCTCCCCGCCGTGCCCCCGATGTGGGGGAAATGCCCCGGAAAAACCGGGCTTTGCGGTTACGACGCAAGCACTGTGCCGGTTGCCATGGCGCATGGCGCAAGGGCCCGAGGCAGACGTGCACGACAGTTGCATGCGCCAGCAAAACCCTGAAAAAGCATGTCCCCATGCAGGAGGGCTTCACCATGCAGCGCAAACCCAATCGCCAACGTGGCTTCACCCTGCTCGAACTGCTGGTGGTGCTGGTGGTGCTCGGCCTGTTGGCCGGCATCGTCGCGCCCAAGTACTTCAGCCAGCTCGGGCGCTCGGAGGCCAAGGTGGCCCGGGCGCAGATCGAAGGTTTGGGCAAGGCCCTGGACCTCTATCGCCTGGAGGTGGGCCATTACCCCAACAGTGAGCAAGGGCTCCAGGCGCTGACCGCCGCCCCTAGCGGCGAATCACGCTGGTCGGGTCCTTACCTGCAGAAAGCCGTGCCGCAGGACCCCTGGGGCCGCCCCTACATCTACCGTCAACCCGGTGAGAACGGCGGGGAATACGACCTGCTGTCGATGGGCAAGGATGGCCAGCCGGGCGGCGATGGGGAAAACGCAGAAATCACCAGCTGGCAGTGAGGAGCATGACCATGCGCTACAGCCTCAAGGCCCTGGGCAGACAGGGCGTGGTGCAACTGCAGATCGACGCCGATGACGCCGAGCAGGCCCGTCGCCAGGCCGAAGATCAGGGCCTGCGGGTGGTCAGCGTGCGCGGCCGGGGGAGCGCCATGCCTGGCCTGCCCTGGCGCCGCGAAGCAGCCTTCGACCTGGTGCTGTTCAGCCAGGAGCTGACCACGTTGCTGCACGCCGGCCTGCCCTTGATCGATGCACTGGAGAGCCTGGCCGAAAAAGCCCCGACCGGGGGGGCGCGCAAGGTCCTGGAAGCGTTGGTGCGCCAACTCTATGAGGGACGTTCGTTGTCCCAGGCACTGGCCCTGCAACCACGGGTGTTCCCGCCTTTGTACGTGGCTCTGGTGCAATCCAGCGAACGCACCGGCGCCCTTGGCGATGCCCTGCACCGCTACATCGGCTATCGCCAGCGCCTGGACCTGGTTCGGCAGAAGCTGGTGGGCGCCTCGGTCTACCCGCTGTTGCTGCTGTTGGTGGGGGGTGGCGTGGTGCTGTTTTTGCTCGGCTATGTGGTGCCGCGCTTCAGCCTGGTGTTCGAGGGCATGGGCAGCGAGCTACCGTGGTTGTCGCGGGTGCTGATGCAGATCGGCCTGTTCCTGCACGCCCAGCAGCTGCCCCTGGCGCTGGCTACAGTGGCCGTGATCGGTACGCTGGTGGCACTGCGGCGCAACCCGCTGGTGCGGCGTTGGGGTTCACGCCAGTTGCGGCGCCTGCCGGCCTTGCATTCGCGGCTGCTGATGTACGAGCTGGCACGCTTCTATCGATCCCTGGGCATTCTGCTGCAAGGTGGCATCCCCATCCTGACGGCCATGGCCATGGCCCGCGGGCTGCTGGGCAGCGCTGCAGCGCAGGGCCTGGAACAGGCCACCGGGCGAGTGGGCGAAGGCCTGCCGTTGTCGGATGCGCTGGAAGTCGGGCAGCTGGTAACGCCTGTTTCGCTGCGCTTGCTGCGGGCTGGGGAGCAATCAGGCAACCTCGGCGAGATGCTCGAACGCTGCGCGGATTTTCATGACCAGGAGATCGGGCGCTGGGTCGAATGGTTCGTCAAGCTGTTCGAACCATTGCTGATGACCTTCATCGGCCTGCTGATCGGCCTGATCGTGATCTTGATGTACATGCCGATCTTCGAACTGGCCTCAAGCATCCACTAGTGCGCTCCGGTCGCTTCAGTAATCGAACCGGTCCACCGCCCGCCGCCGTTCGTTGTCATCGCGCCGGTCATAACTGGCGGTGGTCTGGATATTGGCGTGATGCGCAAGCTTCTGGGCAATCGACAAGTCGTGCTCTTCGATCACCCGGGTGATGAACGCCCGGCGAAAATCATGGGGCATGATCTTCACCCCCACTTGCGCACCGCGCTGGCGGGCGATGTAGTAGATGGCATGCTTGGTGATGCGTGCCCGGGTAATGTGGTTGCCACGGCGGATACGGTTGAACAGGAACGGGTCGTCTGCCGCGCCTTCGGGCAACGCCTGACGCCGCAGGTCGAGCCACGCCTGCAGCTTTTCGAATGCCCAGGCCGGCGCGTACTTGATCAGCTGCCGATTGCCTTTGCCCACCACCTGCAGGCTGCGGGCCTCGAAATCGACCTGGTCGAGGTCGATGTCCACCGACTCCGACTTGCGCATGCCGGTGCCGTACAGCAGCGCAATGATGGCTGCATCGCGCACGCCCTGGGGGCGTGGGTCGGCAGCGCACAGCTCCATCAGCTCGCGAATCAGGCTACGTCGCAGGTTGCGCCCAGGTGGTAGGCGGCTGCCGGTAGCCGGCTTCACCTCGCGAATGCGCAGCAGCTGCTCATGGTCGATCAAGCCCTGGCGCCAGGCTTCATTCATGACCCCGCGCACGGCGTTGACGTACAGCGACGAGCTGTTGGGCGCATAGCCATCGGCGCGCAGCGCCGCCACCAGGCCGATCACATGGCCAGGCTCGAGCCGGTGCCACGGCACCTCGGCCAGGTTGCAATCGACAAAGCCAAGGCGGTCTGCAGCGTCCTGCAGGATGTAGCGCATCGTCTGCTGACTGGACGGGGCAAGCCGGGCCAGGTACTGCAGCAGGGGATTTTGCGAAAGGTCGGACAAAACGTGAATCCTGTAGCGATGCCTGGCGGCGAAGTCACCGGCGCCAGGCGTGAAGCGGCCATGCCATTCCCTTGAATATCAGGGGCTTCGGCATGGACATGAGCGGAAATGTTATCCCATAGGCTATCGTGGTAGCCATGACTCCCTGTCGCCGAGGCTCCATGGCACTGCACCGACTGACCCGCACCCACCCCCGCCTGAGCCTCGCGGCACTGGTCGGTATCATCGGCGCCTGGTTGATCCCTGCCGACGACATCGTGCAGCGCATCCTGGCCGGCTGGAACCTCGGCGTCTGGCTCTACCTGCTGCTGGTGCTGTGGCTTACCTGGCGGGCCAGCCCGGAAAAAGTCCGCAACGTCGCCCGGGTGGAGGACGAAAACGCCGGCCTGGTGCTGTTCACCGTCTGTATCGCAGCGATTGCCAGCCTCGCCGCCGTGACCCTGCAATTGGTGTCCAGCCGTGACCTGCAGGGCGGCGACCTGGCCATGCACTACCTGTACACCGGCTTGACCGTAGCGGGCTCGTGGCTGTTGATCGGTTGTATTTTCAGCCTGCACTATGCTCGGCTGTTCTACACCGGTGACCACCAAGAACCCCTACTGCGCTTCGCCGATGGCGAACGCAACCCGGATTACTGGGACTTCCACTACTTCTCTTTCACCCTCAACGTGGCCGTGCAAACCTCGGATGTCGGTGTGGGCGGTCGCAGCATGCGCCGGGTGGTGCTGGCCCATTCACTGGTAGGTTTCGTGTTCAACACGGCGATTCTGGGCTTCACCATCAATATCGCCGCCGGCCTGCTCGGCAAGTAGGCGCAGCGCACAGGCGCGGATCCGCCCGCAGACCGCCTGCAATTGCTCGGCATCGAGCACCAACCCCATACGCACATGGCCGGCCGCGCTGGGTCCGAAGGCATCTCCGGGCAACAGTGAAACCCCCTCCTCCATCAGCAGCCGCTGGGCGAATGCCTGAGCGCTGAGCCCGGTGGCACGGATGTCGAGCATCACGAACATGCCGCCCGCCGGCCGATGGGCACGCACGCCAGGGCAGTCGGCAAGGGCCGCGCAAACCCGGTCGCGCCGCTGCCGATAGGCCTCGCGCATGCCCCGCACCGCCGGCAGGTCCTGCTCCAGGGCGACACAGGTCGCCTGCATGACGAACTCTGGCAAGCCGAACAGCATGGCCATGGCCAGATTGGCCAAGTGCGCGACCAGCGTCTCAGGTGCGACCACCCACCCTACCCGCCAGCCGCTCATGGCATGGGACTTGGACACGCTGTCGATGATCACGCAGCGCTCGGCCATGCCCGGCAGGCTGCCCGGGTCAACCGCTGCGCCCTCGTAAAGCAGGCCGCTGTAGACCTGATCGCACACCAGCCACAGGTCATGTTCACGGCACAGCTGTGCCAGCTGCGCCATGTCCTGCGGCGAAATTGCGGCACCGGTGGGGTTATGCGGAGTGTTGAGCAGCAGCCCGCGGGTTCGTGGGGTGATGGCCCGCGCCACCGCCAGCGGGTCAAGGTGAAACCCCAGCTCCGGGCTGACCGACACCGGCACCGGCCGAGCGCCGCAGGCACCGAGTACGCCGTGGTAAGTGACGTACATGGGTTCGGCGACGATCACTTCGTCGCCCGCCTCGAACAGGCATTGGCAAACGGCATAAAGCGCACATTGCGCCCCAGCCAGCACCATGACCTGATCAGCGCTGACCTGCGGGCCGCTACGCCGTGCGATGGCCTGGCGCAGCGCCAGGCTGCCGCGCACATCGCTGTAATGGGTTTCGCCCCGGCGCAAGCTGTTGACTGCGGCGTCGACGATGGCCACCGGTGTGTCGAAATCGGGGTCGCCCACCGACAGCAGAAAGATCTCGCGCCCCTCACGGCGCAAGGCCTGGGCTTGATAATGGATATCCCACGCCGCGGCGGCGTCGCCGGCGATGCGTTGGGTGAGCGTGGAAAAGCGCATGACTGTCTCCCTGTCTGCCCAGCTCGCACCGCTTGTCCGAAAACGCTGTGCGCCGAATGTCGATAAAAATAGCAGAACTGGCCTGTAGTTCTTGCGCCTCGGCACACGCAAAACGTTTGCCTGGCCATTTGCCGCCAAACGGCGAACATGAACCCTGTGTGACAGGGATCATGCAATGACAATTTCGTCATGTCTTCTCAGGAGTATGCGGCTTACCAGGTGCTATGGTTAGGTTCCCGGCGGCCACCGGCGTGGCCAAATGCTCACCGCTTCCAGGTACGGACAAGGAGGCTGGCATGAACAAGATGACATTCCCCAACGCCTGCCAGGTGATGCGCTGGCATTTCCACCCGCTCGGTTTCGAAGCCAGCATGGATGCGCCCCGCAGCATGATCGCCCGCCTGTTCGACAGGGCCACGGGTGAAACCTTGCTGGCCATTGCCGGTATCCCGTGCAGCGCGATCATGGCGGCTGCGGATGTGGAACGTATCATCGAGGCGGTGGAAGCCGAGATGGAGGCGTTCGTGCCTGTACTGGTCCTTCGCGACGCCGGCTAGCTCAGCGCCGGGCTGCTCTCGCGTAACACCTGCAATTTATTCATGAACTGCTCGGCCGGCACCGGCTGCCCGAGCAGATAGCCTTGCAGCGAATCGCAGCCCAAGCGGGTCAGGAAGTCCTGTTGCCCGTCGGTCTCCACCCCCTCGGCGACGATCCGCAGCCCCAACGCCTGACCCAGTGCGACGATCGCCGAAACGATCGCTGCATCGTCGCTGTCCTGCTCCAGGTCGCGGACGAATCCGCGGTCGATCTTCAGTTCGTTGGCCGGTAGCCGCTTGAGGTACATCAGGCTTGAGTATCCCGTGCCAAAGTCATCGATCGACAGATCCACGCCCATGTCGGACAAGCGCTGCAGCACGGTCAGGCTGGCATCGGCATCGTGCATGGCCGTGGTTTCGGTGATTTCCAGGGTCAGGTGGTTGGCCGGCAGACCGTTTTCGCGCAGGGCACGGGCGACGCTGTCGACCAGGCCGGCATGGCAGAACTGCAGGGCCGACAGGTTGACCGCCATGCGCCAGTCGCCATGGCCTTGCTCCAGCCATTGGCGCATCTGCCGGCAGGCTTCATCGAGCACCCACTCCCCGATGGGGATGATCAGCCCGGTCTTTTCCGCAAGGCCGATGAAACGGTCCGGCAGCAGCAGGCCGTGCTGCGGATGCTCCCAGCGCAGCAAGGCTTCGGCGCCGATGGGCTGGCAGGCCTGGGCGTCGAACTTTGGCTGGTAATGCAGGCGGAACTGACACTGCTCCAGGGCCATGCGCAAGTCCTGCAGCAGTTGCAACTGCTGGCGTGCGTTGCTGTTCATCGACACATCGAAGAAGCTGTAGCCATTCTTGCCGGCGCTCTTGGCGTGGTACATGGCGGCGTCGGCGTTGCGCAGCAGTTCGAGCTGGTCCTCGCCGTTGCCGGGGTACAACACGATGCCCAGGCTGGCCGTGAGCTGCAGGTCATGTTCGGCCACCCGGTACGGCCGCGACACCAGGTTGACCTGCTTGACCGCCACGTCCATGGCGTCGTCCGGTTCCTGCAGTTCCACCAACAGCACAAATTCGTCTCCGCCAATGCGCGCCAGGGTGTCCTGACTGTGCAGGTGCCCGCGCAAGCGTGCGGCGACGGCCTTGAGCAACAGGTCGCCGACATGGTGGCCGAAGGCATCGTTGACTGGTTTGAAACCATCCAGGTCGATGAACATCAGGGCAAAACAGCCCCCCTGCTCCGCGACCTTGCCGATGGCCTGCTCGATTCGGTCCGACAGCAGCGTGCGGTTGGGCAGGCCGGTCAGGGTGTCGTGCAGGGCCAGTTGGGTCAGTTCCTGATTGGCCAGTGTCAACGACCGGGCCAGCTCCGCGGTGCGGGCCTCCATCCGGGCGTCCAGCACCGAGGTGAGCAAGGCCACCGCGAGCACCGCCAGGGTGGTGATCAGCACCAGATACACCAGACCATCCCCCTGCAAGCCACCGCCCAGGGCGCCGCAGAAACTGCCTGCCGGGAAGTTCGCCGCAGCCATGCCCGTGTAGTGCATGCCGACAATGGCAAGGCCCATCAGCATGGCCGCCAGGCCTCGGATCTGCCGCACGTAAGGGGTGTGCTGGCGCAGGCGGAAGGCGATCCACAAAGCCGCTGCCGAGGCGCCCACGGCGATAGCCAGCGAGGCACCGAACAGCGTCGGGTCGTAGTCGATGCCCGGCAGCATCCTCATTGCCGCCATGCCGGTGTAATGCATGCAGCTGATGCCCGCGCCCATGAACAACGCGCCGAAGGCCAGTTGCAGGATAGGCAGGCTCGATTGGCTCACCAGCCACAAGGCAAAGCCCGACGACAGGACCGCGATCAACAGCGACAGCGCGGTCAGGCCAACGTCGTAACCCAGGTCGATGGGCAGGCTGAAGGCGAGCATGCCGATGAAGTGCATCGACCAGACGCCGATGCCCATGGCCAAGGCGCCACCTCCCATCCATAGATAGACCGCCCGTCCCTTGGCGGTGGCGATGCGACCGGTCAAGTCCAGGGCGGTATAGGACGCCAGGATGGCCACGCACAGCGAGATCAACACCAGCGAAAAGGAGTAGCTACCGGTAAGCATTGGGAGTTCCAGCGGAGGGACAAGGGGCCCAGAAAAGCTGACGATTGTACTCAAGCTTTGGCGAAACGCACGGGGTTTTTGCGAATGGGAATAGGTCTGATAGACCCTGTAACGGTGTGTCTGCGCGATCCCTGTGGGAGCAACTGTCTTGCTCAATTTCTAAAAGCTGACGCGATTTCCTGTGGGAGCCGGCTTGCCGGCGATAGGGCCCGAACAGGCAGCTCGAGATTGCATGCCCCGGCCTCATCGCCGGCAAGCCGGCTCCCACAGGTAAAGCACAGTCTTCATTCCTGCTCGGCATCCCAGCCACCGCCCAGCGCGGCGATCAACTGCACGCTGGCCACCAGGCGCCCCTGAAGCAAATCCAACTGTCTTGCTCAATTTCTAACAGCTCACGCGATTCCTGTGGGAGCCGGCTTGCCGGCGATAGGGCCCGAACAGGCAGCTCGAGATTGCCAGCCCCGGCCTCATCGCCGGCAAGCCGGCTCCCACAGGTACAGCACAGTTTTCATTCCTCATCGGCGTACGCCTGCTCGGCATCCCAGCCACCGCCCAGCGCGGCGATCAACTGCACGCTGGCCACCAGGCGCCCCTGGAGCAAATCCAGCACGCTACGCTCGTTGCTCAATGCCGTGGTCTGCACGCTCACTACATCCAGATAACCGATCAACCCGGCGCGGTACTGGTTCTCGGTCAGGCGCAACGACTCGCGCGCAGCATCCAGCGCTTCCTGGCGCACCACGGCCTCGTCGGCATACACCTTCAGCTGCACCAGGTAGTTCTCCACCTCCTTGAAGCCATCGAGCACGGTCTGGCGGTACTGCGCCACGGTCTGGTCATACACCGCGACGGTACGGTCCACCTCGGCGCTGCGCTTGCCCGCATCGAACAGGGTCAACGCCAGTTGCGGCCCCACCGACCAGTAACGGTTGGGCAGCTCGATCCAGTTGCTGAAGCTGCTACTGGAGTAACCGCCGCTCATGCTCAGGCTCAAGTCCGGGAAATAGGCGGCACGGGCCACGCCGATGTTGGCGTTGGCCGCCATGACATTGCGCTCGGCCGAGGCAATGTCAGGCCGGCGTTCAAGCAGCTGCGACGGCAGGCTGACCGGAATCTGCGGCAATGCCGGGATGTCCTTGCTGTCGGCCAGGGCGAAATTCGCCGGCGCCCGACCCAGCAGCACGGCGATGGCGTTCTCGAACTGGGCGCGCTGCCAGATCAGGTCGATCAGGTCGGCCTGGGTGCTTTTGAGCTGGGTGCGCGCCTGCGCCACTGCATCCGGGCCGGCCACACCGGCGCGGTACTGGTTTTCGTTCATGCGCAGCGAGCGCTGGTAAGCCGCCACGGTGGCTTCCAGCAGGCGCTTCTGTTCGTCGATCACACGCAACTGCAGGTAGTTCTGCACCAGCTCCGACTGCTGGCTGAGGCGAATCGCCGCGAGGTCGGCGAAGCTGGCTTCGGCACTGGCCTCGTCGGCGTTCAGGGTCTCGCGCAGCTTGCCCCACAGGTCGATTTCCCAGCTCACGCCGAGTTGCGCATTGTAGGTATTTCGAATGCCGCTGCTGTTGTTCGACAGGCTCGAACTGGAGCTGCCGGTGCCTTGCGCCGAACGGGTCTTGCCGGCGCTCAGGTCGAGGCTGGGGAACAGCGAGGCACGGCTGCTGCGCACCAAGGCCTGGGCCTGACGGTACTGGGCTTCGGACTGGGCGACGGTCTGGTTGCTGCGGTTGAGCTCATCCACCAGCGCATTGAGCCTGGCATCACCGTACAGCTCCCACCAGGCGCCACGGGCGATGGCATCGGCCGGGCTGGCCTGGGTCCAGCCTTCGGCCTGCTTGAACTGCGCGGGCGTGCTCAGTTCGGGGCGATGGTAGTCCGGGCTCAAGGTACAGGCGCTGAGCAGCACCACGCACAGGCCGGCGCCGACCAGGCGCGAACCTCGCCCCCGG
Organism: Pseudomonas sp. NPDC089396; assembly: GCF_044749545.1. NCBI lineage: Bacteria > Pseudomonadati > Pseudomonadota > Gammaproteobacteria > Pseudomonadales > Pseudomonadaceae > Pseudomonas > Pseudomonas sp. NPDC089396. The sequence continues at coordinate 381,050 of NZ_JBIVIC010000004.1, read as the reverse complement.
GTCAGCAGCTGCAAGGCACGGTGGAGTGGAGTCTGGGCAAAAGTCATAGCGGAGTTTCCAGAGCGGCGTCGGTGCGCACGCCGCGCCAACGGTTGAATCGATGGCGCAAGCGGTCGAGGTACAGGTACACCACCGGCGTCGTATAAAGGGTCAGGACCTGGCTGAAGACCAGCCCGCCAATGATCGTCAGGCCCAGCGGCTGGCGCATCTCCGCACCCTCGGCGCGGCTCAGGAGCAGTGGCAAGGCGCCGAGAATGGCCGCCAGGGTGGTCATCAGGATCGGCCGCAGGCGCAACAGGCAGGCTCGGCGGATCGACTCCTCCGGTGTCATGCCCTGGTTGCGCTCAAACTGCAGCGCCAGGTCGATCATCAGGATGGCGTTCTTCTTCACCACACCGATCAGCAGGAACAGGCCCAGCAACGAGATCAGGCTGAATTCGCCGCCGGTGAGGTAAAGCGCCAGCAAGGCGCCAACGCCGGCCGAGGGCAAGGTCGAGAGAATGGTCAGCGGGTGAATGTAGCTTTCATAAAGAATACCCAGCACCAGATACACCAGTACCAACGCGCCGAGGATCATGAACGGCTGCCCTTCCTGGGTCTTGGCGAAGGCATTGGCGGTACCGCCAAGCTTGGCGATCACTTCCTCGGGCAGGCCCACCTTGGCCACTGCCCGCTCCACTGCGGCCATGGCCTGGTCGGTGCTGTAGCCCTCGGCAACGTCGAAGGCGATGTCTTCCGAGGCGAACTGGCCCTCGTGGCTGACCCGGTCGTTGGCCAGGCTGTTCTCGTAGTGGGCGATGGTCGACAGCGGCACGCGTGCGCCGTCGCTGGTAATGACCTGCACCTGCTCCAGCGTGCTCGGGTCCCAGGCGAACTTGGGGTTGATCTCCAGCACCACCTGGTACTGGTTCAGGCTGTCGTAGATGGTCGAGATCTGCCGCTGGCTGTAGGCGTTGTTCAGCACCGTGGTGACCATCGCCATGTCGATGCCCAGGCGCTTGGCCTGATCACGGTCGACCACCAGCGTCACCTGCTGGGTGCCGGCGCCATCGTGGGCATCGATAGCGGTCAGCTCAGGCAGCGCGCGCATCGCCGCGACCACCTTCGGGAACCACTCGCGCAGCGCCGCCAGATCACCACTCTGCAGGGTGTAGAGGTACTGCGAGGAGGTCTGGTCGCGACCACCGCCACCGAGCTGCAGGTCCTGGTCGGCCATCAGGAACAGCCGCCCACCCGGCACCTTGGGCAGTTCCTTGCGCAACCGCTCGATGACTTTCTGCGCGTCGAGCTTGCGCTCGCTGATCGGCTTCAGGCGCACCAGGACAAAGGCATTGTTGGTCCCGCTGTTGCCGCCGATGAATCCGGCCACGCTCTGCACCGCAGGGTCGGCGAGCAAGGCGCGACGGTAGATCTCCATCTTCGGCTGCATCACGCTGAACGACAGGCCGTCGTCGCCGCGGATGAAGCCTATCAACTGGCCGGTGTCCTGTTGCGGCATGAGGGTTTTCGGCACCACCACGTACAAGGCGATGTTCATGGCGATGGTCGCCAGCAGGCTCACCAGGGTCAGCCGCTTGTGCCGCAAGGCCCAGCCCAGGCTGATGTCATAGGCGCCGACCATGCGCTGGTGCAGCGAGTCGCTCCAGCGCTGCAGGCGAGTCGGCTCGGCGCGGTGCGGCTTGAGCCAGCGGGCGCAGAGCATGGGTGTGAGGGTCAACGACACGATCAGGGAGACGATGATCGCCGCCGCCAGGGTGATCGAGAACTCCTGGAACAGGTTGCGCACGATGCCGCCCATGAACAGGATCGAGACGAACACTGCCACCAGCGAGACGTTCATCGACAGCAAGGTGAAACCCACTTCCTTGGCGCCGAGAAACGCCGCGCGCATGGGCGGCTCGCCGTCCTCGATATGCCGGGAGATGTTCTCCAGCACCACGATGGCATCGTCCACCACCAGACCAGTGGCGAGGATCAGCGCCATCAGCGACAGGTTGTTGAGCGAGAAGCCGCACAGGTACATCACCGCAAACGTGCCCACCAGCGATACCGGCACCGCGAGGCTTGGGATCAACGAGGCGCGCAGGCTGCCCAGGAACAGGTAAACCACCAGGATCACCAGCACCACGGCGATCAGCAAAGTGTGCTCTGCCTCCGCGAGGGTCGCCTTGATCACTGGCGAGCGGTCCATGGCCACGTTCAGCTGGACATTGGCCGGCAGCAGCGACTGCAGGGCCGGCAACTGGGCCTTGATCTGCGCGACCGTCTCGATGATGTTGGCGCCGTTCTGGCGGTTGACCACCAGCAATACCGCGCTCTGGTCGTTGAAAAAGCCGCTGTTGTAGCGGTTCTCGACGCTGTCGGTGATGGTCGCCACGTCGGACAGGCGCAGGATCGCGCCATTCTGCTGGCGAATGACGATCGGCTCGTAGTCCTTGGCGGTTTCCAGCTGGTCGTTGGCACGCACCTGCCAGTTGCGCTCGGCGTCTTCGACGAAGCCCATGGGCCGACGCTGGTTGGCGTTGGCCACGGCCGTGCGCACCTCGTCCAGCGACAGGCTGTACTGGTTGAGCAGCTGCGGCTCCACCGCGATGCGCACCGCCGGCAAGGAGCTGCCACCGATCTGCACCTCCCCTACCCCGATGACCTGGGCCAGGCTTTGCGCCAGGATGGTATCGGCCAGGTCGTACAGCTGGCCCTTCTGCAGCACGTCCGAAGTCAGCGACAACACCATGATCGGCGCCTGGGACGGGTTGTACTTCTTGTAGGTAGGCATGCTGCGCATGCCGCTGGGCAGCAGGTTGCGGGTGGCATTGATGGCCGCCTGCACCTCGCGCGCCGCACCGTCGATGTCACGCCCCTGCTCGAAACCGATGATCACCCGGGTCGAGCCCTGGTTGGAGCTGCTGGTCAAGGTGCTGACGCCCGCGATGGTGCCCAGCTTGCGCTCCAGCGGCGTGGCCACCGTGGCCGCCATCACCTCGGGGCTGGCGCCGGGCAGGTTGGCCTGCACCACGATCACCGGGAAATCCATCTGCGGCAGCGGTGCCACCGGCAACAGGCCGAAGCTGACGCCACCGAGCAGCATGATCGCCAGGCTCAGCAGCATGGTCGCCACTGGCCGGCGAATGAAGGGTCCGGACAGGTTCATGCCTGGGCCTGCTGGACGTCGGTGGCTGGGCGCCAGCGGCGTGCCAGGCGGTCGAAGTACAGGTAGATGACCGGCGTGGTGAACAGGGTCAGCACCTGACTCACCAGCAACCCGCCGACCATCACCAGGCCCAGCGGTTGACGCAATTCGGCGCCGGAACCGGTGGCCAGCATCAGTGGCACGGCACCGAACAATGCCGCCAGCGTGGTCATCAGGATCGGCCGGAAGCGCAGCAGCGCGGCCTGGTAGATGGCGTCAAACGGGCTCATGCCCTGGTTGCGCTCGGCTTCGAGGGCAAAGTCGATCATCATGATCGCGTTCTTCTTGACGATACCGATCAGCAGAATGATGCCGATGATCGCGATCATGCCCAGGTCATTGCCACTGAGGATCAGCGCCAGCAAGGCACCGACCGCCGCCGACGGCAGGGTCGAGAGGATGGTCACCGGGTGGATGTAGCTTTCGTACAGCACGCCCAGCACGATGTACATGGTTACCACGGCCGCGAGAATCAGCAGCAAGGTGCTCGACAGCGACGCCTGGAAGGCCTCGGCGGCGCCCTGGAAGCGGGTCTGCACGCCGACCGGCATGCCGATCTCCTGCTGCACCTGCTCGATCACCTTGACCGCTTCGCCCAGGGACGCGCCGTGGGCCAGGTTGAACGACATCATCACCGCCGGGAACTGGCCGATGTGCGAGATCGCCAGCTGTGCCTGCCGCTGTTCGATGCGCGCCAGCGCCGACAGACGCACCTGGCCGCCATCGCTGGCCTTGACGTGGATCGACTCCAGCGCCTGCGGCCCGAGGCTCGCTGCGTCACGCGCCTGCAGCACTACGCGGTACTGGCTGGCCTGGGTGTAGATGGTCGAGATCTGCCGCTGGCCGAACGCGTCGTACAAGGCGTTGGTAATCTGCCCCACGTTGATGCCCAAACGGCTGGCCATGTCCCGGTCGATCACCAGGTACACCTGCAGGCCCTTGTCCTGCAGGTCGCTGGCCACGTCCTGCAGCTCCGGGCGCTGCTGGAGCGCCTCCACCAGCTTGCCGCTCCACTGCGCCAGCAAGTCGGCGTCGGGCGAGGACAGGCTGAACTGGTACTGGGTACGACTGACCCGGTCTTCGATGCTCAGGTCCTGCACCGGCTGCATGAACAGGCGGATACCGACCAGCTTGTCGAGTTGCGGTTGCAGGCGACTGATGACCTCGCCTGCCGTCACGTCACGTTCGCCATGGGGCTTGAGGTTGATCAGCAGGCGGCCACTGTTGAGCGTGGCGTTGTCGCCGTCCACGCCGATGTAGGACGACAGGCTCTGCACCGCTGGGTCTTGCAGGATCACCTTGCTCAGGGCTTGCTGGCGTTCGCTCATGGCGGCGAACGAGGTCGACTGCGGCGCTTCGGAAATGCCCTGGATCACCCCGGTGTCCTGGGCCGGGAAGAAGCCCTTGGGCACCGCCAGGTACAGCACCACGGTCAGTGCCAGGCTGGCCACGGCCACCAGCAGGGTCAACGGCTGGTGCCTGAGCACCCACTGCAGGCCCCGGCCGTAGTGCGCGATCAGCCAGTCGATCCAGGCGCCGCTGGCGCGGTAGAAACGGCCCTGCTCCTCGAACTTGGGTTCGCGTTTGAGCAAGCGTGCGCACATCATCGGGGTCAGGGTCAGCGACACCACCAGGGAAATCAGGATGGCCACCGCCAGGGTGATGGCGAATTCGCGGAACAGCCGGCCGACCACATCGGCCATGAACAACAGCGGGATCAGTACCGCGATCAGCGAGAAAGTCAGCGAGATCAGGGTGAAGCCGATCTGGCGGGCGCCTTTGAGGGCCGCCTGCAGTGGCGTCTCGCCTTCTTCGATATGACGGGAAATGTTCTCCAGCATGACGATGGCATCGTCGACCACGAAGCCGGTGGCGATGGTCAGGGCCATCAGCGTCAGGTTGTTGATCGAGAAGCCGGCCAGGTACATCACGCCGAAGGTGCCGATCAGCGACAGCGGCACGGCGATCGATGGGATCAGGGTGGCGCTGAAGCGGCGCAGGAAGACGAAGGTGACCATGACCACCAGGACGATGGCGATCAGCAGTTCGTGCTGCACGTCCTTGACCGCTGCACGGATGGTCTGGGTACGGTCGGTCAGTACCGAGACGTCGAGGCCGGCCGGCAGGTTGTCGGTGATCGACGGCAACAGTTCCTTGATGCTGTCGACCACCTCGATGACGTTGGCACCCGGCTGGCGCTGGATGTTTACCAATACCGCCTGGTTCTGGTTGGCCCACGCGGCCAGGCGCTCGTTCTCGGCGCCATCGACGATTTCGGCGACGTCCTTCAAGCGCAGCGGCGCGCCGTTGTTGTACGTCAGGATCAGGTTGGCGTACTCCTCGGGGGAGCGCAGCTGGTCATTGGCGTCGAGCATCGACACCCGGGTCGGGCCATCGAAGTTGCCCTTGGGCTGGTTGACGTTGGAGGCGCCGATCAGGGTGCGCACGTCTTCCAGGTTCAGGCCGTTGGCAGCCAGCGCATCGACGTTGACCTTGACCCGCACGGCCTGGCGTTGGCCGCCGGCGATGCTGACCATGCCCACGCCGCTGATCTGCGCGAGCTTCTGCGCCACGCGGGTGTCGACCAGGTCGTTGAGCTTGGGCAAGGGCATGGTCTTGCTGGAGATCGCCAGGGTCAGCACCGGCGTGTCGGCCGGGTTGACCTTGTTGTACACCGGCGGTGCCGGCAGGTCGCTGGGCAACAGGTTGCTGGCCGCATTGATCGCGGCCTGGACCTGTTGCTCGGCAACGTCCATGTTCATGTCCAGGTTGAAGCGCAGGGTCAGCACCGAGGCGCCGCCAGAGCTGGTCGAGGCCATCTGGGTCAGGCCGGGCATCTGGCCGAACTGGCGCTCCAGCGGTGCGGTGACCGCGCTGGTCATCACCTGGGGGCTGGCACCGGGGTAAAGAGTCAGGACCCGGATCGTCGGGTAGTCCACCTGCGGCAGCGCCGAGACCGGCAGCAACTTGTAGGCGATCAGGCCGGCCAGGACGATGGCCAGCATGCTCAGGGTGGTGGCGACCGGCCGCAGGATGAACAGGCGCGAGAGGTTCATGCGCCCGCCTTGCCTGCTGCTTTACCAGGCTGTGCTTCGCCCGTCTGCGCCGAGCCCTTGGCGTCCTGACCCTGCAAGTGCTGGCCGGGGGTGGTGGGCACTTGCGAGCTGTCTTCGACGACTTCCACCTTGGTCCCTTCGCGCAGGCGGTCGGTGCCTTCCAGCACCAGGCGCTCACCGGGCTTGAGGCCCTCGAGGATCACGCTGTTCTGACCGTCGGTGGCTCCTACCTTGAGCTTGCGCACGTTGACGGTGTTCTCGGCGTTGACCACATAGGCGAAGGTGCCGTCGTTACCGAACTGGATCGCCGCCGCCGGGGCCATGACCACCTGCTTGAGGGTGTCGGCCAGCAGGCGCACGTTGACGAACTGGTTGGGGAACAGGGCCAGGTCCTTGTTTTCGAAGCGACCCTTGAACTTCAGGGTGCCGGTGGTGGTGTCGATCTGGTTGTCGATGCTGCCCAGCACACCGCTGGACTGCAGCTTGCTGTCGCTGCGGTCCCACGCCTCGACCGGCAGGCTGGCGCCACTGCGGTAGCGCTCGAGCACGGTGGTCAGTTCGGTCTCCGGCAAGGTGAAGGCCACGCTGATCGGCTCGGTCTGGGTGATCACCACCAGGGCGGTGGTGTCGTTGGCGGCTACCAGGTTGCCCAGGTCGAGCTGGCGCAGGCCTACGCGGCCACTGATGGGCGAGCGGATCTGGGTGAAATCGAGGTTCAACCGGGCATCGCTGACCTGGGCCTGGTTGGTCTTGACCAGTCCCTGGAACTGCGCCACCTGGGCTTCGGCGGTATCGAGGGTCTGTTTGGCGATGCTGTCCTCGGCATACAGGCCTTTATAGCGCGCCAGGTCGACCTGGGCGTTCTTCAACTGCGCCTGGTTCTGCGCCAGGGTGCCTTCGGCTTGTTGCAAGGCGATACGGTAGGAGCGTGGGTCGATTTCGGCCAACAGGTCGCCGGTCTTGACCTGCTGCCCTTCCTTGAAGTGGATCTTCACCAGTTCGCCGGCGACCCGGCTGCGCACATTGACCGTGTTGGTCGCGGTGACCGTGCCCAGGGCCTTGTAGTAGAGCGGGAAGTCGCCCTGGCGTACCGGCTCGACGCGCACCGGCACCGGGTCGGTGGAGCCACCGAACCCTGGACGTCCGCCCATGCCCATGCCTTTGCCCGGGCGCCCCCCCACCGCCTCTTTATGAGCAGGCGTTGCGGGCCACAGCCACCAGGCCAGCAGGGCCACCAGCAGCAGGATCAGCAGGCCGACGAGCCAGCGACGGGGGGATCGGGAGACAGAAGCTTGCATGGGTTGAACGAACCTTGTTCGAAATGACGACTTTAGGAGGGTGAACGATAAGCACTGGCATCGTTTTAGCAAAGGGCCTTTACCAGAGGTTTACCTTTGCCTGACGTTGGCAAAACGCTGAACTTTAAATGAAAACGGCCCGGAACATGTTCCGAGCCATTACAGGGTGTTGCTTGGATGGCAGGTTGCAGCGTTGCGCTGTCAGGGCCGGCGCAATCCTTACTTCAGTACAGCCAGCGCCGCGTCGTAGTTCGGCTCGTCGGCAATTTCGCCAACCAGTTCGCTGTGCAGCACTTTATCGTTCTCGTCCAGCACCACCACGGCGCGGGCAGCCAGGCCGGCCAGCGGGCCGTCGGCAATCGCCACGCCGTAGTTCTCGAGGAACTCGGCACCGCGCAGGGTCGACAGGTTCTTCACGTTATCCAGGCCTTCGGCGCCGCAGAAGCGGGCCTGGGCGAACGGCAGGTCGGCGGAGATGCACAGCACCACGGTGTTGGCCACGTCATTGGCCTGGGCGTTGAACTTGCGTACCGAAGTGGCGCAGGTCGGGGTGTCGACGCTTGGGAAGATGTTCAGCACCTTGCGCTTGCCAGCGAAGTCCTTCAGCGACTTGTCAGCCAGGCCTTCACCTACCAGCGAGAAGGCAGGCGCCTGGGCACCGGCCTGCGGCAGGTTGCCTTTGACTTGAACCGGGTTGCCTTTGAGAGTCACTTGAGCCATGGACGAAATCCTTATGCGGGGTTTGAAAAAGACCCTGAGTTAAGCATGAAGGCGGCCGGGTGCCTATGGGGAACGATAAAATTGTTCTATTGCCAGACAATTCTTGTGGACAAAAAAATGTCCGGATGGCGACAAGCCAACCGGACACTCTTTACAACAGCGGTTGTATCAGGCCAGCAGGCCGTATACCACCGAGGTCAGCGCGACCAGGCCGACTAACGTTACGAACACGTTCGACATCGCGCCGCTGTACTTGCGCATCGAGGGCACACGACGGATGGCGTACATCGGCATCAGGAACAGCAGTACCGCGATGATCGGGCCGCCGAGCGATTCGATCATGCCGAGGATGCTCGGGTTGAGCGTGGCGACGATCCAGCACACCACCAGCATCAACGCCGCAACCACACGGTCCAGGGTCTTGGCGGCCGGGCGTGCGCCGGTCTTGGCGATGATGCCCTTGAGGCCTTCGCTGGCGCCGATGTAGTGGCCAAGGAACGACTTGGCGATGGCGATGAAGGCAATCAGCGGCGCGGCAAAGGCAATGGTCGGGTTGCTGAAGTGGTTGGCCAGGTAGGACAGGATCGACAGGTTCTGCGCCTTGGCCTCGGCCAGCTGGGCGCTGTCCAGGGTCAGCACGCAGCTGAACACGAAGAACAGCACCATGGCGACCATCAGCAGGTGGGCACGGGCCAGGATCTGCCCGCTGCGCTCGTCGGCGTGCTCGCCGTAGCGGCGTTTCTGGTCAACCGCAAAGGCCGAAATGATCGGCGAGTGGTTGAACGAGAACACCATCACCGGAATCGCCAGCCACACGGTGTGCAGGAAGGCCGAACCCGACGGCAGCTGGCTGGCGCTGTCGAGAATGCCACCGGTCCAGTGCGGCACCAGGTACAGGCCCAGCAGCGCCAGGGCGACGATGAACGGGTAGACCAGCAGGCTCATGACCTTGACCGTGGCCTGTTCGCCGCAGCGCACGATGGCCAGCAGGCCGAGGATCAGCACGAACGACAGCAGCGCCCGCGGTGGCGGTGTCATGTGCAGCTGATGCTCCATGAAGCTGCTGACCGTGTTGGTCAGGGCCACGCTGTAGATCAGCAGGATCGGGAAGATGGCGAAGAAGTACAGCACGGTGATCAGTGCACCGGCCTTGATGCCGAAATGCTCTTCGACCACTTCGGTGATATCGCCGCCACTACGCCCGGAGAGCACGAAGCGGGTCAGGCCACGGTGGGCGAAGTACGTCATGGGGAAGGCCAGCGCGGCCAGGATCAGCAGCGGCCAGAAACCGCCGAGGCCGGCGTTGATCGGCAGGAACAGCGTGCCGGCGCCGATGGCGGTGCCAAACAGGCCCAACATCCAGGTGGTGTCGTGACGCGCCCAGCTGCCAAGGGTGGCGGGGGTCGATTCTGCAAAGCGTTGTTCAACGCTAGAGGCCTGCTCATTCATTCCGGGTGAAGCTCCACTCGCAAGACTGCAACAGGCTGAGAATGGCGAAATAGACCACTCGCCCTACTCAACCGAATAAAGAAGGGCGCGATTGTGCGCTGATGGTTGCACTTTGGAAAGCCCCACCCGAGGGACGGTTGCACTTGTCATGACAACTGGAGATACGAAGGGGCCGCAACGCGGCCCCTTTTGTCACATCACTTCTGAACGGCGGCGAACGCCTCGGCAACCCGTTGCAGGTTGGCCGGGCGCAACCCGGACATGCACACCCGACCACTGTCGATCAGGTACACACCGAACTCGTCACGCAGACGGCGCACTTGCTCGACGCTGAACCCGGTGTAGCTGAACATGCCGCGCTGGCGCAGGAAGAACTGGAAGTCCTGGCCCGGCAGCAGCACGGCCAGGGCATCGACCAGCGCCTGGCGCATGTCGAGGATACGCTTGCGCATCACTTCCACTTCTTCCGCCCACTGGGCATTCAGGCCCGCATCGCCGAGCACGCCGGCCACCAGCTGGGCACCGAAGTTGGGCGGGCTGGAGTAGTTGCGGCGCACGGTCGCCTTGAGCTGGCCGAGCACGCTCTGGGTGGTGGCTGCATCGTCGCAGACCACCGACAGGCCCCCTACCCGCTCGCCGTACAGCGAGAAGATTTTCGAGAACGAGTTGCTGACCAGGCAAGGTACGCCGGCACGGGCCATTTCGCGGATGGCGAAGGCATCTTCCGCCAGGCCCACGCCGAAGCCCTGGTAGGCGATGTCGAGGAACGGGATCAGCTCACGCGCCTTGACCACTTCCACCACTTGTTGCCACTGCTGCGGCTCGAGGTCGGCGCCGGTGGGGTTGTGGCAGCACGGGTGCAGCAGCACGACGCTGTTGGCCGGGAGGGTCTGCAGGGTGGCCAGCATGCCGTCGAAGTCGACGCCACGGGTGGTCTGGTCGAAGTACGGGTAGGTGTGCACCTTGAACCCGGCACCTTCGAAGATGGCGCGGTGGTTGTCCCAGGTCGGATTGCTGACCCAGACTTCCGACTGCGGGAAGTAACGCTTGAGGAAGTCGGCACCGACTTTCAGTGCGCCGGAACCGCCGACGGTCTGTACGGTGGCCACGCGCTGGCCGGTCACGGCCGGGTGATCGGCGCCGAACAGCAGTGCCTGGATCGCCTGGCGGTAGCTGGCCAGGCCTTCCATCGGCAGGTACAGCGACGCCTCATGGGCCTGGCCTGCGATGCGTTTTTCCACCGCATCCACCGCCGCCAGTTGCGGCACCACGCCGGCCTCATCGTAGTACAGGCCGATACTCAGGTTGACCTTGTCGGCGCGCGGGTCGGCCTTGAAGGTTTCCATCAGCGAGAGGATCGGGTCGCCGGCATAGGCATCGACATGTTTGAACACAGCGTGCAGCTCCTTGGATCAGGACAGTTCGGAATGACTGCCCTGAGGATACCCGCAGTCGCGGGGAAGGAACATCACCTAATGTGCAAGGTTGTCTATGCAAGATTGCATGGCGGGCTGCTGGGGTGGATCGACTGGCCTCATCGCCGGCAAGCCGGCTCCCACACCAAGCCCGCCCAGGCGCGATCGGCGTGGGAGCCGGCTTGCCGGCGATGAGGCCCGTTCAGCCAGCCAATGCCTCAAGCTCCTGCAGCTCCCGCTCAGTCACCGCCACCCCTTCCCGCTCGGCAATTTCCCTTTCCCGATAACGCCGCTCACCCGGCATCCGCGTCAACCCCACCGCCTGCATCTGCTCGACCAGCGCCCGGCTGCGCAGGGCAAACCGCTCGCCTTCAGCCTTGCTCGGATCAATGACGATGATCAGCTGCCCGGTCCAGGGCGTCTTCGCCCCCGGATGGCCCGACCAGTCGAATTCCCAGGAGAAATGCCCGCCGGTCAGCGCCGCCGCCAGCAACTCGACCATCATCGACAAGGCCGACCCCTTGTGCCCGCCGAACGGCAACAATGCCCCACCTTCGAGGATGGCCTTCGGGTCGGTGGTCGGCAGCCCTCGGGCGTCCACCCCCATGCCCTCGGGCAATGTCTGGCCGGCACGCGCGGCGATCTGCACGTCGCCATGGGCCATGGCACTGGTGGCCATGTCGAAGACGATCGGGTCATGCCCTGCGCACGGTGCGGCGAACGCGATCGGGTTGGTGCCGAACAACGGCTTGCGCGCCCCGTGCGGCACGACGCAGGTCATGCTGTTGACCACGCTCAAGGCCACCAGGCCCTCATCGGCGAACGGCTCGACATCCGGCCACAGCGCGGCGAAATGGTGCGAGTTGTGGATCGCCAGCACGGCGATACCGGCATTGCGCGCCTTCTCCACCAGCAGGCCGCGCGCCGCGGCCAAGGCCGGCTGAGCAAAGCCACCCCCGGCATCGACCCGCACGAACGCCGGCGCCACGTCGGTGACCTGCGGCGTGGCCTGGCCATTGACCCACCCGCTGGCCAACGTCGAGACATAACCTGGAATGCGGAATACGCCATGGCTGTGGGCACCGTCGCGCTGGGCGCTGGTGCAGTTATGGGCAAGCACGCCGGCCACGTTCTGGCTGCAGCCGTGGCGCTGGAGAATCGCTTGCAGCAGCCCCTGCAATTGGCTGAACGGCACGCGCACGACAGGGCTGTTGGAAGGTGCAGACATCTGAAGCTCCTTTCTTGGAATTGGAATGGCAACAGCGTTGGCAACGACAAAAACTTTCCTGCAAGTGACAGCTATCTGTCAAATATTGACTTGATGACAGAAAACATCCATTTTCTGTTTCACGCCTCACCGGAGCAGCAGCATGAACCAATCGCTCAAGCAACGCCTGGAAAGCAGCCTGCAAGGGGCCGCCGCGTCGGGCCGCAAGATTGCCAGCTACATGCTCGCCAACCTCCACGAACTGCCGTTCCAGACCTCGGCCAGCATCGCCGCCAAGCTCAGTGTCAGCGAATCCAGTGTCGGGCGTTTCTGCCGTGCCCTCGGTTATGCCCATCTCAAGGCCCTCAAGCAAGACCTGCAGAGCGACCTGGGTGATGGCCCGTGGCTGGTCGGTGACCGCCTGCAAGAATACCGCCAGCAGCACGACGACACCGCCAGCGCTGGCAGCCTGGAGCTGGAAATCGCCGCGCTGGTGCGGGTGCATGAATACAGCCGTAGCGAGCCCTGGCATCGCGCGGCCCAGCGCCTGGCCGAACGGCCACGGGTATTCATTGCCGGTTTTCAGACCGAGCGCGGTGTCGCCCAGTGCATGGCGCACCTGCTGCATTACCTGCGCGACGGCGTGCAGGTGGTCGATGGCAGCGCCGGGCATTTCGGCGAAGTGCTGCTGGGGCGCCCGGAAAACAGCGCCCTGGTGGTGTTCGAGGCGCGCCGCTATTCCCGCCACGCCCTGTTGCTGTGCCAGAAGGCACGCCAGGCGGGCATCCCGGTCACCCTGGTGACCGACACCTTCTGTGACTGGGCCGATGCCAACGCCGACGAGGTGTTCCGCATCCCCACCGAGTTCAATCTGTTCTGGGAATCCACCTCGGCGATGCTGTCGTGGGTGCACCTGATGGTCAACGAGGTCTGCCGGAAACTCGGGCCTGATGTTGAAAAACGCTTGGAAGCGACTGCCGCTCTACATAACGAGTTCGTCGGCTACACGGCGGGCAAACAACAATAGCAAGAGTGCAAGAGGTGCAAGATGAACAAGACCATGGCTATGGTGGGTGCGTGTGCCCTGCTGCTGGCGGGTGCAGCCAGTGCCGAAACCCTGCGCTTCGCCACCGAGGGCGCCTACCCGCCCTTCAACTATGTCGATGCCGATAACCAGCTGCACGGCTTCGACATCGACATCACCCACGCCCTGTGCGCGCAGATGAAAGTCGAGTGCACCCTGGTCGCCCAGGACTGGGAAGGCATCATCCCGGCGCTGATGGCGCGCAAGTACGATGCCGTGGTCGCCTCGATGATCGACACCGAGGAGCGGCGCAAGAAAATCGCCTTCACCGACCACTACTACCGCACACCGCTGACCGTTGCCGTGGCCAAGGACAGCAAGATCAGCGACGCCCAGACCACCTTCAACGGCTTCACCGTGGGTGCCCAGTCGTCTTCGACCCAGGCGATCTACGCCGAAGACGTCTACGCCAAGGCCGGCGCCGACGTGAAGCTGTACCCGACCATGGACGAAGCCAACGCCGACCTCGCCGCCGGCCGCCTGGACGGGGTGATCGCCGACAAGTTCCCGCTGCACGAGTGGATGAACAAGAACGGCCAGGACTGCTGCAAGGTCCTCGGTGACGTGGCCGGAACCAAGGCCGATGCCGCCATTGCCGTGCGCAAGGACGACGAGGCGCTGCGCCAGCGGCTCAATACCGCACTGGCCGAGATCGTCGCCAACGGCACTTACCAGAAGATCGCCAGCAAGTACTTCGCCTTCGACATCTACAACTGATCCCGCCTGTTGGCGCAATTTCTGTAGGAGCGGCCTTGCGTCGCGAAAGGGCCGCAAAGCGGCCCCAGGATTTCGGCGGCGCCCCATGAATCTTTGGGGCTGCTACGCAGCCCTTTCGCGACACAAGGCCGCTCCTACAGAGTCCGCGCTTGGAGCAGTCCATTCAAGGGGTATGTCATGCTCGACCAATTGTCCTTGCTGTCCTTCGCCAGTGGTGGCTGGGGCCAGGCGCTGCTGGCCGGTGCCCTGGTCACCGTGTCGCTGGCCCTCGCCTGCCTGCCCATCGGCCTGCCACTGGGCCTGATCGTGGCCCTGGCGGCCCGTTCGCGCAAACGCCTGCCGCGCGCCTGGGCCACTACCTTCTCCACGGTATTTCGGGGCCTGCCCGAACTGCTGACCCTGCTGATCATCTACTACGGCTGCCAGATCGCCGCCCAGAAACTGCTGGCCGCCATGGGCTATGAAGGCGAGTTCCTGATCAACACCTTCCTCGCCGCGATGATCGCCTTCAGCCTGGTGTTCGCGGCGTTTTCCAGCGAAATCTGGCTGGCTGCCTTCAAGACCCTGCCCAAAGGCCAGCTGGAAGCCTGCTCGGCGCTGGGCCTGGGCAAGCGCACGGCGTTCTTCAAGGTGGTGCTGCCCCAGTTGACGCGCATCGCCCTGCCGGGCCTTTCCAACAACTGGCTGTCGCTGCTCAAGGACACCTCGCTGGTGTCGACCATCTCGCTGGTCGACCTGATGCGACAGACCAACCTCGCGGTCAGCGTGACCAAGGAACCGATGTTCTTCTATGGCGTCGCCTGCGTGGGCTACCTGCTGTTCTCGGCACTGTCGGGGCGGGTCTTCGCCTACATCGAACGGCGCAGCAACCGCCACCTGCAAGGAGCACGCGCATGAGTGCCGAACAACTGCTGAGCCTGGTCCTCGACCCTGACCTGCTGGAGCGCTATGGCCCGCGCTTCGTCGATGGCTTGCTGGTGACCGCCAAGCTGGTGGCGATTTCCTTCAGCCTGGGGGCCGTGCTCGGCCTGCTGCTGGCCCTGGCCCGCCTGTCGCGCAATCTGCTGCTGCAACGCCTGGCGGCGGGCTACATCTACTTCTTCCGCGGCTCGCCGCTGCTGGCCCAGCTGTTTCTGCTGTACTACGGCCTCGGTTCGCTCAAGGGCTTCTGGCAGGACGTCGGCCTCTGGTGGTTCTTCCGCGAAGCCTGGTTCTGCACTTTGCTGGCCTTCACCCTGAACACCGCCGCCTACCAGGCCGAGATCTTCCGCGGCAGCCTGATGGCCGTGGCCCCGGGGCAGTACGAAGCCGCGCGGGCACTGAACCTGAAACGCTCGACCACCTTCTTCAAGGTGATCCTACCGCAATCGTTGCTGGTGGCCATCGGCCCGCTGGGCAACGAGCTGATCCTGATGATCAAGGCCAGCGCCATCGCCTCGCTGGTGACGATCTACGACCTGATGGGCGTGACCAAGCTGGCCTTCTCGCGCAGCTTCGACTTCCAGATCTACCTGTGGGCCGCCGTGCTCTACCTGGTGGTCGTGGAGCTGGTGCGGCGCCTGCTCAAACACCTGGAAGCCCGCCTGGGCCGCCACCTGAACTGACCGAAGGATACCTCCATGCACTGCCAAACCCTTGTCCTCGGCGCCGGCATCGTTGGCGTCAGTACCGCGCTGCACCTGCAGGCTCGCGGGCGACAGGTGATCCTGATCGACCGCGACCAACCCGGCAGCGGCACCAGCCATGGCAATGCCGGGCTGATCGAGCGCTCCAGCGTGATCCCCTACGCTTTCCCCCGCCAATTCGGCGCCCTGCTGCGCTACGGCCTGAACCGTCAGCCGGATGTGCGCTACAGCCTGCTGCACTTGCCCAAGGCCGCGCCCTGGCTGCTGCGCTACTGGCAGCAGTCGGCGCCTAGACGCCTGGCCAGCGCAGCCGCCGACATGCTGCCGCTGGTGCAGCGCTGCGTCGAAGAGCACGACGCCTTCATCGACGCGGCCGGCCTGCAAGGGCTGGTGCAAGCCAAGGGCTGGATCGAGGTGTACCGCGACCCGGCACTGTTCGAACGGGCCAAGGCCGAGCTCAAGGGGCTGGCTCGCTACGGCCTGCAGTACGAAGTCCTTGAACGTGGCCAGCTGCAGGGGCGCGAACATCAGCTCGACAGCGCCGTGGTCGGCGGCATCCACTGGCTTGACCCGAAAACCGTGAACAACCCTGGCGCCCTGACCCGTGGCTACGCCGGGCTGTTCGTCCAGCGTGGCGGGCAGTTCCTTCACGGTGACGCGCGCACCCTGCGCCAGGTCGGCGGCCAGTGGCAAGTCGAGAGCCAGCGCGGGCCGATCACCGCCGACGAAGTGGTGGCCTGCCTGGGCCCGCAATCGGCCGACCTTTACCAGCACCTGGGCTACCAGATTCCGCTGGGCATCAAGCGCGGCTATCACATGCACTACGCCACCCAGGGCAACGCGCAGCTGCAGCACGCGATCTGCGACACCCAGGGCGGCTACGTGCTGGCGCCCATGGCCCGCGGCGTGCGCCTGACCACCGGTATCGAGTTCGCCGCCAGCAATGCGCCGGGCAACGAAATCCAGCTCGAACGCTGCGAAGCCCTGGCCCGCAAGCTGTTCCCGGCCCTGGGCGAGCGCCTGGACGACAAGCCTTGGCTGGGCCGCCGCCCATGCCTGCCGGACATGCGCCCGGTGATCGGCCCGGCGCCACGACACAAGGGTCTGTGGTTCAACTTCGGCCACGCCCACCACGGCCTGACCCTGGGCCCTGTCAGCGGCCGCCTGCTGGCCGAGCTGCTGACCGGCGAGCGCCCTTTCACCGACCCTGCGCCTTACAGCGCGGCACGTTTCGACTGAAACCCTGCGGGAGAACAACAACATGACCGCCCCTCTGAGCGTTGCCAGCCTTGCCCCCGAACCCGACCCACGCCCGGTATTGATCCGCATCGAGGGCCTGAACAAGCACTACGGCGCCTTCCATGTACTGCGCGACATCGACCTGCAGGTGCGCGAGGGCGAGCGCATCGTCCTGTGTGGCCCGTCCGGCTCGGGCAAGTCCACCCTGATTCGCTGCATCAACCGCCTGGAAGTGGCCCAAAAGGGCAGCATCCAGGTAGCAGGCACCGACCTTGCCGCCACCACGCGCCAGGCTGCCCAGGTGCGCAGCGAAATCGGCATGGTATTCCAGCATTTCAACCTGTTCCCGCACATGAGCGTGCTCGACAACTGCCTGCTGGCACCCACCAGCGTGCGCGGCCTGTCGCGCAAGGATGCCGAGGAACGGGCACGGATGTACCTGAGCAAGGTCGGTATCGAAAGCCAGGCGCACAAATACCCCAGCCAGCTCTCCGGTGGCCAGCAACAGCGGGTGGCGATCGCCCGGGCGCTGTGCATGAAGCCGAGGATCATGCTGTTTGACGAACCGACGTCGGCGCTTGACCCGGAGATGGTCGCCGAGGTGCTGGATGTGCTGGTGCAACTGGCCGATACCGGCATGACCATGCTCTGCGTCACTCACGAGATGGGCTTTGCCCGGCAGGTAGCGGAGCGGGTGCTGTTCCTGGAGGGTGGCCAGATCATCGAGGACAGCCCGCCGGAAGTGTTCTTCAACCAACCGCGTACGGCGCGGGCCAAGGGGTTCCTGGCGCAGATTCTTCATTGACTGCACTGGCCCTATCGCCGGCAAGCCGGCTCCTACAGGGTGTGGGAGACGGCTTGCCGGCGATGGGGGCGCAAGGCCCCCTTTATTGCACGGCTGCAATGATCCAACTGCGTCGTTAAATATTATTGACCTCACCCCCTGCCAAACCCTTGCCGCCTCAGGCTCGCAAGGGTTTTACCCCCCGAAATTCGGCGCAAAACCCCTTCCCACGGCCCCTTCAGCCGTTTGACATATCGAACGGCTCTGGCAAGCTATCAACAAGCCCCGACCGGAATCGTCGCCTCTGACGAGCCGGCAGTGCTCGGGACTTCAGGTGACACACCAGGCCCCGCGCCGTGCACCTGCACAACAACGGCAGGTCGAACCTGTCATAAGGTGACATATGTCCAACAGCAACATTGGCAACAAGAAACCCTCCCTGCGCAAACCCGTCGTCCTGATGACCATGGGCAGCCAAGAGCGCAAAGGCCATGACTATCAGGTCATGACCCACAAATACATCACCCCGCTGGTCGAGTTCTCCGATTGCGTCCCGGTGCTGGTGCCCACCTGCTGTGGCATCGAAGACCTCGAGACCTATCTGGACATGGCCGACGGCGTGTACCTGACCGGTGCCGGCAGCAACATCGAGCCGAGCCTGTACGGCCAGGAAAACCAGACTCCAGGCAAAGGCCAGGACGTCAACCGCGACCTGTTCGATATTCCGCTGGTGAAGGCGGCGATCGCGCGCGGCCTGCCGATCTTCGGTATCTGCCGTGGCATGCAGGAAATCAACGTGGCCCTGGGTGGTGATATCTACCAGAAGGTCTACGCAGAACCTGGCTTCAACGACCACCGGGAAAACCCGGAAGACCCGGTCGAAGTGCAGTACGCCCAGGTGCATGGCGTGAAGATCAAGCCAGGCAGCTGGCTGCGTGACACCCTTGGCACCGACGAGATTCGCGTGAACTCGCTGCATGGCCAGGGCCTGCGCAACCTCGGCGCCGGCATCGAGCCGATCGCCCTTGCCGAAGACGGCCTGGTCGAAGCGATTCATGCGCCAAGCATTTCGCCCTTCCTGTTCGCCGTGCAGTGGCACCCGGAGTGGCAAGCGGCCAAGAACCCTGATTCGATCAAGATCTTCCAGGCCTTCGGCGACGCCTGCCGCGCCCAAGTGCGCAAGTCCCAGGTCAAGCGCCAACAGGCGGCCTGACACTCAGCTTCGTTAGCTTTGATCGCGGGGCGGCGCAAGGTCGCCCCCGCTTCCCCGGTCACCCTCTGCTGGTCCCAGAACACTTCCCGTGGAAGCGGGCGGCGGGCTTGTGCCTGTCTCCGCGATCGTTTTTTACCCCTCCCAAGAGATACGATGACTGAACCCTGTGCTCAGCTTCTGTCGTGTCGACTCAAAATTCAAAAGCGCGCTCGATCCCTGTGGGAGCCGGCTTGCCGGCGATGAGGCCGGAGCAAGCAAAGCGACAGCCTGCCCTATCGCCGGCAAGCCGGCTCCCACATAGAACCCACAGCCTTCAAGACCTGCAGGATACCTGCGAAAGGTCGCACTCCAGCAACAGCAAAAAATTTCCCAAGGAGGACTAGTCATCGTACTGGTTGTACGATAACTTACCTCCATCGCAGCACGACACCCCTACACCCCAAGCGCCACAGGATGCTTACAACAATGAACCCACAAGAACTGCAATCCATCCTCTCCCACGGCCTGCTGTCTTTCCCGGTCACCGATTTCAACGCCCAGGGCGACTTCAACCAGGCTGGCTACATCAAGCGCCTGGAGTGGCTGGCCCCTTACGGCGCCAGTGCCCTGTTCGCCGCCGGTGGCACCGGTGAGTTCTTCTCCCTGGCCGCCAGCGAATACAGCCAGGTGATCAAGACCGCGGTCGACACCTGCGCCAAGTCGGTGCCGATCCTCGCCGGCGTCGGTGGCTCCACCCGCCAGGCCATCGAATACGCGCAAGAAGCCGAGCGCCTGGGCGCCAAGGGCCTGCTGCTGCTGCCGCATTACCTGACCGAAGCCAGCCAGGACGGCGTTGCCGCCCACGTCGAAGCCGTGTGCAAATCGGTGAACATCGGTGTGGTGGTGTACAACCGCAACGTCTGCCGCCTGAACGCCGACCTGCTGGAAAAACTCGCCGAACGCTGCCCTAACCTGATCGGCTACAAGGACGGCCTGGGCGACATCGAGCTGATGGTGTCGATTCGTCGCCGCCTGGGTGACCGCTTCAGCTACCTGGGTGGCCTGCCGACCGCCGAGGTGTATGCTGCGGCCTACAAGGCACTGGGCGTGCCGGTATACTCCTCGGCGGTATTCAACTTCGTGCCCAAGACCGCGATGGACTTCTACCACGCGATCGCCCGTGACGATCACGCCACCGTGGCCAAGCTGATCGACGATTTCTTCCTGCCGTACCTGGACATCCGCAACCGCAAGGCCGGCTACGCCGTGAGCATCGTCAAGGCTGGCGCCCGGATCGCCGGTTATGACGCGGGCCCGGTGCGCACGCCGCTGACCGACCTGACCGCCGAAGAGTACGAAATGCTCGCAGCACTGATGGACAAGATGGGTCCGCAATAAGCGCACCCCGCGGCCTGCCATAGCCGCACCCGGAGTGGGCTGCCCCCACTCCGGCTACAACTCGTGAGCCCGCACAAAAATAACTAGTGGGAGTATTGCCAGCATGCAAGCGACGAAAAAAACGCATGTGCGCTACCTGATCCTGTTCATGCTGTTTCTGGTGACCACGATCAACTATGCCGACCGAGCCACCATCGCCATCGCAGGCTCCAGCCTGCAGAAAGACCTTGGCATCGACGCCGTCACCCTCGGTTATATCTTCTCCGCCTTCGGCTGGGCCTACGTGGCTGGCCAGATTCCGGGCGGCTGGCTGCTGGACCGCTTCGGTTCGAAGAACGTCTACGCCTTCAGCATCTTCACCTGGTCGCTGTTCACCCTGTTGCAAGGTTTTGTCGGCGGCCTGCCGGTAGCCTGGGCGGTGGTCACCCTGTTCACCCTGCGCTTTCTGGTCGGTTTCGCCGAAGCCCCGTCGTTCCCGGGCAATGCCCGTATCGTCGCGGCCTGGTTCCCCACGCAGGAACGGGGCACGGCATCGGCGATCTTCAACTCGGCGCAATACTTCGCCACCGCGCTGTTCGCGCCAATCATGGGCTGGATCGTGTTCAGCTTCGGTTGGGAGCATGTGTTCGTGGTCATGGGCGCACTGGGCATCGTGTTCTCCATGGTCTGGCTCAAGACCATCCACAACCCGCGCCAGCACCCGCGCATCAGCCCCGCCGAGCTCGAACACATCGAGCAGAACGGTGGCCTGGTGGACATGGACCAGAAACGCGGCAACGACGGCCCGAAATGGGGCTACATCAAGCAGCTGCTGACCAGTCGCATGCTCCTGGGCGTGTACCTGGGCCAGTACTGCATCAATGCCATCACCTACTTCTTCCTGACCTGGTTCCCGGTGTACCTGGTGCAGGAACGCGGCATGACCATCCTCAAGGCCGGCTTCATCGCCTCGCTGCCTGCAGTGTGCGGCTTCATTGGCGGCGTGCTCGGCGGGGTGATCTCGGACTGGCTGCTGCGCCGTGGCAATTCGCTGACCTTCTCGCGCAAGCTGCCGATCGTCTGCGGCCTGCTGCTGTCGACCACCATGGTGTTCTGCAACTACGTCGACGCCGAGTGGATGGTGGTCGGCTTCATGACCCTGGCCTTCTTCGGCAAGGGCATCGGTGCACTGGGCTGGGCGGTGGTCGCCGACACCTCGCCCAAGCAGATCGCCGGGCTTTCCGGTGGCCTGTTCAACACCTTCGGCAACATCGCCTCGATCACCACGCCGATCGTCATCGGCTACATCATCAGCGCCACCGGTTCGTTCAAGTGGGCCCTGGTCTACGTGGGTGCCAACGCCTTGGTGGCGGTGTTCAGCTACCTGGTGATCGTCGGCCCGATCAAGCGTATCGAGTTGCGTGACGACGCAAAGCCTGAAACCCAGCCTGCCGCCAGCGGCGAGCTGGCCGACACGCGTCACTGAGTGAACACGCCCGCCCCGGCGACCCCGGGCGCGGGCAGCAGTACAAAGCCTGAGCACATATGACAGACAGGGCCCCATCATGCAGTTGATCGAACATTCCGACTCGCCGCGCTACGTCCGCCTGCACGACGACGATAACGTCGTGGTGGTGGTCAACGACGGTGGCCTGGGCGAAGGCGCCCGCTTCGCCGACGGCCTGACCCTGGTCGAGGGCGTGCCGCAGAGCCACAAGGTCGCTACCGTGCCTATCGCCAAGGGCGAGCCGGTGCGCCGCTACGGCCAGATCATCGGCTACGCCCTGGAAGACCTGCGCCAGGGCAGCTGGGTACAGGAAAGCCAGCTGGCCATGCCCGCCGCCCCGGAACTGGACAGCCTGCCCCGCTGCGACGCGGTGCCCGCCCCCTTGCCACCGCTGGAAGGCTTCACCTTCGAAGGCTACCGCAACGCCGACGGCACCGTCGGTACCCGCAACATCCTCGGCATCACCACCACCGTGCAATGCGTGACCGGTGTGCTGGAGCATGCGGTCAAGCGCATCCGCGCCGAGTTGCTGCCCAAGTACCCCAACGTCGACGACGTGGTCGCCCTCACCCACAGCTACGGCTGCGGGGTGGCGATCAACGCCCGCGACGCCTACATCCCGATCCGCACCGTGCGCAACCTGGCGCGCAACCCCAACCTGGGCGGCGAGGCGCTGGTGATCAGCCTGGGCTGCGAGAAGCTGCAGGCCGGCCAGGTGATGCACGACAACGATCCCTCGGTAGACCTCAGCGAACCCTGGCTGTACCGCCTGCAGGATGCCAGCCTCGGTTTCAGCGAGATGATCGAGCAGATCATGGGCCTGGCCGAAACCCGCCTGAAAAAGCTGGACCAGCGCCGCCGCGAGACCGTGCCGGCCAGCGAACTGATCCTGGGCATGCAGTGCGGCGGCAGCGATGCGTTCTCCGGCATTACCGCCAACCCGGCGCTGGGCTATGCCGCCGACCTGCTGGTGCGCGCCGGCGCCACCGTATTGTTCTCGGAAGTGACCGAGGTGCGCGATGCCATCTACATGCTCACCTCCCGTGCCGAAAACCAGGCAGTCGCCGACGCCCTGGTGCGTGAGATGGACTGGTACGACCGCTACCTGCAGCAAGGCGCAGCCGACCGCAGTGCCAATACCACGCCTGGAAACAAGAAAGGCGGCCTGTCGAATATCGTCGAGAAATCCCTCGGCTCGATCGTCAAGTCGGGCAGCGGCGCCATCCAGGGCGTGCTCGGCCCGGGCGAGCGTGTCAACCGCAAGGGCCTGATCTTCTGCGCCACCCCGGCCAGCGACTTCGTCTGCGGCACTTTGCAGCTGGCAGCCGGCATGAACCTGCACGTGTTCACCACCGGCCGCGGCACGCCTTATGGCCTGGCCATGGCCCCGGTGGTCAAGGTCTGCACCCGCACCGAACTGGCCCAGCGCTGGCCCGACCTGATCGACATCGACGCCGGGCGCATCGCCAGTGGACGGGCGAGCATCGAGGAGCTGGGCTGGGAGCTGTTCCACTACTACCTGGACGTGGCCAGCGGCCGCAAGCAGACCTGGGCCGAACAGCACCGTCTGCACAACGACATCACCCTGTTCAATCCGGCCCCCATTACCTGATTGCTCACGGATCTTGTGGGAGCGGGCTTGTCCCGCGAAGCAGACAACGCGGTACCTGTGGGAGCCGGCTTGCCGGCGATGCAGGCACTGCGGTGCGTGGCACCGGCTTTGCCGGTGATCGCCGGCAAGCCGGCTCCCACAACACCACGATCAACCCATTCATCAACGGAGCACCCCATGCCTGAGATTCTTGGCCACAACTTCATCGCCGGCCAGCGCAGCGCCGCCGGCCTTCAGCGCCTGCAGAGCCTGGACGCCACCACCGGCGAGGCCCTGCCCTACAGCTTCGCCCAGGCCACCGAGGCCGAAGTCGACCAGGCCGCCCAGGCAGCCGCCGCAGCCTTCGCCGAATTCCGCCAGCTGGCGCCTGCGCGCCGCGCCGAATTCCTCGACGCCATTGCCGCCGAGCTGGATGAACTGGACGACGCCTTCGTCGCCATCGTCTGCCGTGAAACCGCCCTGCCTGCCGCGCGCATCCAGGGCGAACGTGGCCGCACCAGCGGCCAGATGCGCCTGTTCGCCCAGGTACTGCGCCGTGGCGACTACCTGGGTGCCCGCATCGACCTGGCCCTGCCCGAGCGCCAGCCGCTGCCGCGTGTAGACCTGCGCCAGATGCGCATTGGCGTCGGCCCGGTGGCGGTGTTCGGCGCCAGCAACTTCCCGCTGGCCTTCTCCACCGCCGGCGGTGACACCGCTGCTGCCCTGGCCGCCGGCTGCCCGGTGGTGTTCAAGGCGCACAGCGGCCACATGGCCACCGCCGACCTGGTCGGCTGTGCGATCCAGCGCGCCGCCGAACGTACCGGCATGCCCAAGGGCGTGTTCAACATGGTCTTCGGGGGTGGCGTCGGCGAGTGGCTGGTCAAGCACCCGGCGATCCAGGCAGTCGGCTTTACCGGCTCGCTCAAGGGCGGTGATGCCCTGTGCCGCATGGCCGCCGAGCGCCCGCAGCCGATTCCGGTGTTCGCTGAAATGTCCAGCATCAACCCGGTGATCATCCTGCCCGGCGCCCTGGCCAAGCGCGGGGACGCCATTGCCCGCGAGCTGGCCGGCTCGGTCTGCCTGGGTGCTGGCCAGTTCTGCACCAACCCCGGTCTGGTGATCGGTCTGCAATCGCCGCAGTACAGCCAGCTGCTTGCCGACCTCGGCCAGCACCTGGATGCCCAGGCCGGGCAGACCTTGCTCAATGTCGGAGGCCTGCGCAGCTACGTCGGCGGCCTGGAGCACCTGCAGGCACACGCCGGCATTACCCATCTGGCCGGCCAGCCCCAGCAAGGCAGCCAGGCGCGTGCCCAGCTGTTCAAGGCTGATGCCCGTCTGCTGGTGGAAGCCGACCCACTGCTGCAGGAAGAAGTGTTCGGCCCGACCACCGTGGCGGTCGAGGTGCAGGACAATGCGCAACTGCGCGCCGCCCTGCTCGGCCTGCGCGGCCAGCTGACCGCGACGCTGATCGGCGAGCCGGAAGACTTCGAAGCCTTTGCCTGGCTGGTGCCGCTGCTGGAAGAGAAAGTCGGCCGGATCCTGGTCAACGGTTACCCGACCGGTGTCGAGGTGTGCGATGCGATGGTGCACGGCGGCCCTTACCCGGCCACTTCCGATGCCCGAGGGACGTCGGTCGGCACCTTGGCCATCGACCGCTTCCTGCGCCCGGTGTGCTACCAGAACTACCCGCAGGCGCTGCTGCCCGAGGCGCTGCGCGATGGCAACCCGCTGGGCTTGCGGCGCCTGGTGAATGGGCAGTGGAGTGATGGGGCAATCTGAGTGCCCTGATGCAAGAAGCCCCGCAAATGCGGGGCTTTCTTTTGTCTGTACTGGCCCTATCGCCGGCAAGCCGGCTCCCACAGGGTTCGAGGTGATCCTTGTGGGAGTCGGCTTGCCGGCGATAGGGCCGCAATGGCCAGCGAGAAAATCAGACCCCTTGCGCCTCGGCCTCTTCATGCGCCTGGCGCAACCGCTCGCGGCTATTGCTCAAATGCATGCGCATGGCCATCTTCGCGCCCTCGCTGTCGCGCCGGGCAATGGCCTCGTAGATAGCTTCGTGCTCATGCATCAGGCGGCCCATGTAGTGCGCCTGGTCATCATGCGCCAGGCGCGCCGAATTGAGCCGGGTCCGTGGAATGATGCTGGTGCCCAGGTGGTTGATGATGTCGGCGAAATAATGGTTGCCGCTGGCCTGGGCGATGCGCAGGTGGAACTGGAAATCCGCCGACACCGCATCGTTGGCATGGGCGGCCCCTTCGTTGAGCTCATCAAGCGCCGCACGCATGCCGGCCAGCTCATCATCGCTGCGCCGCTGCGCGGCCAGGCCGGCGGACTCGATCTCCAGGGCGATGCGCAGTTCCAGCACCGCCAACACTTCGCGCAAGGTGACCACGGTGGCGGGGTCTATGCGGAACCCGCCCGTGGCAGGCATGTCCAGCACGAAGGTGCCGATACCGTGGCGCGTCTCTACCTGGCCTGCGGCCTGCAGCCGCGAGATCGCCTCACGCACCACGGTGCGGCTGACCCCTTCCTCGGCCATGATCTGCGATTCGGTCGGCAGTTTGTCGCCGCGCTTGAGCTGGCCACTGCGGATGCGCTCGGTCAACACCGTGACCAGTTCCTGGGCCAGACTGCGCGGCTTGCGCCGGGTCCGTGCTTGTATCTGCTGCTCTGTCATGTCCCTGTATTTCACCTCGAAAGACAGCGGTCATGATAACGCAAGCAGTTGTACGATCACATACGCACATGCACTATTTGTCACAGTGCAAGAGACAGGACAATTGCCATTGAACACGGGTACTGTATGCGTTTCCATGGAAGGAAGCCCAAGCATGCAAACACTTGATCGCTCGCTGCTCACCTGTGGCCTGCTCATCCCCCTCTGGCTCCTGCTCGGCGTCTGGCTCACCGCCCAGGCCTACCCTGGCTACGACCACCTGCAACACGCTATGAGCCTGCTCGGTGCTCAGGGCGCACCCACCCAGCACTGGTCGCCGCTGGTCAACAACTACCCGCTTGCCCTGCTATTTGCCCTTTTTGCCTGGGGCCTGGCTCGACGCTGGCGGGGCTCCAGGCTGGCGTTGCTGAGCGCCATGCTGATCCTGTTACATGGTCTGGGCAGCCTTGGTACCGGCTGGTTTTCCTGCGACGTGGACTGCACACCTGTTCAGCCCTCACCCTCACAGCAACTGCACAACCTCTTCGGCATGTTGATGTTTCTCTCGCTGACCATGGCTTCCGCCCTCTGGGCATGGCTCGGCAAGTGCGAGGCTGACTCACTGCCACTAGGGTGGTTTTCACTGATTTGCGTGATCGCGTCTATCAGTACCGTCGCCCTCATGGCGCACGCCGCACAAAGCGGCCAATTTTTCGGCCTGTATCAACGACTGAATTATGGCGTATCCGTGCTGTGGATCGCCGGTTTGGCACTATTCAGCCTGCGCTCCACAGCAGCGAACAGTGCGCACAGCACCTCGCAACGGCCTAACTAGCAAAATACTGGCCCCCAGGCATCTCAAGCGAAGGCAAACTCCCTTAATCTTCAGATGCTTAGGACAGCAACATGCGAGTATTTCTAGCAACGATGGCCGGCTGCCTGCTGGCCTCGACCGCCTTCGGCGCCCACGCCAGGACGCTGAGCCAGAATGATCGCCAGGTCTGTGACTGGGGTTCCCAGATTGCCGCCGAGGCCCAGCAGGCCAAGCTTTCCGGCGTCACCCTGTACGCTACGCGCAATAAGCTGCAAAAGCGCAAGTTCCCCAAGCCATGGATGCGCATGACGGCCTTCGGCATTACCGAACAGACCTACAACAGCCGCTCCCAATTGAAGCCGCCTGCGATCAAGCAAACCTACTACGAGCAATGTGTTCAGCATGCGCTAGCCAAAAAATAAATTATATATTTTTCATATGCTTAACAGACATTTCTCATATTAGATCGAGAAAATGGTGTGCCGAGTCGCGCACCACAAGTAGATACCTGCTGCCACGCCCAGCGCCATTGCGGTAGCACCCGCGCGCGTGAGTCGCCGTTCAGAAAAAGATCGTAAGACACTGAAAGATAAGCAATTGTGTTGCGCAGACTGTGCATGCATTGCTGGCCGGGCTGCTGGGCTTGCAGGTGTTCGAGTTGCATGACCTCAGCGCCGCCGGTGGCGCTGAGGACGATACGGGTAGCCATGTTCGATTCCTTGAGGGAGTGCAAGATCGGCTCAGGCTAATTAGCCCGCGGGAATCGAACAATCAGGGCAGGTGCAGATGATTGCTGCACCGGGTGAAGCAATCTATTCAGCAGCCAGTGAGTGCCACCGGCCGGCGCTCCCCGGCAAAGAACAGCGGACGCAGGCGCACACCAATCAGGTTGCCGGTGTAGGCAGCCACCAGCCACAACCAGCCATGCACACTGCCCGAGGCGATGCCGCTGAAATAGGCGCCAATATTGCAGCCGTAGGCCAGGCGCGAGCCATAACCCAGCAACAGGCCACCAATGACCGCGGCGATCAGCGACGGCAGCGGAATCTTAAGGCTCGGCGCGAAGCGGCCGGCCAGGCCTGCGGCCAGCAGCGCACCGAGCACGATGCCGATGTCCATGACCGTGGTGATGTCTTGCCACAATGGCGCGGCCAGGGCCTTGGCGTTGGCCGGAGCCTGCCAGAACACCCAGCTGCCGACGTCCACACCCAGGCTGGAGAGGGTCTTTGCACCCCACAGGGCGAAGGCCGAGGTAATGCCCCATGGGCGCCCGGCCAGGGCCAGGGTGGCGTAGTTCAGCAACGCCAGTGCGACAGCACCCCAGAGCAGTGGCCACGGACCGCGCAGGAAGCGACGCAGGCCCCGGTGTTCGCTGCTCACTGGGGCTTCGAGGGCACCGTGGCGGCGCCGTTCCAGTACCACGGTGGCCCAGGCGATCAGCGCAAACACTGCCACGCTTGCCAGCAGCGCCGGGCCAACACCCCAGACTTGAACGATCGAGGTGGCCGGGAACGATGGCAGTGCGAACCACCAGTCAGCATGGTGCGTGGCGGTGACCGAGCCGATGATGAAGAACAGCAGGGTCACCAGCATCCGCGCATTGCCGCCGCCGACAGTGAACAGCGTGCCGGAGGCGCAACCGCCGCCCAATTGCATGCCGATACCGAAAATGAACGCCCCGAACACCACCGAGACCCCGGCCGGCGCTACCAGCCCGGTGACGGGGTTGCCGAACAGGCTGCCAGCGGACAGTGCAGGGAAGAACAACAGCACGGCCAGGGTCAGCATGACCATCTGCGCGCGCAGACCTGCGCCGCGTCGTTCGTTGATGAACACGCGCCAGGCCGAGGTGAAGCCAAAGGCGGCGTGGTAGAGCGTCAGGCCAAGGGCGGCGCCAACGCTCAGCAGCAACACCTGCTTGAAACCGGCGTTGAGATTGAGGAACCAGGCGCCGGCCAGCAGCAGGGCCAGGGCGATCAAGGGCGCGCCCAGGCGGCGCGGTACGGGTGTGGCGGTTGCGGAGAGACCCATGGGAATGCTCGGATTACAGTGAAACGGGCCGCGAGTATAACGCCGTTGTGCCTGTTCTGGCCTCATCGCCGGCAAGCCGGCTCCCACACAGATTTCAGTGTCTGTGCTGTACCTGTGGGAGCTGGCTTGCCGGCGATGAGGCCAATACATCTGTTAGGCTGATACAACCTCCCCCGAAGCCACCCGACCATTCGCCCCATGGATGAACTGCGCAAGATCGACCTCAACCTCTTGCTGGCCCTGCATGCGCTGCTCAGCGAAAAGCACGTGACCCGCGCCGCCCTGCGCCTGCACCGCAGCCAGCCGGCGGTCAGCCACGCCCTGGCGCAATTGCGCACCTATTTCGACGACCCCCTGCTGATCCGCCAGCATGGCCAAATGACCCTGAGCGCGCGTGCCCAGGCCTTGGCCAAGCCCCTGCAAGACGCCCTGGGCAGCCTCAACGGCCTGCTCGCCACGCCGCATTTCGACCCGGCTAAGGCGCAACGTCGCTTTCGCCTGTCATTGTCCGATTACTCCTCGCGCATCATCCTGCCGCCGTTGGTCCGTCACCTGCGCCGGGTGGCGCCAGGTGTCGACCTGGCGATCAGCCAGGCCAGTCGCGAGACCATGCTGGCGCAACTGCAGGATGGCGAACTCGACCTCGCCCTGGGCATCTTCCCTGAGCTGCCGCCAGCCATCACCGCGCAAACCCTGTTCGAGGACAGCTTCATCAGCGTGGCCGACCGCCAGGTATTGCCCGCCAAGGGTGGCCTGGCGCTCGACGACTGGCTGGCGCGCCCCCACGTGCTGATGGCCATGCGCCCGGACGCCCACGACGAAATCGAACGCGCCCTGGCCGCACAGGGCTTGCGCCGGCGCATCGCCCTGGCGCTGCCGCACTGGAGTGCTGCGGTCGAGGTGCTGAGCGGCACCGACCTGGTACTGACCGTGGCCAAGCGTGCCGTTGGCCCGATGCGCCAGTACCAGACCCTGCGCCAGTTCAGCCCACCCTTGCCCATTCCCACCTTTGCCTATCAGCAAGCCTGGCACGCGCGAAAGGACACCGATCCAGGCCATCGCTGGCTGCGAGAGGCGGTATGGGCGTGCAGCCAGCCCGGCCAATGATCAACCTTCAGGCTGTTTGGCAATGACCGCGCCATTACCCGCCGGGCTTGCCGCCCAACTGCCCTGAACCAGAAATACCCCGGCCAGGATCAGCACTACCCCGGCAACCCGGGCCAGGCTGATCGGCTTGCTGGTGACGCCCATCAGGCCGAAGTGATCGACGATCACCGAAGTGAGGATCTGCCCCGCCACCACCAGTACCAGAAAGCCCGCAGTACCCAAGCGAGGGATCAAGGCTGCAGCGCCCGCCACGTATAGGGCACCCAGTACGCCGCCGATCCACAGCCACCAGGGGCCTTGCAGGGCCTTGCCCAGGTCGGGCATGGGCACCCGCAGAATCAGCAGCGCCGCGATGACCACCAGTGAGCTGACCGTCAGCGACGTGAACGCGCCCCACAACCAGTGCCCCAGCGCACGGCCGACGGCCGCATTACCCGCTGCCTGGAAAGGCAGGACGGCGCCGGCGATCAGGGCCATGAGCAAAGGAAGGAACGCGAGCAGCAGGGTTTTGTTGGACATGGATGCACTCATCGACAGTCAGGATGAGTGCATCATGGTGAATTGACAGGGCGAATGGAAATCGAAGCGGTGCACCCTGATTATTCGCGGTATTGATAAGACGATTCAGCAGTGCCGCTTATCCCTGAGGTTCAACGCGAGGTTTCGACCCTCAGCACCTCGGTGTAGATCGCATCGACGGTCTGGCCTTTCTTGAGGTTCTTCATGCGCGCTTGCAGATCCGGGTTCTCGACTTTCACCACCTGCACCTTGCCTTCCGGCGGCATCAGGGTCACCTCGTGTTTTTTCAGGTCGATCGCCTCGATTTTCGAAGTGACCTTCACCTGACGGAACGCCTCGCCCCCCGGGTTCGGGTTGGCCTCGGTGGCGCGGATGGTACCGGATTCCGAACTGGCTTTCGGCGCCCCGCCTACCTCGGTATTGAGCACATACGCCACCGCACGGGTGACGTAGATGTCGACCTTGTCACCCACCTTCAGATTCGGCAGGGCCTTGGCCTTTTCCGTCAACTGGAACGTCACGGGCTTGTCATCTGCCCCTTTCACCGTGACCTGGCGGGTTGCCTGGTCGATGGCCGTGACCTCGGTTTTGATATGGCTTTCCAGCGCTTCGCTAGCGATCGGAATATCGGCCGCCTGCACGGTAAAACTGGCAGTGGCAACCAAGCTGGCGAGCGCAACGGCACGCGCGAGAGTGCTAAGAGAATTCATAGGCCTGCATCCCTGTGATCAAGAGCGGAGTCGTGTGCGTGAGAAGTTCACGCGCAAACAAGCATAGCTATTACCCGGCACTCTGCCCTTGTCCCATGTCATTTCGCCGCAACCTGACCTCGGCGCTATTGCGATAGCAAATACGAATTCTTTACACTTGCTTTACATTTACAAATCGTTACTATTCGTGACCTCAGATCAACAATCGAGTCGCGATTCATGACAAAGAAGTCTGTTGCCCCGGCCTCCCTCTCGGTCCTGGGCCTGCTGGTGGTTCCTGCGGTACATGCTGAAAGCCAGGGCGAACTCGCCTTGCCCGCCACCTCCGTCACCAGTGCCTACGAGCAGCAGAGCTACAAGGCCAGCGACAGCCGCAGCGCGCTCAAGATCGACGCCCCGCTGCGCGACATTCCGCAAACCGTCAACGTCGTGCCGGAAAGCGTGATCAAGGACCAGGGCGCCCAGTCCATGGAAGACGTGCTGAAAAACGTGCCTGGGATCGGCATGTCCAACGGCGACGGTCAGCGCGACCAGGTGACCATCCGCGGCTTCAGCGCTATTGGCGACATGTACATCGACGGCGTGCGCGATGACGCCCTGTACTTCCGCGACCTGTCCAACATCGAGCGCGTCGAGGTCGTCAAAGGCCCGGCCGCCGTGCTCTATGGCCGTGGCTCTTCCGGTGGCCTGATCAACAGCATCAGCAAGAAACCCAACTTCGCGCCCAAGCGCGAGGTGGGCGTGACCTTCGACAGCGAAGGCAAGCGCCGCACCCAGTTCGACACCGGCTGGGCCGACCCGCAGGGCAACCAGGCCTACCGCATGACCGGTGCCTTCGAAGACAGCGACACCTTCCGCGACGACGGCTACATCGACCGCAAGGCGATTGCCCCATCGGCCTATTTCAAGCTGTCCGACGACCTGGAGCTGAACCTCGGCGCCACTTACCTGTACGACAAACGCCTGATCGACTTCGGCGTCCCGGCGCTGGGCGACCGTCCGGTGGACGTCGACCGCGACAAGCGCTTCGGTTCCGGCGATGCCGACCAGGACTATGCCCGCAGCGAAGTGTTCTCGCTGACCGCAAGCTTGGACTATCGGATCAATGACGACCTCACCCTGACCAACACCAGCCGTTACTACCGTTACGACCTGGACCGCAACAACACCCTGGCCGACACCAGCCCGACCCGCTTCGTCACCTCCCCCGATGGCGAGCTGCTGATCAAGCTCAACCGCGGCAACGTCGCGCGTGACGAATACGGCGTGTTCAACCAGACCGAACTCAAGCAGCAGGCGCAGTTGCTGGGCATGCAGCACAATCTGCTGTACGGCGTGGAAGTCGGCTTCCAGGACAAGTACCAACGGGTGTTCAGCCAGAACAACGTGGCCCAGGTGCCGGTCTTTGGCGATGGCCTGGTGCCTGTACCGGAGCATGCCGCCAACCTGTCCTCCAAGGGCACCAACTACCAGGAGACTACCGGCCTTTACGTGCAGGACATGATCGAGCTGAACGAGCACTGGAAAGCCCTGGTCGGTGTGCGCTACGACATCTTCGGCCAGGAGTACGACGACGACCGCGTGCAGAATGTCGACCTCGACCGCACCGACAAGACCTGGAGCCCACGCGCAGGTCTTGTGTATCAGCCGGACCAGATCCAGTCGTACTACGTGTCGGTCAGCCGCAGCTACCAGCCTTCGGGCGAAGTGTTCGCGGTCAGCCCAAGCAGTGAGCACCTGGAGCCGGAAGAAACAACCAACTACGAAATCGGCGCCAAGTGGGACTTGCTCGACAGCCGCCTGGCGGTGACCGCGGCCATCTTCCGCCTGGAACGCACCAACATGAAGACCGCCGACCCGGCCAACCCGAACCTGACCGTGCTGGCTGGCGAGCAGCGCACCGATGGCTTCGAGGCCACGGTCAGCGGCCAGTTGACGGACAAATGGCAGGTATATGCCGGCTATGCCTACCTGGATGCCGAGATCACCAAGTCCAACAGCAAGACCAATGGTGTGCCCAACGAAGGCCAGGTGCCGACCCTGACGCCACGCAACAGCGCCAACCTGTGGCTGGTGCGCACGCTCACTCCCCAGTGGCGTGTGGCGGCGGGTGCCAACTACGTCGACGAGCGCTACACCGCACTCGACAACAAGGTGGTCATGCCGGGTTACACCACCTTCGACGCCGCCCTGCTCTACGGCGAGCCCGAGTGGGACATGGCGCTGCGCCTGAAGAACGTGTTCGACCGCGACTACTACGCCTCGGCGCACGGCTCGGTGGACCTGATCACCCCCGGTGCGCCACGCACCCTGGAAGCCAGCCTGAACTACCGTTTCTGATCTGGAGCAGGCTCGGCCCAATCGCCGGCAAGCCGGCTCCCACAGGAATCCCATGCAGTTCAAGGACTGCGCAGTACCTGTGGGAGCCGGCTTGCCGGCGATTGGGCCCGAACAGGCGACAGAGCTTGCGGATCGCCACGTCGTCCGATTGGTTCACCGCCTGGCTTGTTTGACATATCCTCAAAGCATTAACCCGCCCCAACAGAGGCAAAGGCATGAACGCTCACCCCGCACGACCCTACGCGTTCTGGGCTGCGCATGCCCTGCTTGCCCTGTGCGTGGCGCTGACCGCAGGGTGTTCGAGCAAAAGCAGCAAGCCCCGTTCCTACGCTGCGGCGCAGGGCTCCAACTGCTTCGCCAAAGCCGTGCCCAGCCTTGGCGAAGGCGGCCTGGCCTGGGGCAACACACTGAGCATCGCCCGGCAGAAGTCGATGAACAACTGCATTCGCTATGCAGGCCGCTCGGGGGGAACCCCGAACACTTGCCAGGTCGTCATGGCCAAGTGCAAGAACTAGTCGCTACTCAGGTTCTCATCCGCTGAGCGGGAAAGCATTCAGTCATCAACTACCGGTTGGCCAGTGGCGGCCACGTAACGGTCGAAGGCCGCGACCTGGGCAGCCATGCGGTCGGCCGACTGGTAATGCTGAACATGCTGCCTGTACCCGGCAAACTCGGCAGAGTGCGCACCATCGGCGAACAGGGACGCAGTGGCTGCGCTCTGCACCAGCCAGTAGACCTCATCCGAAAGTTCATGGGCTTTGCTGCAGCCCAGGGTGATGGCCTGGCTCAGCAGCTCGCTGGCCAGATGCCGACCTGCGTCGCGCAGCGCGTCATCGGTCACCGGCGCAGGCGCTTTGGTCACTTGCGCCAAAAATGCCGCATAGCGCTGCTGCAATGGCGCGCCAACAAGGCCTAGCGGTGGGATTTCAGGAGGCGGCAGGTCGAGCGGTTCGTACGCCCGGTTACGTGGTAGCCAGGCCAGGTTCTGCTCGACACGGGAGGGAGCAAAACCCGGCTCGACGGCCACCTGTTTGCCTGATCTGCGCTCGAGACAAGCTCTCAGACGGTGGTAGAACGTGATCACCATGACATCCTTGTGGGTGCGCGAGAACTGCATGCTACCCGGATCTCGAAAAGCCAGTACTCAGCGCTTCATGATTACAACTTCCAGGTATTCGCTGGGTACCACGAGCGACGATGACCCGCCCTGATTGTTTTCATTCAGCAATGCGGTCAGGTCGCTTTCCAGTGCCGCAGCGGCATCCGCTGGCAACGCCGCGAAAGCCTTGTGCACCGGCCCATACCAGGTGCGAAACATCTCGATGAAATGCGCCGCCGAGCGGTAACGGAAGTTGAAATGCTGGCGGGTGATGTCCATGGCGCCGATCGCGCCTTCGAACATGGCGCGAAGTTGTTCTTCATCGCCCCAGCGCGACGGCGGCAACGCCCCGGCGGGCGGTGGCACGTGCCGGCCGAGGGTCTTGAACATCTGCCCGACGAAACCCTGCGGCGTCCAGTTGGCCAACCCTACCCGGCCACCGGAACGACAGACCCGGGCCAGTTCTCGCGCGGCCTGGGCCTGGTCGGGGGCGAACATCACGCCAAAGGTCGAAACGACGGCATCGAAGGTGGCGTCCTTGAACGGCAAGGCCTCGGCATCGGCCACCTGAAAAACAACGTTCAGGCGTTCGGCGCGGGCACGCTCTTCCCCGCGCTTGAGCAGCTCGGGCACATAGTCCGTGGAGGTGACTCGGCAACCGCGCCGGGCGGCGGCCAGGGTGGCGTTACCATTGCCCGCCGCGACATCCAGCACCTGCTCGTCCCAGCGCAGGTCGCAGGCCTCTGCAAGCCGTTCGCCCACCAGTTGCAAGGTAGTACCGATCACTGCGTAGTCACCGCTGGCCCAAGCCGCCTGCTGTCGGGCCTTCAGTGCATTGGTATCCAAAGGAGTGCTCATTCGTCTGCGCCTTCTTGTTGTGAGCGCGGCCGAGGTCCTTCTGGCGGTCTACGCGCCATGCAGTAGGTGAAGTGTGTGGCCAGCTACGGCCGGCAAACAGCTAAGCGCTGGTACGGGAATGCAGCAAGCGCTAATGCCTGACTGGCAATACGGATTGGCAATAGGGATAAGACGTTGCCGCTATAAGAGGGGCGCATGGCGCCCCTCGGCAGCGCCGTCAGACCGCTTTGGCCCGCGCGGCGTGCAGCTTCTTGTAGCTCTCGATCAGGCGCAGGTGACGGTCCAGCCCTTCGAGCTTCATGCTGGTCGGCGTCAGGCCATGGAAGCGCACGCTGCCGTCCACCGAACCCAGCACCGCGTCCATGCGCGGGTTGCCGAACATGCGGCGGAAGTTGGCCTCGTAGTCCTGCATTTCCAACTCGTCGTCGAGCACCACTTCCAGCACGACATTAAGCGCCTGGTAGAACAGGCCGCGCTCGACGGTGTTGTCGTTGAACTGCAAGAAGGCCTCGACCAGTTCCTTGGCGTCCTCGAAACGCTGCAACGCCAGGCAGATCAGCAGTTTCAGCTCAAGGATGGTGAGCTGGCCCCACACGGTGTTGTCGTCGAACTCGACACCGATCAGGGTGGTGATGGTGGTGTAGTCATCGACATCGCAGTTGTCCAGACGCTTGCGCAGCGCACGCAGCGCGCGGTTGTCGAGACTGTGCAGGTTGAGGATGTCGGCACGGAAGCCAAGGGCGCGGTTGGTGTTGTCCCAGATCAGATCCTCGACCGGGTAGATCTCCGAGTAACCCGGCACCAGGATGCGGCAGGCGGTGGCGCCGAGGTTGTCGTACACGGCCATGTACACTTCCTTGCCCAGGTCCTCGAGGATGCCGAACAGGGTCGCGGCCTCTTGAATGTTGGAGTCTTCGCCGTGACCGGAGAAGTCCCACTCGACGAACTCGAAATCGGCCTTGGCACTGAAGAAGCGCCACGACACCACACCGCTGGAATCGATGAAGTGCTCGACGAAGTTGTTCGGCTCAGTCAACGCATGGCTTTCGAAGGTCGGCTGCGGCAGGTCGTTCAAGCCCTCGAAGCTGCGCCCTTGCAACAGCTCGGTGAGGCTGCGCTCCAGCGCCACCTCGAAGCTTGGGTGCGCGCCGAACGAGGCGAACACGCCGCCGGTGCGCGGGTTCATCAAGGTCACGCACATGACCGGGAACTCGCCACCGAGCGAGGCATCCTTGACCAGCACCGGGAAGCCCTGCTCTTCCAGCCCCTGAATGCCAGCGAGGATAGCCGGGTACTTGGCCAGTACTTCTTGCGGCACGTCCGGCAAGGCCAGCTCGCCTTCGAGGATCTCACGCTTGACCGCCCGCTCGAAGATCTCCGACAGGCACTGCACCTGCGCCTCGGCCAGGGTATTGCCGGCGCTCATGCCGTTGCTCAGGAACAGGTTTTCGATCAGGTTGGACGGGAAGTACACCACCTGCTCGTCCGACTGGCGCACGAACGGCAGCGAGCAGATGCCACGGGCGGTGTTGCCCGAGTTGGTGTCGTACAGGTGCGAACCGCGCAGCTCGTCGTCCGGGTTGTAG
This sequence comes from Pseudomonas sp. NPDC089396, assembly GCF_044749545.1. Lineage (NCBI taxonomy): Bacteria > Pseudomonadati > Pseudomonadota > Gammaproteobacteria > Pseudomonadales > Pseudomonadaceae > Pseudomonas > Pseudomonas sp. NPDC089396. The sequence goes on along the minus strand of NZ_JBIVIC010000004.1, from coordinate 343,879 downwards.
ATCTCCAGGCAGTACGCATCGAGAATCTCGGCCGGCAGCGCATCCTTGGGGCCTGGCTTGAACCACTGCTCGTTGGGGTAATGCACGAACGGCGCGTTGGCGATGTCCTCGCCCCAGAACTGGTCGTTGTAGAAGAAGTTGCAGTTCAAGCGCTCGATGAACTCGCCCAGCGCCGAGGCCAGCGCGGCCTCCTTGGTCGAGCCCTTGCCGTTGGTGAAGCACATTGGCGATTGCGCATCGCGCACGTGCAGCGACCAGACGTTGGGCACGATGTTGCGCCACGAGGCGATCTCGATCTTCATCCCCAGCCCGGCAAGAAGGCCCGACATGTTGGCGATGGTCTGCTCCAGGGGCAGGTCCTTGCCGGGGATGTAGGTGGTGGTGTCGGCCACCGGCATCAGCAGGCCCTGGGCATCGGCGTCGAGGTTGTCGACTTCTTCGATGATGAACTCGGGGCCGGTCTGCACCACTTTCTTGACCGTGCAACGGTCGATGGAGCGCAGGATGCCCTGGCGGTCCTTTTCGGAAATGTCTTCGGGCAGCTCGACCTGGATCTTGAAGATCTGGTTGTAGCGGTTCTCCGGGTCGACGATGTTGTTCTGCGACAGGCGGATATTCTCGGTGGGGATATCGCGGGTCTGGCAGTACAGCTTGACGAAGTACGCGGCGCACAGTGCCGACGAGGCAAGGAAATAGTCGAACGGGCCTGGCGCCGAACCGTCGCCTTTGTAGCGAATCGGTTGGTCGGCGATCACCGTGAAGTCGTCGAACTTGGCTTCCAGACGAAGGTTGTCGAGAAAATTGACCTTGATTTCCATGCGGGATTACCGTGATTTAAGCGTGCAAAACGAAATTGGCCGGCATTATCCGGGTTTTTCGACTGGAAGTCCTGTTTGTCGGCACTGGCCCTATCGCCGGCTTGCCGGCGATGGGGCCACAGGTTTGCGCATTCCAACGGAATGCTTGCCTGATCCTCTGGACCTGCCGCCCACGGCAGACGAACGGTTCCTGCCCTGTGCTAGCGTTTCTGGATTGGGGAACAACGTATTCCCCACGTGAAGACAACCGATGATCAGCAGGTGAGCCATGGAACTTCGTATCAACCAGCAGACCTACCAGGTCGAGGCTGCCGCCGACACGCCCCTGCTGTGGGTGATCCGCGACGACCTGGGCCTGACCGGCACCAAGTATGGCTGTGGCCTGGCCCAGTGCGGCGCCTGCTCGGTCCTGGTGGACGGCAACGTGGTGCGCGCCTGCGTGACCCCGGTGGCCGGCGTGGTCGGGCGTGAGGTGACCACCATCGAAGCCATCGAGGCCGATGCCGTGGGCAAGCGCGTAGTGGCGGCCTGGGTCGAGCATCAGGTGGCCCAGTGCGGGTACTGCCAGTCCGGGCAGGTGATGGCGGCCACCGCGCTGCTCAAGCACACCGCCAAACCCAGCGATGAGCAGATCGCGGCAGCGATGGTCAACCTGTGTCGTTGCGGCACCTACAACGCCATCCATGCCGCCGTGCATGCACTCGCCCAAGGGGAGAAGGCCTGATGAACGTGCCAATCGATACCCCGGCAGCGCTTCTTGACCTGCCACTTGGCGAAACCGTGAACCTGTCGCGCCGGCGCTTCCTCGCCGGCACCGCCGTAGGTGCCCTGGTCCTCGGCTTCGGGCTGCCCTTGGGCGGCGCTCGGGTCCAGGCGGCAGCGGCCGTGGAGCGCGGCACCCAGGTGCCGGCATTCCTGGAGATCCGCCCGGACAGCAGCGTGCGCCTGCTCTGCCCGTTCATGGAGGGCGGGCAAGGCACCTACACGGCCATGGCGCAGATCGTCGGTGAAGAGCTGGACGCCGACCCCGCCACCTTCCTGGTCGACAGCGCCCCGCCCGGCGAAACCTATGTGGTGATGGAAAACGGCATGCGCATCACCGGCGGCAGTATGTCGGTGCGCATGAGCTACCCGACCATGCGCCGCCTCGGTGCCCTGGCCCGGGCCATGCTGATGCAGGCTGCCGCCGAGCAATGGGGGGTTCCGCTCGGCGAACTGTCGACCGAACCCGGCAAGGTGCTGCACACCGCCTCTGGCCGGGCGCTGACCTACGGCGAGTTGGCCGGGCGCGCCATGGACCTGCCGGTGCCGGACCCCACCAGCGTCAAGCTGCGCGACCCCAGCCAGTTTCGCTGGATCGGCAAGCCGGTTCGGCGTGTCGACGCCTACGACAAGTCCACCGGCAAGGCGCAATACACCATCGACATCAAGGTCGACGGCATGCTCCACGCGGCCGTGCAACACGCACCGCGCCTGGGTATGACCGTGGGCAACCTGCGTAATGAAGAACAGGTCAAGGGCCTGCCTGGCGTACACTCGGTGCACCGCTTGCCGGGCGCCGTGGCGGTGGTCGCCGAACGCTGGTGGCACGCCAAGCGCGCGGTCGAGGCGCTGCAGGTCGATTGGCGAGAGCCCACGGCGGACAGCAAAGTGCGCCCCATGCCCGCGGACTTCTCCAGCGCCGCCTGGCGCGAGCACCTGGCGGCGCAGCAGGGCCCGGCCCGAGACGATGAACGCGAAGGCGATATCGACGGCGCCTTGGCCAACGCCAAGACCCAGATCGAGGCCACCTACCACAACCAGTACCTCAACCATGCCCAGCTGGAGCCGCCGAGCGCGCTGGCGCGTTTCAACCCGGACGGGTCGCTGGAGGTGTGGCTGCCGAACCAGGCACCGGACATGTTCCGTGACGACATCGCCAAGCGCACCGGCCTCTCCCCTGCGCAAATCACCCTGCACTCACCGCTGCTCGGCGGTTTCTTTGGCCGCCACTTTCTCTATGATTCGGCCAACCCCTACCCGCAGGCCATCGAACTGGCCAAGGCCGTTGGCCGGCCGGTGAAGCTGATCTGGAGCCGCGAAGAAGAATTTCTGCGCGATGTGTTGCGGCCTGTGGCCGTGGTCAAGTTCCGCGCCGGGCTCGATGCCGACGGCCTGCCCATCGCCCTGGAAGCGGTGAGCGCCACCGAAGGCCCGACCGAAGCCCTGGCCGGCAAGCAAGGCGAGCAGATCGACCCGACCGCGCTCGAAGGCCTGTCGGGCAAGGCGTATGCCATCGCCAACAAGCGCATCGCGCAGGTCTATGTCAAAGGCCCGGCCATGCTGGGTTACTGGCGCTCGGTAGGCAATTCGCTGAACGACTTCTTCTATGAGGCGTTTCTCGATGAACTGGCCGACAAGGGCGGCAAGGACCCCTTCGAGCTGCGCCTGCACCTGCTGCGCGACAACCCGCGACTGACCACCTTGCTGCGCGCGGTCGGCGAACTGTCGGGGGGCTGGAAACGCGGCCCGTTCACCGCCGAAGACGGCAGCAAGCGCGCGCGGGGCGTGGCCATGGCATCGCCGTTCGGCTCGCAAGCGGCAGTGATTGCCGAAGTGTCGATCGAACAGGGTCAGGTCAAGGTGCACGACATCTGGCAGGCCATCGACCCCGGCAGTATCGTCAACCCGGCGATCATCGAAGCCCAGGTCAATGGCGCCGTGGCCCTTGGTCTGTCGCAGACGCTGGTCGAGGAAGCGGTGTACGTCGATGGCCAGCCGCGGGCGCGCAATTACGACCTGTATCCGATCCTGCCGGCCTCGCGCATGGCCCGGGTGCATGTGCGCATCGTCGAAAGTGGCGAGAAGATGGGCGGTATCGGCGAACCGCCGCTGCCCGCGGTGGCACCGGCAGTCGCCAATGCGGTGGCGCAGCTCACCGGCCAGCGCATCCGCAGCCTGCCCCTGAGCCGCTATACCTTCAGCTGACCGGACAAGGACCGCCCCATGACCCACCGCCGATTGGCAAGCGTTGCAGGATGGCTGGTGTTGCCGTGCCTGCTCGGTGCAGGCCTGCTGGCCTGGTACGTGACCCGCGAGCCCGCCTCGCCTTTCGCCGCTGAACAGCCCCCCGGCAGCGACCCGGCGCTGGTCAGCCGCGGCGAGTATGTGGCCAGGCTCAGCGACTGCGTGGCCTGCCATAGCCTGCCAGACGGCAAGCCCTTCGCCGGTGGGCTGGAAATGGCCACCCCGCTGGGTGCGATCCATGCCACCAATGTCACCCCCGACCGTACCACTGGAATCGGCAACTACAGCCTTGCCGACTTCGACCGCGCGGTACGCCACGGCGTCGCGCCGGGAGGCCGGCGCTTGTACCCGGCCATGCCCTACCCTTCGTACGCCAAGCTCAGCGATGAGGATGTGCGCGCCTTGTACGCCTTTTTCATGAACGGTGTGCAGCCCGCGCAGCAGGCCAATATTCCCAGCGACATCCCCTGGCCATTGAACCTGCGCTGGCCCATCGCCTTGTGGAACGGCCTGTTCGCTGCCACCACGCCTTATGCGGCCAAGCCGGGGCAAGACGCGTTGTGGAACCGCGGCGCCTACATCGTCCAGGGGCCTGGCCACTGCGGCAGTTGCCATACCCCGCGTGGCCTGGCATTCAACGAAAAAGCCCTGGACGAGGGCGCTGCGCCCTACCTCGCCGGTGCCTTGCTCGATGGGTGGTACGCCCCCAGCCTGCGCAGCGACCCCAACACCGGCCTGGGCCGCTGGAGCGAGGCGCAGATCGTGCAGTTCCTCAAGACCGGGCGTAACCAGCACGCAGTGGTGTTTGGTTCGATGACCGAAGCGTTCAACAACTCCACGCAGTTCATGACCGATGACGACCTGGCGGCGATTGCCCGCTACCTCAAGTCGCTGCCCGGTGACCCCCAGCGCGACGGTACGCCCTGGCAGTATCAGGCCAATGCAGCCGGCGAGCGCCTGGACAGTCCCGGCGCCCACACCTATGTGACCCGCTGCGCCACCTGCCATGGCCTGGACGGCAAGGGCCAGGCCGAATGGATGCCGCCGCTGGCCGGGGCGACCTCGGCGCTGGCGAAGGAAGATGCATCGGCGATCAACATCACCCTCAATGGCTCGCAGCGCATCGTCGCGGCGGGCTTGCCGGATGCCTACCGCATGCCGGCCTTCCGCGAACAGCTGTCGGACCAGGAAATTGCCGACGTCCTGAGCTTTGTGCGCAGCACCTGGGGTAACCACGGCGGTGCAGTGGCTGCACAGGCGGTTGGCAAGCTGCGCGACCACACCGGCCCCGCCAGCAGCAGGCCGATCATCCTGCACATGCGCTGAAGGGGATGTGTGAGGGGATCACTGCGTGCTCGGGCAAGCGCTCCTGCCCGGCGCCGCGGCCGCCCTCACCGCTTCGGCCAGTTTGCGCAGGTTGGCCTGGTGGGCATTGACCAGGCTGGTGATGCTGTTGTCGGCTGCAGTCTGCACCGATGTGCGGCAGGTCATCTCAGCCTCGGCCGGTTTTTTCAGGCGCCACAGCGTATCCAGTGACGCGTACTGGCCCGGCACGCTGTCGAAGCGCTGAACATCCACACGCAGCAGCGCGGTAGATCCCGCTACCGGTCCGCCCAGCATGTCCTGCAAGGCGCTGCGAAACTCATCCACCAGGTTGGCGCCCCACCACTCGGTTTCAAGGATCGCCAAGCCACTGGCGCCCTGACGCACCACCAGCTGCGAGCGATCCACCTGGGGCGGCAGGCTCACCCGGCCGACCATGATGTGCTGGTTATTTCCCTGGGCCGGCTGCGCCGGCACCAGCGTGTGGTAGTTGTTCGGGGTACTGCTGCACCCCGACAGCCAGATCAGCAAACCGGCTCCACACAGATTGCGCAATCGATGCATCGGCAGCACTCCTCTGGCCTGCGCCCTCAAGGTTTCAAGTTTTCTGCGCCGGCCGCTTTGGGGCGGCCACGGATCAGCGATTCGGGGTGCCGGCCCAGGTAGTCGGACAGGTCACGCAACGAGCGCGACATGCGCTCCAGTTCGTCCAGTGTCTCGCCCAGCCGTTCGCGTTGCGGCGAGTCCTCGGCAAGGGTCGAATTGGCGCTTTTCAAGGTCTTTTGCATCTCGTCGAGGGTGGTCTTCACACCCGGCAACGTCTGGCCATTGAACTGCTTGAGGTTGGCACGCAGCTCACGCAGGCTGCCGTCGAGGTTGTTGGCGATGCTCTCCAGCGGCAACTTGCTGACGCGCTCGATGAAGTGCTGCAGCTGCTCTTGCAGTTTTTCCAGGCTGCCCGGCAGCGTGGGAATGACGATGGGCTCGGCCGTCATGTCGAACGCGACTTTCGGCGCATCGGGGTAAAAGTCCAGGGAAATGAACATTTGCCCGGTGATCAGGTTGCCGCTGCGCGCCTGGGCGCGCAGGCCATGCTCGACGAAGGTGCCGATCAGCCGCCGTGCCCCGGCCAGGTCGCCGGGGGTCTGCTTGAACACGCCGAGCATCTTCTGGTGCACAGGGCCAAGGCGCTGCGGATAGATCACCGCATCGACCACCACGGGGAAACTTTGTTTGGCCTGATCGTAGTCGAGCTGGATTGATGTGACCTTGCCGAATTCCACGCCCTTGAACTCCACCGGCGCCCCCACCGACAGGCCGCGCATGGCCTGGTCGAAGCGCAGTTGCAGGTACTGCGGCCGGCCATGGGGCGGCGACAGTGCCATCTCCCGGTCAGCAAACAGACGGAAACGCGCCTGGTCCTCGGCGGGCTCGGCGTCCGGCGCGAAATCGGGAGAGCCGAACGCCAGCCCACCCACCAGGATCGACGAAATCGACTCGGTGTCGACTTTCAGGCCATTGGCGCCAATCTGCATGTCGACACCGCTGGCATTCCAGAAGCGTGTGTTCGTGGTCACGAAGGCATCGTAGGGTGCTTGCACGAAGACGCCGAGTTCCACGCCCTTGCCATCTTCGCGCAAGTTGTAGGACACCACTTCGCCTACCGGTATCTTGCGGTAATAGATCGACGAGCCGATATCCAGCGAGCCCAGGTCGCGGGCCCTGAGGGTGAAGCGCTTGCCAATTTCGCCATAGGTGATCGCCGGCGGCAGCTCCAGACCAGTGAATTTTTTCTCCGGTGACTTCGACTCACCGGCATCGGCGCCAATGAAGCTGCCGGACAGCAGGGTATCCACCCCGGAAATCCCTCCCGCGCCAATCCGTGGACGGACCACCCAGAACCGCGCGCCCTTGGTCGCGAACGATTTGGCTTCGTTGGACAGCTGCACTTTGACCAGCACGCTCTTGTGGTCGTCGGCAAGGTCCACCGTGGTCACCTCGCCGATCACCACGCTGCGGTACTTGACCTGGGTCTTGTGCGCCACCAGGCCTTCCCCGGAACGGAAGGAAATCGAGATCACCGGCCCCTGCTCCATCCAGTTGCGCACTACCAACGAAGCCCCGACCAGGATCGCCAGGATCGGCACGATCCATACCAGTGACACATTCCAGCGCCGGGTACGGATCTGCGCTTGCCCTGCACCTTCTTGCCTGTCACTCACTTGCGCCATCGGTGCCGCCTCCGTCGTTGCCAGGGTCATCCCAGATCAAGCGTGGGTCGAAACTCATTGCCGAGAACATGGTCAGCACCACGACCATGCCGAAGAACAGGATGCCCGGCCGGGGTTCGATGGTGCCAAGGCCACGCAATTGCACCAGCGCCGCCACCAGCGCCACCACGATCACATCGAGCATGGACCAGTAGCCGATCAGCTCGACACCGCGATACAACTGCGAACGCTGCCGGCGGGCCCAGCTGGAACCGCTTTGAGCGGTGAACAACAGCAGGCCGAGCGAGAAGAACTTGATTGCCGGCACGCCGATACTGGCGATGAAGATGATCAAGGCGATATCCCAGGCGCCGGCCTCCCAGAACTCGATCACGCCGCCGACAATCGTGCTGTCACTGCCACTGCCGAGCATTTCGGTGTGCATGACCGGCAGCAGGTTCGCCGGGACGTAGAACACCAGCGCGGCGAACAGGAAGGCCCAACCGCGGGTGATGGCATTGGTCTTGCGCGGGTGCAGCGCAGCACCGCAGCGCTCACAGCTGTGCGAACCGTCGCTCAGGTCGCAGGCCTGGCCACAACCGTGACACAGGCACAGGCCCAGGTCCTCGGCTTGCGCGGGCGTGTTCATACCTGCTCCCACAGGTCGCGTATGTCACGCCCGGCGATATAGATGATGAGCACGCTCAGCGCGGCCAACGCGATCAGGCCAATGCCCGGGATGACATCGAGCAGGCCCGCCAGCTTGATCACCGCCACCAGTGCCCCCAGCAGGCAGACTTCCAGCATGCTCCAGGGGCGCAGGCCTTCCAGGCAGCGCATGCACATGGCAAAACCGGGGGCTCGACGACCGGCCAGGGCAAAGCTCAGTACCCAGCACAGCAAGGCGATCTGCAAAATGGGGGCGAAGATGATGGCCAAGGCCATCACCAGGGCAATGAAGGTGATGCTGCCGCTGCTCAGGATCAACACCGAATCCCACAGGGTGGCCGAGTTGGACAGGCCCTGCATGCCGATGGTCATGACCGGGTACAGGTTGGCGAACACCAGCAACACAGCGCCTGTGACACTCAGGGCCAGACGCTGCTGAATGCCAAGGCTGGAATGCCGGTACAGGACGCCGCCACAACGGGTGCACAGCGCCCGCTGATGCCGTTGCACGGGCGCACGCTCGTACACCGCGTCGCAGTATTCGCAGATGATCAGGTTCCGGGGCCCACTCATGCTCATGCTCTTTCCCTAGGACGTCTTGTTACAGGCAGTCACTCCAGGCCTTCACGCACGCTGACACGTGCAAGCCTAGTAGGAAAATGTACTTATGCAGGGTGAAGGAAAACGATTTATGCACCGAATGGTGCAGCCAGCGGGCCAGTGCATCGAGCGGCGCGTCGATGCCCTGCCGCCGCGTCAGGCCCTGATGGAACAAGGCCCGAGCGAAATTCGAATCAGCCGCGGATACGCGCCAGCGAACGCTCCGCTGCCGCTTGGAACACGCGCCGCAAGGCGTCGATCTGGCCTTGCGCAAGGCCCCTGGAGCAGATCAGCCCCTGCAAGAAGCCAATGCCCCAGTTGCGGGCTTCTTCCAGTTGCTGGTGGTCTTCAGCGTCAGCGATATCACCCAGGTGCAGGGCAGCATGGTGCTCGTAGCGGTCTTCCAGCGCCAGATTGCGCAATTCCTTCAGCGCAATCTTGAATTCTGCAGCGGCAACATCGTCCAGGCCCAGGTGCTCGAACTGCAGCAGGCTCAGACGGTCGGTGGCGGTCATCGGCGAATCTCCGTTTCTTAATCAGGGCAGCGGGCAAGAAAATCACCAGCCAAGCGTCGACGCATCCAGGTGGCGGGCGATGGTGGTGTCGGTAACGGCTTGTATACCATAGGAACCACCTCTCTCCCTAGCGGTGAGCGCCGTCCGGTCGGCTTTGAAGCGGGCTTTTGCCTTTTGTCATCATCACTAAATTTAAATTGAATTTAACTTAAAACTAGCCCAGGCTTCTCCCATTGCTCAACGGAGAGAAAAGCCATGGCGACAACCGTTCGTGAACCCCGCAAGGACGGCGAAGCTACCCGCGCCCGTATCCTCCAGGCGGCCGGCGAACTGTTCGCGGCTGTCGGGTACGCCGAAGCCAGCAACAAGGCCGTGGCAGCCAAGGCCGAAGTCGACCTGGCGTCGATCAACTATCACTTTGGCAGCCGCAGCGGCCTCTACCTGGCCGTGCTCGATGAAGCCCGGCGGCGTTTTCTGGACATTTCCGACCTGCAGCGCATCACCCTCGCCGAGCAGCCAGCGACAGAGAAACTGCGCGCGCTGGTCGAGCTGGTGGTGAACAAGGCGCTGCAGGGGCACAACAATTGGCACCTGCGCGTGCTCGCCGCCGAAATCCTGGCGCCCAGCCCGCACGGCCAGGCGCACCTGCAGACCGGGGCGCCGATGAAACTGGCACTGCTCAAGGGCCTGTTCAGCGAAATCACTGCCATCCCGGCAGACGCACCAGCGCTGACCCGCTGCATTCTTTGCGTCACGGCGCCCTGGGCCATGCTGCTGATCGGCCCGCGCGCAACGTCCGGTGCGCTGCACGAGATCCTTGGCATGCCTGCTGATCAGATCAGCACGCACTTGTATCACTTCGCGCTGGCGGGCCTTGAAGCAATCGGCCGCCAGTACGCTCAGGGCGAGGGCTGCTGATCATGCACGGACGCGCCGCTGAAACTGCCCTCCCGGATCAAGCCAGCCCCTCACCTGCGCACGCCAACGTGGATAGGCAGACGTCCATCCCGTGGTTGCTCGGTGCCTTGATGTTGGTGATGTTCCTCGCTGCCCTCGACCAGACCATCGTCTCCACCGCGCTGCCGACCATCGTCAGCGACCTCGGCGGCCTGCGCTGGTTGTCGTGGGTGGTTACCGCGTACCTGCTGGCCTCGACCGTGGTGGTGCCGCTGTACGGCAAGTTCGGCGACCTCTACGGGCGCAAGCGGGTACTGCAGATCGCCATCGCCTTGTTCCTGCTGGGCTCGGCGTTGTGCGGCGTGGCCCAGGACATGACCCAGCTGGTGCTGTTCCGCACCTTGCAGGGCCTGGGTGGCGGCGGCCTGATGGTGGTGGCGATGGCCGCCATCGGCGATGTCATTCCACCTGCCGAGCGCGGCCGCTACCAGGGCTTGTTCGGCGGTGTGTTCGGCCTGGCGACTGTGGTCGGGCCACTGATCGGCGGCTTTTTGGTCGAGCACCTGTCGTGGCACTGGATCTTTCTCATCAACCTGCCGCTGGGCCTGCTGGCGGTGCTGGTCATCGGTTACGTGTTCCGCCCGCATGTCGCCCCGGTCAAGCACGTGGTCGACTACATCGGTGCCTTCTTCCTCACCGTTACCCTGGGTTCGCTGGTACTGATCACCAGCCTCGGCGGCAGCCTGGTGCCGTGGGCGTCGCTGGACATTCTGTGCCTGGGGCTGTTCGCCGTAGTCGGCCTGGCCGGCTTCATCTACGAGCAGCGCCGCGCCGTCGAGCCGATCATGCCGCTGCACCTGTTCCGCCACCGCACCTTCGTGCTCGCCGGGCTGATCGGCCTGGTCGTCGGCGTGTCGCTGTTCGGCTCGGTGACCTTCCTGCCGCTTTACATGCAGGTGGTCAAGGACGCCACCCCGACCAGTGCCGGCTTGCAGATGCTGCCGTTGATGGGTGGTTTGCTGGTGGTGTCGGCCATCACCGGGCGGCTGATCAGCCGCTGGGGACGCTACCGGATCTTCCCGATCCTGGGCACGCTGCTGCAGGTGATTGCCCTGGGTCTGTTGAGCCGCATCGACCTGGACACGCCGAAGATGCTGATGAACCTGTACATGGGCCTGCTGGGTGCAGGCCTGGGCATGGTCATGCAGGTGCTGATCCTGGCGGTGCAAAACAGCGTGGAGCGGCGCCATATTGGCGTGGCGACCTCGGGCGCCACCCTGTTCCGCTCGATAGGTGGGGCGGTCGGCGTGTCGGTGTTCGGGGCGTTGTTCGCCCATACCCTGCTCGATCGCCTCCCCAGCGATTTCGCCGCCACCACCGGCGGCCCCGCAAGCCTTTCGCCGACAGCGGTACATGCGCTGTCGGCCCCCTTGCAGCAGGCCTACCTGCAGGCGTTCTCCGGAGCGATGCATGGCGTGTTCCTGCTGGCTGCAGTGATTACCTGCGTGGCATTCGCGTTGTCGTGGATGCTGCGCGAGGTGCCCCTGCGTTCGGCCGCAACCCCATGAGGGCTGCGGTCTCCCGGCCCGGAGTAGTCCGGGCTATTCTCAATGATACGGTTCATATTTAGTGGAGGTGTGCCATGCGTGCGCTCACGTTGAGTTACATGCTGGTACTGCTGTGTGCAGCCCCGGTAGTCCAGGCCCAATCAGTAGTACCGCTCAAGGGTCAGAGCAGCCAGCAGACGCAGCTGGACATCAATGATTGCAATACCGTGGCGACCAACGCCGCGAACAGTGCCACCAGCAGCACCAGCCCGCATGTCGGTGGCCGGGTGAAAGGCGCGGCCGTAGGCGCCGCGGCGGGCGCAGTCGGGGCGCAGGTGCGCGGTAACCAGCACGATGAGCTCTATGACCGGGTCGGCGACGACGCCAAGCAAGAGTATCGCCAGAACCGTGCCGGCGAAGTGGCAGCAGCCGGTGCCGTGGTCGGTGGCTCACGCCAGCGCCAGGAGCGTCGCCAGGACCGGCGTAACCAAGGCGAAGCACAAAGCTCGGCACATGCCAATGCCTTCAGCGGTTGCCTGCAAGGACGGGGGTACCAGGTCAATCCTTGAAGACTTGCACGATCCCTGTGGGAGCCGGCTTGCCGGCGATGAGGCCGGGGCAGGTAAACTTGAATTGCCTGTTCGGGCCCTATCGCCGGCAAGCCGGCTCCCACAGGGGATGGCGCTGGCTGCAGCCCCCCTCTTAATTTACAGGCACGCTAACCAGGAGCAGGTAGCGTCATACGCCCGCCGTACGTTCTGCTTGCCAGCGTGCTGTCGCGTTGGTGTTTCCACGCTTATCTGCACGTCCACCGGCAACGCCCCGAGCAACGGCGCCAACGGCAGTTGCCCCTGCCCCGGCAACAGCCGCCCTTCTCGTGCCTCCTGAATGATCAGCGCGTCCACCGGCGCCAGCCGCGGCGCATCGCACAGTTGCACGGCCCGCAGGTAACCTGGGTCAACGCCGGCAAGGGCCGCGACATCGCCCCCCGAACGGAACAGGTGCAAGGCATCCAGCAACACGCCACTGTTGCCCTGCCCGGCCGCCATCACCACGGCAAGCGCGTGTTGCAGCGTGGCCACCGGCCGCCAGCGCATGAACTCAAGGTCCACACGCAACCCGTAGCCACTGGCCAACTCGCACAATGCCGCGAAGCGCTGGGTCAGCCGCGCGAGCTCCGGGTCGTCCCCGGAAACCGTAAGGCTCTGCGCTCCCAGCTCGGCGCCTGCCGCCAGCAACGCTTCGCAGTCGGCTACCTGAAACGCGGGCGTCAGCGCGACGAACTCGATATCGGCAACCTGCACGCCCTCGCCGGCCATCACCGCCTTCAGCTCGCCCATGGCCTGGCTGCCTTGCGCCACCGGGTAGGCCCGCGCACCCGGCTGTACCGGGTGCAGCCGCAGCCCCACCGCGGCGAAACCGGCCCGGCCGGCCTCGCGCACCAACACAGCCGGGGCCAGGTCCAAGGCCGTCAGGTGGGCCACCCCCAGCGCTTTCAATAGGTCGCCCTGCCGCCGCTGAGGTCGAATACGAAGCCGGTGGTGAAACTGCATTCGGGTCCGGCGATCCAGGCCACCATGTTGGCGATCTCCTCGGCCTTGAGGAACCGCCCCATGGGGATCTTGGCCTTGCTCGCGGCAATGTGCTCCGGGGTCATCTCGGCCATCAGCGGCGTTTCGACCATGGCCGGCGCGATGCAGTTGAGCAGCACGCCGTCCTGCGCAAGCTCCTTGGCCGCGGCCTTGGTGAAGGCGATGACCCCGGCCTTGGCCGCGGAATACCCCGAAATGAACTGAACGCCGTCCTTGCCCGCCATCGAAGCGACATTGACGATACGCCCGTAGCCACGCTCGCGCATGTGCGGTATGGCCGTGCGGCAGCAGTAGAAGACGCTGTTCAGGTCAACGGCGATGACCTTGTCCCAGGCCTCTGGGGAGTACTCCCAGCACGGCAGCACCGGACCATTGATGCCGGCATTGTTGACCAGGATCTCGACCTGCCCCAGGCGCTCCAGCACCTCGGCGAATGCGCTCTGCACAGACGCCAGCGAGGCCACGTCCACCGCCTGGCGTAGCACCGGCTCGAAGCCACTGGCAGCACTGTCCCAGCCGTCGACCGCCAGGTCCCAGATCACCACCTGGGCGCCAGCCACCTGCAGCCGTTGCGCAATGGCCAGGCCGATGCCGCGCATGCCGCCGGTGACGATTGCCGTTTGCCCTTGCAAAGATTGACTCATTGTCTTGCTCCATTTTCGACAGAGGGAATATCCGGCAGGCGACGCAGGTCGCGCACCATGAACAGGTAGCACAGCGCACCCAGCGCGGTGATGGTGGACACGAAAGCCAAGGCCCAGACGAACGAGCCCGTGGCGCTGACGATCAGGCCGATGGTCAGCGGGGTGACAATGCCGGCGGCGTTGGCGAACAGGTTGAACAGCCCGCCGCTGAGCCCCAGCAGGCCTTTGGGGGCGATATCGGAAACGATCATCCAGGCCAGCGCCGACATGCCCTGGGCAAAGTAGGCAACGCAAAGGATGGTGATCACCAGCGCGTCGGACTCAACATAGTTGGCCAGCACGATCACCGAGGCGGTCAGCAGTCCGGCAATCACCGGCAGCTTGCGCGCCACGTTCAGCGAGTAGCCGCGGCGCAGCAAGGCATCCGACAGCCAGCCACCGGCCAGGGTGCCCAGCGATGCGGCGATGAAGGGCAGCACCGCGACCCAGCCGACCTTGAGCCAGGGCATGTGCCGCTCGGTGACCAGGTAGGTGGGGAACCAGGTGAGGAAGAACACGTTGGTCGAGTTGCAGGCGAACTGCCCCAGGCAGATGCCCAGCATGTTGCGGTGCTTGAGCAGTGCCGGAATCTGCGACCAGCGGAACACGGTGGCTTTCTGTCCGCCGTCGACCACGCCGCCGCCGGCGGCGATGTAGTCCAGCTCGGCCTGGTTGGCGGAGGTCGACTGATGTGGCTCATGGTACTTGCGCCACCACACCAGACCGTACAGCACCCCGAGCAGACCGACCGCCATCAACAGGAAGCGCCAGCCATAGGCGTGCAGCACCCAGAACAGCAGCGGCGTGAGGAACGCAAGCCCGGTGTACTCGGCAAAGGTGTAGATGCCGGTTGCCCTGGCTCGCTCGCTCTGCGGGAACCAGGTCGCCACCACGCGGCTGTTGGTGGGGAAGCACGGTGCCTCGGTCACGCCCACCAGAAAGCGCATGCCCAGCAACGACAGAAAACCCTGGGCCAGGCCCTGCAAGCCTGTGAACAGCGACCACAGGGTCAGCGCCAGCCAGTAGGTGAACTTGGTGCCGAGGCGGTCGATCAGGATGCCACCGGGAATCTGCGCCGCGGCATAGGTCCACGAGAACGCCGAGAAGATCACCCCCATCAGCGCAGCGTTGAGGCCCAGGTCGGCGCTGATACTGGGTGCGGCGATCCCCATGACACTGCGGTCGAGATAATTGATCATGGTGCCGCCCGAGATCAACGCCAGGATCATGAAGCGGGTGCGGGTCCTTTGTTGCAGGCGCGCGGGCGTGTCTAGCACGCCTTGGCCGAGGTGCTGTTCAACGGTCATGACAATTGCTCTCTTGTTATTGGAATGGCAATGCGTGGGGTCAGGCGAAGCCGAACAGGCGCCTGGGCGTGTCCCACATGATCGTTCGGCGCAGCCGAGGGTCCGGCATCAAGCGCTCGGCCAGTTTCAGCAGCGGCCCGTAATCGACCCGCGCAGGTTGGCGGATGAAGGGCCAGTCCGAGCCCCAGACACAGGCATCCGGGCCAAACGCCTCGATCAGCGCCTGGACATAGGCGGCGCTCTGCGCGTGCAGCGCATGGGCAGCCGCGAACTTCTGCATACCGGAGAGCTTCACGCTGACGCGGCCAAGCCGGGCCAGCCTCAGCAGCGCCTGGAAACCGGGCTGCTGCAACCCGGCAGCGGCCTGCGGGCGACCGCAGTGGTCGATCAGCACGCGCACCGGGCTACGCTCGATCAGGCCCTGCAAGTCGACCAGTTGGTCTTCGCAGACCTGGATCTGGGCGAACAGGCCCAGTTCGGCCAGCTTGCCCAGCAGCGGCTCGGCCTCCTGCAGCCTGGTCAGGCCATGCATCGCGGGGTTGAACGCCACGCCCACCACCCCCTGCTCACGCAGGACGGCCAGTTGCTCCAGGCCGATCTGGCGATCGACCACCGCCACCCCCTTGAAGCGCCCCTGGCCGCTGGCCAGGGCGTGCAACAGGCAGCGATTGTCGGTGTGATAGCCGCTGTTGGGCCCCACCAGCAGGGCATGACGCACACCGTAGGCATCCATCACCTGGTTGAACTGCTCCAGCGGGGCGACTTCCTGGCCGGACGGTGCATAAGGTGCATCCGGGTGATAGGCAAAGCGCGCAGGGTCAAACAAATGGTTATGGCAATCGATCTTCGGTTCATCAAAGATGTTCAAAAGGCGGCTCCTTCAAGCGCCACTGCGCTTGCCTGCAGATCTTGTTATCGTTCGCCATCCAGGCGATTGGCCTGGGCTCAAGATACTGCGGGCGTGTGCGTTGCGCTCATACACAGATGGCGTAGACCATAACCAGAGGTAATACCCATGCAGCTCGGCAAAGAAGGCGCGGATGCCAGCGCGATGCTGTTCAAACTGCGCCATATGGAAGTGTTTCGCGCAGTGATGCTGACCGGTTCGATCAGCGCCGCCGCCAAGCTGCTGTATGTTTCGCAACCGGCGGTGAGCAAGCTGATCGGCTATATCGAAGGACGGCTGACCTATCGCCTGTTCGAGCGCATCAACAACCGCCTGGTGCCCACCGAGGAGGCGCAGGTGCTGTTCCGTGAGGTCGAACGGGTGTACCAGGCGGCTTTGCAGGTCAACGAGTGCGCGCTGTCACTGGCGGCGGGTACGCACCGTAGCCTGCGCCTGTGCTGCAGCGCTTCGTTATCCACGGTGGTCATCCCGATGGCCCTGGCCCAGCTCAAGCGCGAGTCGCCCGCGCTGCAGATCGAGTGGCAGACCTCGCTGATGGGCGAGATGCCTAACCAGATCCTGGCGAAGAAGGTGGATCTGGCGATCGCCGCCCTGCCGGTGGTTCACGATCACTTGCATTCGCAGGCGTTCATGCGCGGGCGCATGGTGGCAGTGATGCCGGCCGATCACGTGCTGGCGCAGCAGCCTTCACTGACCCTGCAGCAGCTGGTGGGCCATGCGTTGTTGCTGTTCCGCCCGGACATGCCGTTCGGCCAGTTGCTGGCCGAAGCGATACGCCGGCAGGGTTTGCAGCTGGATTCGCTGCTGTCGTTCACCAATGCCAATGAAGCGGTGGCGCTGGTCAAGCAAGGCATGGGCATCACCCTGATCGACGAGTTCGTGGCGCAGGACAGCGGCCTGGCCGTGGTGCCGCTGGCGGAAGACATTCACTTCGACATCAGTTTCGTCTACTCGCGCTTCGAGCCCCCCTCGCAGGCGGCGTTGCAGCTGATGCGGGTCTTGCAGGCCCAGGCGCACAAGCTGGGCCGCAGTATCGAAGGGGTCAGGCTGTGAGCTCGGCCTGTACCTCGGCCCGGGTAGTGACATTGCCGAAGTGATGCTTCCACAACTCGATGCCCATTTTCCCTGAGCGGTCGAGCGATGAGCCTACCGTCAGGTCGGTGATCAAGGTCGGCACCAGCCCCGCATCGAACAAGGCGAAGCCAGCGGCAAGCACGCAGGTTTCGGTCTGCAGCCCGCACACCAGTACCCGCTCCGCCCCCAGTTGGCGCAGGTGCTCGATCGTCTCTGCAGTCTGCCCATAGCCGTGCTTGACGAACACCCGGTCGGCCTCGACCAGGCTCTCGTCCTGGGCTGCCGGGTGCCAGCCGAGCTGCTTGTCGAACGGGGTGATCTGCTCGTCGTGCAGCTCGATCGAGGCGATGGTAGGAATCGTCGCGGACAACGCCCGTATGCCATCGACCAGCCACTCGGGCGGGCTGAAGGTGGACTGGACATCGACGATGAGTAAAACCTGCCGCATGAGCGCTCCGAGGCCTGGGTAAAGGTGCGAAGTATAGCGTTCCTGGCAGCCGCTGACTGCATTCGGCCAGCAGCGAGTGGCCCCTTGCTGGTGTTTTAAGTGACGGTTTTCTAGAACTTTTTCCGGATTGCTGGTCTATGTGAACAGGCCCTTGGCCTAACGCCCAATACTCAGCAGAGGTTGTCTTCGCTCATGAAAATCCATGTCCCACGGATAGTGCTTGTCAGCCTGTTCGCGTTCGCGGCAATGGGCTCGGCATCTGCAACACCGATGAAGGTTTCAATCCCTGTACGCGCCACCGAGGTGCCCGCCGAGAAGGCCGCCGAGAACCCGTGGCCAAGCCTGGCCAGTGTGGCAGCGCAGCAGCCGGCGACACTGCTGGCCCATGATGACCGCTACGAGCACGACCACTACCGGCATGACCGGCGCAACGACTGGCGCCGTGAAGAGTGGCGCCGCGAGCAATGGCGCCGGGAGCAGGCGCGCCGTGACTACGAGCGCCGCCGCGACTGGGAACGCCGGCATGAGCGAGCGATGCATCATCGTTATGATGGGGATCATCGTTACTACCGGCGCTGAGTCCAGTACCTGAAGGTTACGCGATCCCTGTGGGAGCCGGCTTGCCGGCGATGAGGCCAGCACAGGCTCAATGCACAGCCTGTTCGGGCCCTATCGCCGGCAAGCCGGCTCCCACAGGTCTGTCACTGACTTCGATAGCAGTGCAGGTCCTGTAGGAGCGGGCTTGTCCCGCGAATGGGCCGGCCCGGACACACTTTCGCTATATATTTTTGTATATTACGGCTTTGGCGTTTCAGGGAAGCCTTGCCGTGTACATCATGCCGTTCGAGTTGCCGCGAGAAATGCCCAAGGCTTGCGAAGAGCCATCGGCCGAGCCCGTGCGCTGCACCATCCTCAATGCCGCCAGCGAAGCGTTCGCCCAACAGGGCTATGCCGCAACCAAGCTCTCGGCCATCGCCGCCCTGGCCTGCCTGCCGCGGTCCAACGTCCTCTACTACTTCAAGTCCAAGGCGAACATCTACAGCCACGTGCTGCAAGACATCGCCCCCCGCTACCTGGACGCCTGCGCACCTTTTCGCCACGACGACCCGCCGCTGGAAGCGCTGAGCCGCATGGTCAGCGTGATGATCCGCCTGTTCGAGGGGCGCCCGTTCGCCTCGAAAGTGCTGTTGCAGGAACTCAAGGAAGGTGGTCGACGCATACCGGGGGACTTTCTCGAACGCTGGGCCTGCCAGGCTCAGGAAAATACCGCCCACATTCGCCAATGGGTCGGCAGCGGGCAATTGGCAGCGGTCAACCCGGAGCACGTGCTGCCGTCGGTCTGGGCCATTGCCCAAGCGTGCATCGACCGATGCTGGCACGCGCCGAAAGAGACGCAGCAACGTATCGACTACCAGGCCGCAACAGCCTCGTCAGTACGCTTGCTGCTCAATGGCCTGGCGCCAGGCAACCCCTGACGCCGCTCAAGCGACAGGTTCCAGGGTATCGGCTTCGTGCTTCTTGCGTGCCCGGCTCCAGCGTTTCAGGGCCAGGCCTAGCGAAGCGTTCCAGCAGTAGGCCACCAGGATGCCGCCGACGATGGCCAAGGCCACCGCGACCAGTGGCTGATCGCTGATACGCCGGGCCACGGACTGGAACTGGAAATGGGTCAGGTAGATGAACAGGGTCGACGAGGCGATCAGCGCACCGACCCGTGCCACAACAGCGGGTACCGGCACCGACCTGAACCAGATCAGCGCCAGCACCGCCGGCAAGGCGATGTCGATGTGCACCCCGCTCAGCCAGGCATCCCACCCGTAGCCTGCGATGGTGGCGATCTCCAGTTCGCCGATCACCAACATGGCCACCGCACTGGCCAGCCATTTGCGCGACGTCGAATCGGCGTATTGCACGGCCATGCCCAGCACCATGGCCGCCAGGTAATGCTGGGGGACGCGGTTGTAGAGCGGCGTGGCGTCGAACACCCAGCGGCCAAGCACGAGGTCCATCACCAGCAGGACGCATGCAGCCTGCAACAGATGGCGGAACGGGTCGGCCATGATCAGCAGGCGCACCGGCCTGATCGACAGGACCAGGCCGACGATCAGCAGCATCTGTACCAGCACTTCGATGTACCAGTAGCTGAAATGGCCGACCCGTTCGGCAGGGAACCAGTTGGAAATCAGCAGCAGCGATTGCCAGTGCACCTTGTCGAACAGGCACTGCACCAGCGCGGTATACAGCACGGTGGGCAACGCGATGGCGAGCATCGACTTGAGCAGCACGCGGGCGTCGCCGCGCTCATTGATCGCATTGACCTGGAACCTGGCAAAGCCGATGCCAGACACCAGGAACAGCGCGGTGGTTTCGCCCGTGATCACCCACTTGCCGAGCACGCCCAAGTGCCCCATGACGATCAACAGGATCGACAACATGCGCATCAATACCGGCATCTCCATCGCCCGCAGTGCGTGCCTGGGCGCCTTGGCCTGACCGGCCAGTTCGGCCAGCCGCTTCACCGGGATCAGTTCCCAGCGTGCCGGCAATTGTCCGATCAGCTCTTCAAGCACCCTCGAAGCCTGGACGAACGACAACGAATCGCCGCCCAGCTCTACGAAACTCAAGTTGGCGTCGATACTCGGCACCTGGAGTATCTTGGCCCAGGCATCGGCCAATTTTTGCGTCACCGGCGTCAGCGCCTCGCCGGCATGGCCATCAGATGGCGCCGGCAGTGCCCGCCGATCGATCTTTCCATTGGGTGTCAGCGGTATCGCCTCGATGAACACGAACAGCGCCGGCACCATGTAGTCCGGCAACTGCGCTGCCAGGGCCTCGCGCAACTGCGCAGACGCAACAGTGGATCGCGCGACGCAGTAGGCAATCAGCCTTGGCGCTGCACTGTCGGCGCTGGCCACGACCACGCACTGCTCGATCTGCGGCTGCCTGGCGAGCACGCTTTCGATTTCTGCCAGCTCGATGCGGTGGCCGCGAATCTTCACCTGGCAGTCGGCGCGGCCGAGGAAGGCGACACTGCCGTCAGGCAGATAGGTGCCCAGATCGCCCGTGCGGTAGCAGGTATCGCCCTGCACGCCGGTAAACGGATTGACCACGAATTTTTCCGCGGTCAGCGCCGCGTCCCGCCAGTAACCCATCGACAGGTACGGGCTGCGGATAAGGATTTCGCCCACCTCGCCTTCGCCGACCAACTGTTGCTGTTCGCCCACCACCACCAGCACCTGGGCGTCGTCGATGCCTTTGCCCAGCGGTAGCGCCGTCTGCCCAGGCTGCCCATCGAGTTGATGGAACACCATCGCCTGCGGCGTTTCCGTGGTGCCATAGAAATTCACGCTAGTGGCATTGGGTGCGATCGTTCGCATCGTCTGGTAGAGCGTGGGGCTCAGTGCATCGCCGCCCCAGAACAGCCAGCGCAGTTCACCGAGCGGCTGCGGGTCGATGCTCGCGCCGGTCGCGATCAGCTTGCCCAGGGGCGGTGTCAGGTGGATGACCGAGATGCCATGTTGGCGTATCCAGGCTGCCAGCTGCGCCGGGTGGGTGAGTGTGCATTGAGCCGGGCAAACCACTGCCGCGCCAATCGACAAGGGCGTGAAGACATCCCGGTAGACCGGATCGTGCCCAAGGCCCGACAGCAGCGAAAAGCGATCGTGCTCGGTGAAACCGTGGCGGCGCACATGCCAGTCGATGAAATGCACCAAGGGTGCGTGATGGGTCACGACCCCTTTGGGTGTTCCGGTGCTGCCGGAGGTGAAGGTGATATAGGCAGGACGGCTGGGATCGATTTCGGGCAGGGCCCTGGACTGCTCGGGGAACTGCTGCAAGGCCTGGGCGGGTGCTTCCGCTACCCTGACAAGCTGCGCCGGGTTACGGCCTGCCGGGACGGCGACCTGCGCGTCGCCACAGAGCATGATGAAGGCCGGCTCCAGGCTATCGACCAACTGCGCGATGCGGGCTGCCGGGTAAGCCACATCGACCACGCTGAAGGGCAAGCCGGCGCGTAGCGCGCCGAGCATGGCATAGACCAGGCCCGCGCCGCGGCTGCAGACGATCAGCACCCGATCGGTGCCAGCGGTACCGTGTTCGAGCAGGAAGCTGGCGATGCCCAGGCTGATCCGCTGCAGCTGCTGATAGCTGCAGCTTGCGCCCTCGGCGATGATCGCCGGGGCATCGGGCGAACGCTTCGCTTGCTGCAGGAAGTCGCTGACGATCGGCCGTTCGGCACGATATTCCAGGGGGAACGTCGGATTCGGGCGCGAGTCCTGCATAGGTGTCTGGTCTCACAGCGGGGGGACTGACGTCGGCGTTCGCGGACCCAGCGCGATGAACGCTGCTGGCGAAGTTGAACAAAACGCTAGTGCACCCGGTGCCTGTGCGCCAATGCGGCTGGTCGGAAGCTTCAACCCGTACAGGCGCTGCGGCGTACCCTGCGCATCACTGCCAGCACCAACCCCACGTTGGCCAACGCCAGCAGGCACAGCGTTGCCAGCACCCCCATCGCGCCAAAATGCTCGAACAGGTAACCCCCGACCAGCGGCGTCAACGCCTGCCCGATCAGCGAAGGCCGCGACATGCGTCCCATCAGCAGCACGTATTGCGCAGGTGGCATCATCGCCAGCGGCAGTAACCCCCGCACGATCGCCCGCAGGCCATTGCCGCAACCGAATACCAGCAGGCCCACGGCGGTGGCCGCCGGCACCAGCGTGACCAGCAGCAGGCCGACCAGCACCAGGCTCACCCAGGCCAGCGCCGTCCAGACCGGATGTCGCTTGCCTGCAAGAATCTGCAGGACCCGCGACGCCACCTGGCTGGGGCCGAGCATCGCGGCCAGGCCGATGGCCGCCGGTAGCGAATGCCCAAGGCCCTGCAGTACGGCCACCAGCTGCACGGCAATGGCCGTCATGATGATCGCGCCGATGGCGAACAGGCTGGTCAGCAGCAGGTAGAGCTGGCGGTCAACCTCGCCTCCCTCAGCGCTTTGGTGTTGTTTACGCGGCTCGACCCGGCCACCCGCGGGCAGGACCCGCCAGTACAGCGGCGCCACCACCACGATCAACACCAGCGCGTAGCAGACGCAGGTCACCCGCCAGCCCAGGTGCTCGATGGCCAATGCCACGATGGGCCAGGACAGGGTCGAGGCGAAACCGGCGATCAGGGTGATGCCGGTGATGGCCTTGCCTGCACCCTCCCCATACAACCCGCCAAGGGTAGCGAACAGGGCTTCGTACAGCCCCATGGCCATGCCCACGCCAATCACCGCCCAGGCCAGCAGGAACAACGCCAGGCTGTGGCTGGCGGCCATGATCAGCAGGCCCAGCGCGACCACTGCGCCGCTGGCGGCCATTTGCGGGCGGCCGCCGTAGCGGGCGACCAGACGGCTGCTCAGTGGGGCCAACAGGGCCGAAACCATCAGGCTCAGCGACAGTGCGCCGTAGACCCATTGGCTGGGCCAGCCGGTGTCGCGGCTGATCGGGTCGGCCATGACTGCCATGAGGAAGAAGGAACCGCCCCAGACCAGGATTTGCAGTACGCCCAGCCAGACGATGCCGAGGGGACTGGGGAATTTTGGGGGGGTATTCACGGTTGGAGCCTTAGGTCACTTTTGCGAGGGTGCTGGGGTTTCACTGTGGGAGCGGGCCTGCACTGGCCTCATCGCCGGCAAGCCGGCTCCCACCCGTACCCCATCGCCCTTCAGGCCTGCGAGCTCTTATGTGGGAGCCGGCTTGCCGGCGATGAGGCCAGTGCAGGCACCCTACCATGCCCACCATCGATGAAACATGCCGACCTATCATTGCCCGTGATAATAACCTTCGCTGCGTTCGATTCGTGCGCCGCGCGCAAGGCACTCACACTCCGCCCACTACTAATATCTTGGCGGAGTTCTCCATGGACCACTCACTCAAACCCTTGCGCTTCCCCCTCGCTGCCCTGGCAGTGGTGGTGCTCAGCGCTTGTGGCCGAACCCCGGACGCTGTGCAGGCGCCCGCCGCGCCAAAGGTCAGCGTGGCCAAGGTGATCGAACAGCCGATCAACGAATGGGACGAATTCACCGGCCGCCTCGAAGCCCCGGAAACCGTCGAAGTACGCCCACGGGTCTCCGGCCAGATCGACCTGGTGGCCTTCACTGAGGGCGCCCAGGTCAAGAAAGGCGACCTGCTGTTCCAGATCGACCCACGTCCGTTCCAGGCTGAAGTCCGCCGCCTCGAAGCGCAGCTGCAGCAGGCCAAGGCCACCGCCATTCGCAGCGCCAACGAAGCCCTCCGTGGCGAGCGCCTGCGCGACAGCAATGCGATCTCCGCCGAACTTGCCGAATCGCGCAGCAGCGCCGCCGCCGAAGCCCGCGCCGGGGTCGACGCGATCCAGGCCCAGCTCGACCTGGCACGCCTGAACCTGAGCTTCACCCGCGTCACCGCGCCGATCAGCGGCCGCGTCAGCCGCGCCCAGTTCACCGCCGGCAACATCGTCAGCGCCGATGTCACGCCGCTGACCAGCGTGGTCTCCACCGACAAGGTGTACGCCTACTTCGACGCCGACGAGCGCGTGTACCTCAAGTACACCCAGCTGGCGCGCGACGGCCAGCGCGGCCAGAGCACCCCGGTGTACCTGGGCCTGACCAGCGAAACCGGCAACCCGCACCTGGGCCAGATGAACTTCGTCGACAACCAGGTCAACCCGCGCACCGGCACCATCCGTGGCCGCGCGGTGTTCGACAACCGCGACGGACAGTTCACCCCGGGGCTGTATGCGCGCCTGAAGCTGGTCGGCAGCGCCCAGTACGACGCCATGCTGATCAACGATGAAGCGGTCGGCACCGACCTGGGCAAGAAATTCGTGCTGGTGATGGACAAGGACAACAAGGCGACCTACCGCGCCGTGGAGCTGGGGCCGAAGCTCGAAGGCCTGCGCATCGTGCGCAGCGGCCTGGCCAAGGACGACCGCATCGTGGTCAAGGGCCTGCAGCGGGTTCGCCCAGGCTCGCCGGTGACCCCGGAGGAAACGCCGATGGCCAGCGAACAGACCCTCGCCGCCCTTGCCCAGCAGCGCCAGGCCCTCGAAGCCAGCAACAGCGCGCAGAAGGTAGCGGGCTCCACTGAGAAAGTCGCCAGCGCTCAGTCGCCGCGCGGTTAAGGGATCACACCGATGAACTTTTCGAAATTCTTCATTACCCGGCCGATCTTCGCGGCCGTGCTGTCGCTGGTACTGCTGATCGCGGGCTCGATCTCGCTGTTCCAGCTGCCGATCAGCGAATACCCGGAAGTGGTTCCGCCCACCGTGGTGGTACGCGCCAACTTCCCCGGCGCCAACCCCAAGGTGATCGGCGAAACCGTCGCCGCCCCCCTGGAGCAGGCCATCACCGGTGTCGAGAACATGCTGTACATGTCCTCGCAGTCCACCGCCGACGGCAAGCTGACCCTGACCATCACCTTCGCCCTGGGCACGGACCTGGACAACGCGCAGGTGCAGGTGCAGAACCGCGTCACCCGCACCCAGCCCAAGCTGCCGGAGGAAGTGACACGGATCGGCATCACCGTCGACAAAGCCTCGCCCGACCTGACCATGGTCGTGCACCTGACCTCGCCGGACAACCGCTACGACATGCTCTACCTGTCCAACTACGCCATCCTCAACATCAAAGATGAGCTGGCACGCCTGGGCGGCGTGGGCGATGTGCAGCTGTTCGGCATGGGCGACTACTCGCTGCGTGTGTGGCTCGACCCGAACAAGACCGCCTCGCGCAACCTGACCGCCAGTGACGTGGTCGCCGCCATCCGCGAGCAGAACCGCCAGGTCGCCGCCGGCCAGCTGGGCGCCCCGCCCGCCCCCGGTTCGACCAGCTTCCAGCTGTCGATCAACACCCAGGGCCGCCTGGTCAACGAGGAAGAGTTCGAGAACATCATCATTCGCGCAGGTGCCGACGGTGAAATCACTCGCCTGAAGGACATCGCCCGGGTCGAGCTCGGCTCCAGCCAGTACGCCCTGCGTTCGCTGCTGAACAACCAGCCGGCGGTGGCCATCCCGATCTTCCAGCGCCCAGGTTCCAACGCCATCGAGATCTCCGATGAAGTGCGGGCGAAGATGGCCGAGCTGAAGAAGGACTTCCCCGAAGGGATGGACTACAGCATCGTCTACGACCCGACCATCTTCGTGCGCGGCTCCATCGAAGCGGTGGTGCACACCCTGTTCGAAGCGCTGGTGCTGGTGGTGCTGGTGGTGATCCTGTTCCTGCAGACCTGGCGCGCCTCGATCATCCCGTTGCTGGCCGTGCCGGTGTCGCTGATCGGTACCTTCGCGGTGATGCACCTGTTCGGCTTCTCGCTCAACGCCCTGTCGTTGTTCGGGCTGGTATTGGCCATTGGTATCGTGGTGGACGACGCCATCGTTGTGGTGGAGAACGTCGAACGTAATATCGGACTGGGCCTTAAACCCCTGGAAGCCACGCAAAAGGCCATGAGCGAAGTGACCGGGCCGATCATCGCCACGGCGCTGGTACTGTGCGCCGTGTTCGTACCTGCCGCGTTCATCTCCGGCCTTACCGGGCAGTTCTACAAGCAGTTCGCCCTGACCATCGCCATCTCCACCGTGATCTCGGCGTTCAACTCGTTGACCCTGTCGCCAGCCCTGGCTGCCGTCTTGCTCAAGGACCACCATGCACCCAAGGACCGTTTCTCGCGGTTCCTCGACAAACTGCTGGGCAGCTGGCTGTTCGCCCCGTTCAACCGCTTCTTCGATCGCGCCAGCCACCGCTACGTCGGCGGCGTGCGCCGGGTCATCCGCTCCAGCGGCATCGCCCTGTTCGTCTATGCCGGCCTCATGGGCCTGACCTACCTGGGCTTCTCGTCCACCCCGACCGGTTTCGTGCCGGCCCAGGACAAGCAGTACCTGGTGGCCTTCGCCCAGTTGCCTGACGCCGCCAGCCTCGACCGCACGGAGGCGGTAATCAAGCGCATGAGCGAAATTGCCCTGAAGCAACCCGGTGTTGCCGACTCGGTAGCCTTCCCTGGCCTGTCGATCAACGGCTTCACCAACAGCCCGAACAGCGGCATCGTGTTCACCCCGCTCAAGCCGTTCGACGAGCGCAAGGACCCAAGCCAGTCGGCCGCCGCCATCGCCGCCGCGCTGAACGCCCAGTTCGCCGACATCCAGGACGCCTATATCGCCATCTTCCCACCGCCGCCGGTACAGGGCCTGGGCACCATTGGTGGTTTCCGCCTGCAGATCGAAGACCGCGGCAACCTGGGCTACGAAGCGCTGTACAAGGAAACCCAGAACATCATCGCCAAGAGCCAGAACGTGCCGGAACTGGCGGGGCTGTTCACCAGCTACCAGGTCAACGTGCCGCAGGTCGATGCCGCCATCGACCGGGAAAAGGCCAAGACCCATGGCGTGGCGATCACCGACATCTTTGACACCCTGCAGGTCTACCTGGGCTCGCTGTACACCAACGACTTCAACCGCTTTGGCCGCACCTACCAGGTCAACGTCCAGGCCGAGCAGCAGTTCCGCCTCGATGCCGAGCAGATCGGCCAGCTGAAGGTGCGCAACAACCAGGGCGAGATGATCCCGCTGGCCACCTTCCTCAAGGTCAGCGACACCGCAGGGCCCGATCGTGTGATGCACTACAACGGTTTCATCACCGCGGAAATCAACGGCGCGGCGGCGCCGGGCTACAGCTCCGGCCAGGCCGAAGCTGCCATCGAGAAGCTGCTGAAAGAGGAACTGCCCAACGGTATGACCTTCGAATGGACCGACCTAACCTACCAGCAGATCCTCTCCGGCAACACTGCCCTGCTGGTGTTCCCGCTCTGCGTGCTGCTGGCGTTCCTGGTGCTGGCGGCCCAGTACGAGAGCTGGAGCCTGCCGCTGGCGGTGATCCTGATCGTGCCGATGACCCTGCTGTCGGCCATTACCGGGGTGATCGTCTCGGGTGGCGACAACAACATCTTCACCCAGATCGGCTTGATCGTGCTGGTGGGCCTGGCGTGCAAGAACGCGATCCTGATCGTCGAGTTCGCCAAGGACGAGCAGGCCAAGGGGCTGGACCCACTGGCTGCGGTGCTGGAAGCCTGCCGCCTGCGTCTGCGGCCGATCCTGATGACCTCCATCGCCTTCATCATGGGCGTGGTACCGCTGGTGTTCTCGTCCGGTGCCGGTTCTGAAATGCGCCATGCCATGGGTGTCGCGGTGTTCTCGGGGATGATCGGTGTAACCGTGTTCGGGCTGTTCCTGACCCCGGTGTTCTTCTTCCTGATCCGCCGTTTCGTCGAGCGTCGCCAGGCCCGCAAGGCCGAACGCGCTCACTCGCTGGAGAGCCACGCATGAAACTGCTCAAACCCCTGACCCCGAGTCTGCTGGCCCTGGCCCTGGCGGCCTGTGCGGTAGGCCCTGACTACAAGGTGCCGGACACCGAGCCTGCACGTGTCGATACCGAGCTGCAAGCCAAGGCCTTCGACCGCAGCCGCTTCGAGAGCGTGTGGTGGAAACAGTTCGACGACCCGGTGCTGAACCAGCTGGTGCAGGCATCGCTGGACGGCAACCGCGACCTGCGGTTGGCCTTTGCCCGGCTCAAGTCGGCACGGGCGATCCGCGATGACGCCGCCAACGACCAGTTGCCGGTGGTCACCAGCCGCGTCAGCAGCGAAATCGGCAAGGGCCAGATCCCTGGCCAGACCGACCAACGGGTCAACAGCGAACGCTACGACCTGGGCCTGGACATGGCCTGGGAGCTCGACCTGTTCGGCCGCATCCAGCGCCAGATCGAAGCCAGCGAAGCCCAGGAAGCGGCCGCCCAGGCCGACCTGCAACAGCTGCAGGTCAGCCTGATCGCCGAGCTGGTCGACGCCTACGGCCAGCTGCGCGGGGCGCAACTGCGCGAGAAGATCGCCGTGGCCAACCTCAAGACCCAGGAAGAGTCGCGCAACATCACCGTGACCCTGCGTGACGCCGGGGTCGGCAACGAACTCGACGTGGTGCGTGCCGATGCGCGCCTGGCCGGGGTCGAGGCCACCGTGCCGCAACTGCAGGCTGAACAGGCAAGGGCTCGCCACCGCATCGCCACCCTGCTCGGCCAGCGCCCGGACGCCTTGAGCGTGGACCTTTCGCCCAAGGCCCTGCCCGCAATCGCCAAGGCCCTGCCGGTGGGCGACCCCGGCGAGCTGCTGCGCCGTCGCCCGGATATCCGCAGCGCCGAGCGCCAGCTAGCGGCGGCCACCGCCAATGTCGGCGTGGCCACCGCCGACCTGTTCCCTCGGGTGAGCCTCAGTGGCTTCCTCGGCTTTACCGCGGCACGCGGTTCGCAGATCGGTTCGGCGGCGGCCAATGCCTGGGCGTTGGGGCCGAGCATCACCTGGGCGGCATTCGACCTGGGCAGCGTGCGGGCCCGCCTGCGCGGCGCCAAGGCCGATGCCGAAGGGGCGCTGGCCAGCTATGAACAGCAGGTGCTGCTGGCCCTGGAAGAGTCAGCCAACGCCTTCAGCGACTACGACAAGACCCAGCAGCGGCTGTTGTCCCTGATGCGCCAGAGCGACGCCAGCCGCAAGGCCGCGGAGCTGGCCTCGGTGCGCTATCGCGAAGGCACGGTGGACTACCTGGTGCTGCTCGATGCCGAACGTGAACGGCTGAGCGCCGAAGACGCCCAGGCCGTGGGCGAAGTCGAGCTGTATCGCGGCATCGTGTCGATCTACAAGGCGCTCGGCGGCGGCTGGCAGCCCGAAACGGTCGCCAGCGTGCGCTGAACCTCCCCTTTGCAACGACTCCTTTGGTTGGTCTCTCCCAACCTTTTGCCCCGCAGGCCTTGGTCCGCGGGGCTTTTTTATGTTGGCTGCACGGGCCTCATCGCCGGCAAGCCGGCTCCCACAGGGTGGCAACTCCCAGGCCCCCTGTGGGAGCCGGCTTGCCGGCGATAGGGCCGGTGCAGACAAGCCACGGTGCTTGCAGCCCACGGCATTCTGCCCCAAGCTCTTCCTTCCCACCGCCATGGTTCGCACGATGCCCACACGCCACCGCTACCTGATCGCCTTGCTGCTGCTGATCCTGGTATCGGTCACCATCGGCTACCTTCGTCGTGATACCCCGCCAGCGCCACCGGCCCCTCCTGCGCAAAGCTATGCCAAGGCCTTGCGCATGGCCCACGAAGGCCGGCCGGGTGCCGCGCGGGTGTTGTACCAGCAACTGCAACGTGACGACCTGGCACCGATTCGCCGTGCCGCGCTGTTCGCCGAACTGCCCAACTACCCCTCGCCACAAGCGCTGAAACTGGCGCGTGCGGGGCTGGACGCCGATGAACCGTTGGTGCGCCGAGCCGCCATCGCCAGTCTTCGCCGCCTCGTCCCGGCAGCGCAGCGCAGCCTGATACTGGGGCCGCTGCTGGACGATGACGAGCAGAGCGTGCGGTTTGCCGCAGTCGATGCCCTGCTGGGCCTCGACCCCGATGCCATCGGCCTGTATTTCGGCCCGCTGCAAGTGGCATTGGAGCAGTACCAGCAGGTGTTGGAACAACAACCCGACGACGCCGCAGCGCAAGTGCACCTGGCGCGTCTGTACCTGCACGAAAATGACTACACGCAGGCAGCCATTGCCTTGCAACGCAGCCTGGCAGTGGACCCGGACAGCCCCGACGCGTTGGCCACCCAGGTTCGCCTGCTCGAACGCCAGGGTCACCATGACCAGTCCAGGCAGGTACTGGCCAAGGCGCTGGCCTTGCGCCCGGACTCGGCGTTCCTGCAAAACCAGCTGGGGCGCTGGCTGATCCGCCACGATCAGCGCGAATATGCCCTGCTTGCCTTGTCGCGCGCCGTCGAGCTGGAACCGGACAACGCCGCTTATCGCTATACCCTGGCGGTTACCCTGCACGACCTGGAGCAGGCTGATGCGGCGCAAAAGCAACTGGAAACCCTGCTCAGCCGGCAACCGGCCAACCGCGCCGCGCGGGTATTGCTCATCGAGTACTGGAAAGAAACCGGGCAACTGCAGAACGTGCAAGTGCTGCTGGCCGAGCTGGAGCGGCAGAACCCGGACGATCCGTATCTGCAGCAAGGCCTGTAGTTGCGTTGAACCCTTGGCAAGTGGCTGTGGTCCAGTGGGTATCGGACCCCTGACGGCATGACCCTGCATCGGCCTTGCCCACTGTCAAAGGAGATACGCATTGGCCAGCTCTGTGTCACTGGACGAACGTGCCGTGATCCTGGCGCCCAGGCAGGTTGCCACGGACACTTCGCGGCTGCTGGCGGCCGCGGGCGTGCAAAGCCTGTGCGCCCGCGACATGTCCGGCCTGCAGGCGGGCCTGGTCGAAGGCGCAGGGCTGGCGATCATCGCCGAAAACACACTGAATGAAAGCCCTGGCGCTGTGCTGCAGCAATTCGTTGCGCAGCAACCCAAGTGGTCCGACCTGCCGATCGTGATGCTCACCGCGACCTCAACCACTGCCACCACGCCCGCCGATCACCCGCTGGGTAACCTGACCCTGCTGGTCATGCCGTTCGAAGAAGCGCAACTGCTGCAACTGATCCAGACCGCCCTGCGCACCCGCCGACGCCAGTACTTGGCACGTGATCAGTTAATCGATCTGCAGCAGCGCCTGGACGCTCGCAGCGAAGCGCAACAGCGTGAAGCGCTGGCCACTCACCAGGCCCGCAAGATGGAAGCAATCGGCCAATTGGCGGGCGGTGTGGCACACGACTTCAATAACCTGCTCACCAGTATTGGTGGCAGTTTCGAACTGATCGACCGGCGCTTGAAACAGGGGCGCAGCGAGGGCCTGGAGGGCATCTTGCACATGGGCCTGGAAGCGGTGTCGCGCGCGGCCCGGCTCACCCACCGGCTGTTGGCGTTTTCGTCCCGCCAGTCCCTGCACAGCCAGCGCATCGACCTGCCCACACTGCTACAGACGCAGCGCCTGAACTCGGTGCTCACGGCCAGCGTGACCCTGCAATTGCAACTGGCCCCCGACCTTTGGCCGGTCCAGGCAGACCAGACACAACTGCAGGAGGCCATCGACAACCTGTTGCTGAACGCCTGCGAAGCCATGCCCAGCGGCGGCCTACTGCGTATCGAAGCGAGCAACCGGCAGGTCAGGACGCAACAACTGGCGGGAACCGGCTTGAGCGCCGGCGATTATGCTTGCCTGAGCATCATCGATGAAGGCCAAGGCATGTCGGAAAGCACCCTGGAGCATGCCTTCGAGCCGTTCTTCAGCACCAAGCCGGTCGGCCAGGGAATCGGGCTGGGCCTGTCGATGGTGTACGGCTTCAGCAAACAATCCCAAGGCCATGTGGTGCTGCGCAGCCAGATCGGCCATGGCACGCGGGTAGAACTGTTCATGCCACGCCACCACGGCCGCACGCCCGTGCAGAAAACTGCGCCAGGGCCGCCTACGGGCCGCAAAGGGCGTTGTGTATTGCTGGTCGAAGATGACCCGCATGTGCGCCAACTGTTGTGCCAGACCCTGCAGGAGGACGGCTTCCCCTGCAATAGCGTCAGCAATGCCAGTGAAGCGCTGCAAGTGTTGCGCTCCAGCGAAGTCATCGACCTGCTGGTCAGCGACGTTGGCCTGCCGGGCATGAACGGCAGGCAGCTGGCAGAGATCGCCCGCACCTTGCGCCCACAGCTGCCGGTGCTGTTCATCACCGGTTACGCTGAAACCGCAACGACCCGGGAGGAGTTTCTCGCCCCTGGCATGCAACTGATCTGCAAGCCGTTCGAACTCAAGCAACTGCAGGCACAGATCGCGCAGATGCTCGGTGGCCGTTGATCGGATTCATTCGGTGAGCATCAGCATCGCCTGGTTGGCCAGGGTCTCCAACGGGAAAGGTTTGAGCAACAGCGCTGTACCGGGCGCTTCGAGCAACTGCGGTTCCAAGGTGGGGTGGGTATAGCCGGTGATGAACAGAATCTTCTGTTCCGGTTTGATCATGCGCATCGCCCTGGCGACCTGGCGCCCGCTGAACCCACCCGGCAAACCGATATCGGTGATGACCAGATCGAAGGAACCCTTGTGACGGAAGCGATCCAACGCCGAGTTGGCATCTGTCACGTCACACACCTCGAAACCCCGTTCGCGAAGGTATTCACGCATCAACAGACGCAGGTTGTGCTCATCGTCCACCAGCAGCACGCGCTGACCGTTGGCCCGCTGTACGGTCGGCACACGTACAGGCGGCACTTCAGGGATGGCATCGGCACAACGCGGAAACAGCATGGAAACCGTTGTCCCTTGATCCTGGACGGACTCTATCCACATGTAGCCACCGGACTGGCCGACGAACCCATGGATCATCGGTAGCCCCAACCCCGCCCCGCGCCCGACGGGCTTGGTGGTGAAAAACGGCTCGAATGCCCTGGCCACGTCTTCAGCCGGCATGCCATGGCCATCGTCCGAGAAGTGCACGGCGACGTAGTCGCCCGGCGGCAGGCCAGCTTCATCGGGAAACGCAGTAGCCAGACGCGTATTGGTCGTGCGTACCGTCACAGTGCCACGCCCCAGGCAGGCATCGCGCGCATTGGCACACAGGTTGACCAAGGTACTTTCCAGTTGCGAGTCATCCAGGCAGACCGCCCAAGGCTCCACGTCCATCTGCCAGAGCAAGCGCATCTCCGCCCCCAATACGTGGTGCAGCAAAGGTTCCAGGGTTGACAGTTGGCGGTTGATATCGAGCGGTTTCGGTGAAAGCGGCTGGAGACGGGAAAAGGCCAGCAAACGATGGGTGAGGGTCATGGCACGCTGGACCGAATCGCGGGCCAGGACGACATAATGATCGATCCGCTCCAGGCGCCCTTGGCTCAGCCGTCGCTGCAGCAATTCCAGGCTGCCACTGATGCCCGACAACAGGTTGTTCATCTCATGGGCCATGCCGCCTGCCAGGTGGCTCACCACTTCCAGTTGCTGGTTGCCACGCAGCAGGGCCTGAGACTGGCGCATCGCCTCCTCGCGGTCATCGGTGATGTCACGCCCTACGGCGGTCAGGAAGGTACCGTCGAACTTGGCCGTCCAGCGGAACCAGCGGTAATGCCCATCGCTATGGCGCAGGCGGGTTTCCAACTGTTCGGCGCCTTGGTCACGCACGAAGTCGATCACCGCCACTTCCACTTCTGCCCGGTCGGCCGGGTGCACCAGCTGCAGGATCGGGATGTCATGCACCTCGGCCATGGTCCAGCCGAGAATACGCAGCCAGGCGGGGTTGGCCGCCTGTAACCTGAGGTCGCGTGTCACGGTGATCATGGCGTCGCGTGACAGTTGCCAGATCGATTCGCGATCGACCAGATAGCGCTTGATCTGCTGTTCGAAGGCCTCGGCCTGCTCACGCCACTTGTTCAGCGCATCGACACTGGCGGTGGTTTCGATGACCGTGTGCAGAAACCCCGCCACTTCCCGCTGCTCGTCGCAGATCGGCGTATAGCTGAAGGCGTACCAGGCCTTGACTCCGTCATTGGCGGAAACGACCCACAGCGGTTGGTCTTCGACAAAGCTGGCATGGCCCTGCAGTGCCTTGAACACCCACGGCCCGACCTCTTCCCAGTTTTTTTCCCACAACGCGTCGAATCGCTTGCCCAGGGCAGCGTTCAGGCCATCGAGCAACCTGACGTACGCACTGTTGTGAATCACCGTCAGGTCCGGCCCCCAGACCACAGCGCTGGGAAAGGGCGACATGAGCATCGCGTCGACCGCCAAACGTAACGGCGCCTGCCACAGCGGCAATGGCCCAAGCGCGGTTCGCTGCCAATCATGTGCGGCGATCAACTCGCCCATACCGCTGGCCGATGCGGCCAACGGAGTCAATTGAATGCGTTGCCCCGACAGTTTGCTCCGACCGTTTTTAACGACCATTGTCGTGATTCCACCGTAACGCTGAACAAACAAGCGATTCGCACATCATCTGCTCCTCTTTCAGCGCCGCAGTCCCTGGTAGGGGCAAAGGCTCGCCATTGGATCAACAGGATATTCACTGGTAATCGGCCCCCAACAACAGTAGCACACAGCCACTATTGGTGGGCGTACCAGCAACCGGCAGCTATGCTCACTAGGTTTCCCTACGTCATGGCGCAACTTTCCTTATTACTACAGACCGGAGTGTGGTGATGAGCAAGAAAATTCTCGTGGTATTGACCAACACCGCCAAGTACCCGGAACTGAACCGGGCCACCGGCCTGTGGCTGGGTGAAGCCGTGCATTTCATTGATGTGGTGCAAAAAGCGGGGTACAGCGTTGATTATGTTAGCCCCGAGGGCGGCTACGTGCCGATCGACCCGCATAGCCTGCAATTGGCACCAGAACTGGACTGGCAATGGTACGACGACAAGTCGTTCATGAATCGCCTGGGCGCCTCACTGCCACCGGGCATGGTCAAGGCCGAGGACTACAGCGTCATTTACTACACCGGCGGACATGGGGTGATGTATGACTTCCCTGATAATCAGCCATTGCAGGAGCTGGCGCGCAGAATCTACGAAAACAAGGGCATAATCGCTGCAGTGTGTCACGGCGTGGTCGGCCTGCTGAACATCAAGCTCAGCGACAACACGCTGTTGCTCAAGGACCGTAAGGTCACAGGCTTCTCCAATACCGAGGAAAAGCTTGCCGAACTGGACAAAGTTGTACCGTTCCTGACCGAAAACGAAATGGGGGCTCGCGGAGGTATTTACAGCAAGCATGACGATCCCTGGGCGCCATTCGTGGTCGCCGACGGACGTCTGATCACAGGGCAAAACCCAAACTCTACGCATTCGCTGGCGAAGAAAGTGCTGGAACAGCTCAGCCCATGACAATTCCTACGCATCAACGCATTGCTTGCCCAGCCATAAACGGCGGTGGATTACAGTAGACCTGCCACAGTTTTCCTAGGCTCTTCGCTCGACTGCCCATCCCGGACAGCCTGGAAGCGGAGGGCCGCAGGCCTATGTCAAGAACCACCATGATCGGTCGCTCCCTGCTGGAAGTGCTGCTGGTCTTGTCTATCAGCCTGATACCTGTCGCCTCAGGGCTCGTGGTGATGGTTTACCAGCAGGATCGCAAACTCGCGGAAAACGCGCGGATCTCCTTGCAGGAAGCGATTTATTCCGTCGATTTGTCGCTGGACAGGTTAGATGCCGTTGCCAACAACGCCTTGATGCTGACAGGCAAGCCCTGTGCAGAGGTGAAACCAAGCCTGATCAAGCAAGTCACGGAAACGCAATACTTGCGCTCACTCACGTTGAGCCAGAATCGCAAGGTCTACTGCAGTTCATTGGCGGGTGTCACTGACAGCGGTATCAATTTCGCCGAGATACAAGCGCCCCTGCAATTGGTTATCGACACCACATTGACACCGAGTCACGCCGTTCTCGTCTACCAGCTTCAGCGCGATGATTTCAGTGCGACGGCCACCGCCTATGCCGATCAACTGCGCGATGAACTTCGTGCTTTCCAGGACGGGCTGACCTTGCTGCTCGAATTTGGCGACACCTATCTCTGGGATGGGGACTCACGCAGCCAGTCTCGGCCTTCCCAATCCGAGTACTTCCAATCGGCTGTATCGGAAAAGTACGGCTATACCGTCAAGGTTGGCTATGCAAAAGGCTACTCCGCCCAGGAGGCTCGCCAGTCGATGATCCTGGTGCTCCCCTCTTTGGTGCTGATCGGAATCGTCACCGGCTCTATGATCTACTGGGCCATGTTCCGACGCGGCCCTCGAGGCGGTAACGCCGTCAACCCGCGTTGACGGCGTTACGCTGGACTCACTCAGCGTTGAGCACACCACGGCGAACCTGGTCGCGCTCGATGGACTCGAACAGCGCTTTGAAGTTGCCTTCACCAAAACCGTCATCGCCCTTGCGCTGGATGAACTCGAAGAACACCGGACCCAACAGGGTTTCCGAGAAAATCTGCAGCAGCAGACGTTTGTCGCCGGACTCGGAAGCACCGTCAAGCAGGATACCGCGGGCCTGCAGTTGGTCGACCGGCTCACCGTGCCCTGGCAGGCGCTCTTCGAGCATTTCGTAATAGGTCTGCGGCGGCGCAGTCATGAAGCGCATGCCGTAGCCCTTCAGGGCATCCCAGGTCTTGAGCAGGTCATCGGTGAGGAACGCCACGTGCTGGATGCCTTCACCGTTGAACTGCATGAGGAACTCTTCGATCTGGCCAGCACCCTTGGACGATTCCTCGTTCAGTGGAATGCGGATCATCCCGTCGGGCGCAGTCATGGCCTTGGACGTCAGGCCGGTGTATTCGCCCTTGATGTCGAAGTAGCGGATCTCACGGAAATTGAACAGTTTTTCGTAGAACCCGGCCCAGTACGCCATGCGCCCGCGGTAGACGTTGTGGGTCAGGTGGTCGATGATTTTCAGGCCTGCGCCCACGGGATTGCGGTCGACGCCTTCGATGAAGTTGAAATCGATGTCGTAGATCGAGCTGCCTTCTTCGAAGCGGTCGATCAGGTACAGCGGCGCACCGCCGATGCCCTTGATCGCTGGCAGGCGCAGCTCCATCGGGCCCGTTTCGATCTCCACCGGCTGGGCCCCCAGCTCAAGCGCACGGGCATAGGCCTCATGGGCATTGCGCACGCGGAAGGCCATGCCGCAAACCGAGGGGCCATGCTCGGCGGCAAAGTACGAGGCGATGCTCTTGGGTTCGTTGTTGAGAATCAGGTTGATGCCACCCTGGCGGTACAGGTGAACATCCTTGGAGCGGTGAGTGGCCACCTTGGTGAAGCCGAGTATCTGGAATACCGGCTCAAGCACACCTGGGGTCGGCGAAGCCAGTTCGATGAATTCGAAGCCCATCAGGCCCATTGGATTTTCAAAGATATCAGCCATGTTCGTGTCCTCATCTGCAGCGAAAGATTATTGAATGCGTGGGATGTGGAACGGTAATGGCGGTGAGCACGGGATACCGCGCACGCTGCGGGCGAGGAAGTCACCAATGATCAGCTTGAACCCAGGGTATGTCATATGGACCATTCTCGGTGGGGTTGATCCTTCAGCAAATGAAGGACCTTATTGTTGTATTCGTAAACCGATTCTACAGTGCGTAAATTCTCTTGTCGCGCTTTTGTTCTCCATCGGCGCCGACAAACGGCTATCCTTTCCAGGTTACCTTTCACAAGATTAGGCCAGCATGCCCCTTACCGTTAAACGCCCTGCCCGTTGGAGCTGGCGCACCCTGCTCCCCTGGATTGTTGGCGCGTTGCCGCTGGGATTCGGCCTGATCGTGATGAATTGGCAAATCGAGCGCGAACTGCGTGCCGACAGCAAGGCCACCACGCGCCAGGTGGTGGAGCAAATCGAACACATCCTCGACAACCTTTCCAGTACTGCCCAAGCCCTGCTGCCCCTGGCCGGCAGCCCGTGCGAGCAGACCCAGCTGACGCTGCGCGGCCAGCTCACCCGCAATGCCTTCGTGCGTTCGACCAACCTGTTCCAGCACAATACCCTCTATTGCACGTCGCTGTTCGGCGAGTTCGATGAGCCGGTCGATCCCCGCGATTACACTGACGGCACCTTGTGGCTGATGGATGGCAATTCGGTCACACCGGGCCGTGCCTTGCTGGTGTACCGTGCCAGCGATGGCGATCGCGGCGCCATCACCACCGTGGACGGCGAACACCTGTTGACCGCACTGCGCCTGATCGGCCCCAATCAGGAGCTGCAACTGCGGGTGGGCGATGACTGGATGGGCAAGGACGGCCTGGTGCACCAAGGCCAGTTACCCCGCGCCCCTGTCGCCGAAGTGACGCAAAGTTCGACGCGCTACCCGTTCAGCGTGCACGGCGGCTACAGCGACGGTACCCCTGGCCAGTTGCTGCGCAGCCACTACCCGGCACTGCTCAGCCTGCTGCTGTTGCTGGGCGTGGTGGCCGGCATCGCCTGTCGCTGGCAGATCCGCCGCGCCAACTCGCCGCGTGCCGAACTGCGCCGCGCCCTGGAGGCCGACGAGTTTCTGCCGTATTTCCAGCCGGTGGTGCGCAAGGACGATTACCGCTGGGCGGGCGCCGAAGTGTTGATGCGCTGGAACCACCCGCAGGAAGGCCTGGTACGCCCCGACCTGTTCATCCCCTATGCCGAGCACAGCGGGCAGATCGTCGAGATGACCCGGGCGCTGATCCTGCAGGCCGCGCAAAGCCTGGCCCCCTACGCTGCACTGATGGAGGATGGCTTTCACATTGGCATCAACATCACCGCCGACCATTGCCGCAACTTCGAGCTGCTCGACGATTGCCGCACCTTCTTGCAACATTTCCCGCCCGGACGTGTGGTGCTGACCCTGGAACTGACCGAACGCAAGCTGATCGAGGCCTCCCCGGTCACTCTGGAGCTGTTCGAGAAGTTGCATGAAATGGGCGTGATGATTGCCCTCGACGACTTCGGCACCGGCCAGTCGAGCCTCAGTTACCTGCGCCAGTTCCAGGTCGATTACCTGAAGATCGACCAGAGCTTCGTGGCCATGATCGGTGGCGATGCACTCTCGCTGCACATCCTCGACAGCATCATCGAACTGTCCGCCAAGCTGGGCCTGGGCCTGGTCGCCGAAGGCGTGGAAAGCGAGGTCCAGCGCGACTACCTGGCCCGACACGGTGTCGACTTCCAGCAGGGCTACCTGTTCGGCAGGCCGATGCCGGCAGCCGAATTTCTCCAGGCATTGGCCACCCGGCCAGGGGTTGAGCAGTTGCCGCAGGGCGCGCCCCCTGAGATCATGCGCGGCTGATCCACCCGCTCACTCCCCCTATCCGAGGCATTCGTGTCAAAAGGCATTCTCTGTTCGGTCATGGCGTCCTGTCTGTTCGCCGTGATGTACTTCTATACCTCTCTGCTTGCCCCCCTCGATGGCGAAGAAATCTTCGGCTGGCGCACCCTGCTGACGCTCCCTTGCCTGACCCTGTTCATGCTGGTGAGCAAGGACTGGAAGCGGGTTGGAGACTTGCTCGCACGTGTGCGCCAGACGCCTATCCTGCTGCTGGGCATGGTCGGCACCTCGTGGTTGATGGGTGTGCAGTTGTGGCTGTTCCTCTGGGCGCCGCTGCACGGGCGCAGCCTGGAAGTATCGATGGGTTACTTTCTCCTGCCGTTGGCGATGGTGCTGACCGGTCGCCTGGTTTATGGAGAACGTCTGTCGCGCCTGCAGAAAGTGGCGGTGAGCTGCGCCGCACTGGGCGTGGGCCACGAGCTGTACCAGAACGGCAGCTTTGCCTGGGAAACGCTGCTGGTGACGATCGGCTACCCGATCTACTTCGTCCTGCGCCGACGCTGCCGCACCGACCACCTGGGTGGTCTGTGGTGCGACATGTGCCTGCTGTTGCCCTGGGCCCTGTACTTCGTCAGCCAAGGGCCACTGACCAGCGCTGACCTGCTGGCGCACCCTGGCCTGTACGGCTTGATCCCACTGCTCGGGGCGATCAGTGCCTCGGCCCTGATCGCCTACGTGCTGGCAAGCCGCTTGCTGCCGTTCAGCCTGTTCGGCCTGCTCAGCTACGTGGAGCCTGTGCTGCTGGTCGGCGTTGCGCTGCTATTGGGCGAGACCATCGGCCCGGATCAGTGGCTCACCTACCTGCCGATCTGGGCCGCAGTGCTGGTGCTGGTGCTCGAAGGTTTCAAGCACCTGCTGCGTCAGCGTCGACGTTCGGTGTAAGGCGCACCTGACGCACCCGGCGCTCCTCCACCGCCACCACGGTCATGCTCCAGCCGTTCCAGGCCAGGTGGTCACCGACCACCGGAAGGCGATCCAACAGGCTCATCACCAGGCCCGCCAGGGTCTGGTAGTCCTCTGTCGCACGGGCGGCAAAGCCGGTACGGGCTTGGACCTGGCTAAGGTTCAGGGCACCGCTGACCACAAAGCTGTCCCCCTCCTCCACGATCGCCGGGCCTTCCACCTCACTGGCATCCGGCAGTTCACCGGCGATCGACTCCAGGATATCGGTCATGGTCAACAGGCCGGTGAAGTCACCGAATTCGTTGACCACGAAGGCAATGTGCGTCGACTGGCTGCGCATCTGTTCCAGCGCGTTGAGGATGCTGAAGCTCTCCAGCAGGTTCAACGGTGCCCGGGCCATGCGCTCAAGGTCGGGCTCAGCACCCGACAAGAACTCCTTGAGCAGCTCTTTCTTGTGCACGAACCCCAGCGGCTCGTCGATGCGGCCATCGCGAATCAGTGGCAGACGCGAGTACGGCGAGTTGGCCAGGGCCTCGGAGATGGCGGCAGCAGGCTGCGCCAGGTCAAGTACATCGACTTCGGCACGGGCGGTCATCACGGTACGGATCGGCCGCTCGGCAAGGTTCAGCACCCCGCTGATCATCACCCGCTCACGTCGGTCGAACAGCACCTGCTCTTCGCCTCCCGCCACCAGGTCGGCGATTTCCTCGCCGACCTCGTCAGCCTCGACCCGACGCCCGCCGAGCAGGCGCAGCACGGCATGGGCCGTGCGCTCACGTAGCGGCCGGTGCTGCTGCAGGCTGCGCTTGCGACGGGCGCGGGCCAACTGGTTGAACAGCTCGATGAGGATCGAGAAGCCAATCGCCGCGTACAGGTAGCCTTTCGGGATATGGAAGCCCAGGCCTTCGGCGGTCAGGCTGAAACCGATCATCATCAAGAAGCCCAGGCACAGCATGATCACGGTCGGGTGGGCGTTGACGAAGCGGGTCAGTGGCTTGCTGGCGACGATCATGATGCCGATCGAGAAGATTACCGCGATCATCATCACCGACAGCTGCTCGACCATTCCCACAGCGGTAATGACCGCATCCAGCGAGAACACCGCGTCCAGCACCACGATCTGCGCCACGATCGGCCAGAACGCCGCGTGGCGTACCGCACCGCTGGCCTGGGTGACGTGGCCCTCAAGGCGTTCATGCAGCTCCATGGTGGCCTTGAACAGCAGGAACACACCACCAAACAGCATGATCAGGTCACGACCGGAGAAGCTCTTGCCGAACACCTCGATCAGCGGCGCGGTCAGGGTGACCATCCAGGAGATACTGGCCAACAGGCCCAGGCGCATGATCAGCGCCAGGCTCAGGCCGATCACCCGCGCGCGGTCGCGCTGATGCGGTGGCAGCTTGTCCGCCAGGATGGCGATGAACACCAGGTTGTCGATACCCAGCACCAGCTCTAGGACGATAAGCGTCAACAGGCCTAACCAGGCCGTGGGGTCAGCTAGCCATTCCATTAGCGGGTACTCTCGAAGAAGGCGTCACGGGGACGGGGGGAAGATGGCCGGGACGGCCGGGGACTGGGGGGCTCCGCGAAGGTGCTCATGGGGACCTTGATAGCAATTAGGGACGGTGATCCTACAAGCACAGCAGGTTTTTCTGATAGCGCAAAACTATTACAAAACCTGTAACAAAGCCGCTGGGCACTTTTCTTCAATACGCCTGCCTGGCGGGGCGGCAGGATGCCCGGACATCCTTCATCGCGGAAGAAATTCAATGAGCCTGTCACTTTCCATGGCCGCCTTCGCACTGGCGGCTTCCATCTCACCTGGCCCGGTGAACATCGTTGCGCTGGGCAGTGGCGTTCGCCACGGGTTGCGCGCGAGCCTGGCACATGTAACAGGCGCAACACTGGGGTTCTGCCTGTTGCTGGTGCTGGTGGGACTGGGCCTGCACGAGCTATTGATACGCTGGCCGTTGCTGGGC
Organism: Pseudomonas sp. NPDC089396; assembly: GCF_044749545.1. Taxonomy (NCBI): domain Bacteria; kingdom Pseudomonadati; phylum Pseudomonadota; class Gammaproteobacteria; order Pseudomonadales; family Pseudomonadaceae; genus Pseudomonas; species Pseudomonas sp. NPDC089396. The sequence continues at coordinate 301,680 of NZ_JBIVIC010000004.1, read as the reverse complement.
GTGGCGCTGCATTGGGGCGGCGTGGCGTTTTTGCTGTTCATGGCCTGGAAACTGGCTAGCGACAACGGCCAGTTGGGCGGTGCGCATCAGCATCAGGCGCCCTCGGCCTGGCATGGCGCCGTGATGCAGTGGCTGAACCCGAAGGCCTGGCTGGCAGCGGTTGCGGGTGTGGGTGCCTATACCGGTGGGGAGCAACAGCTGTTGTGGTGGTTTACCTGGATCTATGCACCGATCTGTTTTGTCTCGGTGGCCAGTTGGGCTTGGGCGGGGAGCGTTATTCGGCAGTCGTTGAGTGAGCCACGGTACTTGCGGCTGCTCAATCGCGGCTTGGCTGTGCTGCTGGTGATCAGTGCGGGGTATCTGGTTTTCTGAGGCTGGCCGTACTGGCCTCATCGCCGGCAAGCCGGCTCCCACAGATATTTCCTTGCCCTTGAGGGCAGTGCAGACCCTGTGGGAGCCGGCTTGCCGGCGATAGGGCCAGGCCATTTCTATAGTGCCCCGGCGTCGCCGCCAGGTGCTGCTTGAACGCCCGCTGCAGGTGCGCCTGATCGGCAAACCCCGCCTCCGCCGCTACTTCAGCAATCGCCCTGCCCCTGCGCAGTTGCGCGCGCGCATGCTGCACCCGCTGGTCGAGCAGGTAACCATGCGGCGTCAGGTCAAAACGCTGGCGGAAGGCGCGTATCAGATAGGATCGGGACAGGCCGCTGGCAGCGCAGATATCTTCAAGGCTCAGCGGGTCGGCCCGGTGTGCGCGAATGAACGCTGCAGCCGTTTCCAGGCGCGGGTGCTCTGTACGTGCAGGCCCCTCAACGGCGTGCAAGTAACCGGGCAGCTCGTTGAAAAAGCAGACCAGCCCGGCCTCCCGATCCTCGTTCGCACTATCGAAAAGATCGGCGAACAGTTGCAGCAACCGGTGGTACAAATCAGGCGAGCTACTCCAGGTCTGCGTCGGCAGCAAGAAGCCACGCGCCTGCAACCACGGCATGTCGACATACAGCATCAGGTACGACCAGCCCTGCCCCGCGACCGGATTGCAGGCGTGCACCACGCCCGGGTTCATCAGCACCGTGGAACCGGCGCTCAGCTCGACCTGGCGGGCTCCGCTCAAGTAGGTGCATTGCCCGCCGGTGATCACACCGATGGAAAAACTCTCATGGGAATGGGCCGCATAGCACACCTTGCGCCCGTCCCCCACGCGGCGGGCTTCGACGAAGGGCAAAGCCGGATCCCGCCAGAACCGCGACACCTCCATCATCGATCGGCCCTCACTCGCCGTTGTCGTGCACCACCACCAGCAGCTGCGCCGGGCGTGCGCCTACCGATCGCAGGCGGTGCGGGGTCTGGGCATTGAAGTGCAACGCATCGCCCTGCGCAAGCAAGACGCGCTCGTTCATGAAGTCCACTTCCACCTCTCCCTCATGCACGAACAGGAACTCTTCGCCCTGGTGCTCCTTGAAGGTCGGGTCACTGAATTCGGTCGGCGGCTGGATGAGGAACGGCAACAAGCTGCGCTGCCCGACCTGGTGGGTCAGCGCGGCGTAGCCCGGTCCATGACCATCCCCGACCAAGGCCTGACGCTCGCCCTGGCGCACCAGGCTGTAGCGGCTCTGCCCAGCCTGCTCCTCGGCGAACAGCTCCTCGACATTGACGTTCAGCGCCCGCGCCAGCTTCAGCGCAGCCGCGATCGACGGCGTGCTCAAGCCCCGTTCGACCTTGGAGAGGTAGCTCTTGGTCATGCCGGCCTTCCCGGCCAACACCTCCAGCGTGATACCCAGTTTTTTTCTCAGCAATTTCAATCGGATAGACATGTGAAGCAGCTTTCCCAGGCGAACCCACTTGCTCATGACACCTTGTGTCATATAGGATAATTTGTGTCATGTAGTTGACCGCCTCTCTACCGACCAAAGCATCGAGGCGGGCAAGCACTGACATCGACCATCACGCCACAGAGGACACCCCCATGGCCAAGACCCTGACACACAGCAAAGACCAGCTGGTGCAAAAAGCCCTGACGCAGATGCAAGGCTCGCTTGCCGATAATACGTGGACTGTACGGGAAAAGCTGGCCCTGACCTGCCGAATTCTCTTCGACCATGGCCACGACTCTGGCCTGGCCGGGCAGATCAGCGCCCGTGGGCCACAGCCAGGCACCTTCTACACCCAGCAACTGGGCCTGGGTTTCGACGAGATCAGTGCCAGCAACCTGCTGCTGGTCAATGAGGACCTGGAGGTCCTCGAAGGCCAGGGCATGCCCAACCCGGCCAACCGCTTCCACAGCTGGGTGTACCGCGCGCGCCCGGATGTTAACTGCATCATCCACACCCACCCGACCCACGTCGCGGCCCTGTCCATGCTCGAAGTGCCGCTGGTGGTCTCGCACATGGACCTGTGCCCGCTATACGACGATTGCGCGTTCCTCGAAGCCTGGCCGGGGGTGCCGGTGGGCAACGAAGAAGGTGAGCTGATCAGTGCCGCCCTCGGCGACAAGCGCGCCATCCTGCTCTCGCACCACGGCCAGCTCTCTACCGGCACTAGCATCGAACAGGCCTGCGTCTACGCCCAGTTGATCGAGCGCGCCGCACGTCTTCAGTTACTGGCCATGGCCGCCGGTACCGTGAAGCCCATCGCCCCGGCGCTGGGGCGCGAAGCGCACGACTGGATCGACCGGCCCAAGCGCCATGGCGCTGCGTTCAACTACTTTGCCCGGCAGAGCCTGCGTGCCCACGCCGACTGCCTGAACTGACCCAGAATGCCTTGCTTGCGGAGCCCACAACCATGACCACAGAATTCAACGGCATCATCGGCTACACCATTACTCCGTTCAGCGCCGACGGCGAGTGCCTCGACCTGCCGGCCCTCGGCCAGTCCATCGAGCGCCTGCTCGACGGTGGCGTGCAAGCCATCGCGCCCTTGGGCAGCACCGGCGAAGGCGCCTACCTGAGCGACAACGAATGGCAGCAAGTGGCCGAATACAGCCTTGCCCAGGTCGCCAGGCGCGTCCCCACCCTCGTCAGCGTGTCCGACCTGACCACCGCCGGTGCCGTGCGCCGTGCGCGCTTCGCCCAGGACCACGGCGCCGATGCGGTGATGGTACTACCGGCGGCGTACTGGAAGCTCGGCGAAGCGGAAATCCTTCAGCACTACCGGGCCATCGGCCATGCCATCGATATCCCGATCATGCTCTACAACAATCCCGCCACCAGCGGTACCGACATGCCGGTGGAGCTGATCCTGCGGATCGTGCGTGAGGTCGCCAACGTGACCATGGTCAAGGAGAGCAGCGGCGACATTCAGCGCATGCACAAGCTGCAGCTGCTCGGTGAAGGCCAGGTGCCGTTCTACAACGGCTGCAATCCATTGGCGCTGGAAGCGTTCGTGGCCGGGGCCAAAGGCTGGTGCACGGCGGCGCCGAACCTGATCCCGGCGCTGAACCAGCAGCTCTATCAGGCCGTGCTGGCAGGTGACCTGAAGCAAGCCAGCGCGCTGTTCCACCGCCAGCTGCCGTTGCTCGACTTCATTCTCAAGGGTGGCTTGCCGGCAACCATCAAAGCCGGATTGGCCCTGACCGGGCTGCCGGTGGGTGAACCCCGTCGGCCGGTGTTCGGGCTGGACGAGCAAGGGCGGGCGAACTTGGCGGCATTGCTCACAGACCTGAGCAACTAGCACCTCACCCCGCTCTAACGCGATCCCTGTGGGAGCCGGCTTGCCGGCGATGAGGCCAAGGCAGGCACAAACCGGCTCGGGCCCTATCGCCGGCAAGCCGGCTCCCACAGGTTCTCTGCAAGTTCTCTGCAAGTTCTCTGCAAGTTCTCTGCAGGTCCTCAGCACCCCATCACTTCAAGGCATCACCGGCGGCACATACTCCAAGGTGGTGCCCAGCGCCCACAGCAGCACCAGCACCAGTGGGATATGCACCAGCAGCTGCACGAACGAGAAGCCGATCAGGTCGCGCGCCTTCAGCCCCAACACACCCAGCAGCGGCAGCATGTAGAACGGGTTGATCAGGTTCGGCAGCGCCTCGGCGGCGTTGTAGATCTGCACGGCCCAGCCCAGGTGGTACTGCAGGTCGTTGGCGACCATCATCACGTAGGGGGCTTCGATGATCCATTTGCCACCGCCCGAGGGGATGAAGAAGCCCAGCACCGCCGAATACACGCCCATCAACAGTGCATAGGTGTCATGGGTCGCGATCTGGGTGAAGAACAGCGAAATGTGGTGGGCCAGGGTCTGCTCGTCCACGCCCTTCACCTGGGTCATGATCGCCGCGATCGAGCCATACAGCGGGAACTGGATCAGCACCCCGGTGGTGGTCGGCACGGCGCGGGCGACAGCATCGAGGAAACTGCGCGGGCGCCAGTGCAGCAAGGCACCGAGCATGATGAACAGCAGGTTGTAGGTGTTGAGTCCGGAAATCGCGGTGATTGCAGGCTTGGTGGCGAACTCCTGGTACAACCAACCGCCCGCCAGGGCCACCAGCATCAGAATCAGGATCGGGCTGTATTCCAGCCACTCGCCGGGACGGCTACGCTGGGGCGTCGGCGGGGCCGTGAAGCTGGGGTCGACGCCACAGTCCTGGGCGCTGCGCGCGCTGTTCTCCCCGGGAGCGGTGGCATAGGCAATCACCAGCGAGACCACGATCAGCGCCGCCAGCATCACCCCCGACTGCCACAGGAAAATGGTGTCGGTGAACGGAATCACCCCGGTGATCGACAGAATCGATGGCGGCAGGCTGGCCGGGTTGGCCTGCAGCTGCGCCGCCGAAGACGACAGGCCCAGCGCCCAGACGGCGCCAAGGCCCAGGTAGGCGGCGGCGCCGGCGGCGCGGTAATCCATCTTCAGCTCGGTGCGGCGCGCCAGCGCACGCGCCAACAGGCCTGCGAACACCAGGGCCAGGCCCCAGTTGAGCAGTGAAGTCAGCATCGAGATCAGCGCTACCCAGCACACGGCGGAGCGGCCATTGCTCGGCAGCCGCGCGAGGCGGTCGATCAGCCGTGCAGCGGGCGGCGAGCTGGCCACCACGTAGCCACCGATGACCACGAAGGCCATCTGCATGGTGAACGGGATCAGGCTCCAGAAGCCATCGCCAAAGGCCTTTGCGGTGTCGGTGGGCTTGGCGCCCATGGCCAGGGCACCCAGGCTTACCAGCATCACCGCCAGGGCTGCGAATACCCAGGAATCGGGGAACCAGCGTTCGGCCCAGCTGGAGCAGCGCAGGGCAAAGCGGGCGGAGCGGCTGTCTTGCAGTTCAGCGGCCATGGTTACTTCCACGGTTACATCCTTTTATTGGTCTTATCGAATTGCAGAAACAACGCAAAAAACCTGCGGGAACAGGTCTACCTGCAAATGCTTGGGTATCGTGGCCTTCGCATTCGCGGGTAAACCCGCTCCAACAGGGTCATTGCACAGCGGGTGAAATCAGAAGGTCATTTCCTTCACATCGTCCGGGACGATCAGTTTGCCAGCGGTTTTCTCGATGATTTCCTCGACGCTCACGCCCGGCGCAGTCTCGCGCAGGATGAAGGCGCCGTCCTCGATCTCCAGGTAGGCCAGGTCGGTCAGCACCTTGCGGATGCAGCCGGCGCCAGTCAGCGGCAGGCTGCATTGCGACAGCAGCTTGGACTCGCCGTCCTTGGAGGCGTGGGTCATGGTAACGATGATGTTGTCGGCACCGGCCACCAGGTCCATGGCGCCGCCCATGCCCTTGATCAGCTTGCCAGGGATCATCCACGAGGCGATGTTGCCCTGCACATCCACCTCGAAGGCACCCAGTACGGTGAGGTCGACGTGGCCGCCACGGATCATGGCGAACGATTGCGCCGAGTCGAAGATCGAGGCGCCGCGGCGGGCGGTGACGGTCTGCTTGCCGGCGTTGATCATGTCGGCATCGATGGTGCTTTCGGTGGGGAATTCGCCCATGCCGAGCAGGCCGTTTTCGGACTGCAGCATCACATCCATATCGGCAGGTACATAGTTGGCCACCAGGGTCGGAATGCCGATGCCGAGGTTGACGTAGTAGCCGTCCTTCAGTTCACGGGCGACGCGTTGCGCCATCTGTTCGCGGGTCAGTGCCATGGTCAGGATCTCTTTGTTGTTCTGGTGGACGGCGCTCAGGCCTTGACGGTGCGCTTTTCGATGCGTTTTTCGAAGCTGCCGACGATGACCCGGTCGACATAGATGCCCGGGGTGTGGATTTCGCTGGGCAGCAGCACGCCGGGCTCGACGATCTCTTCCACTTCGACCACGGTGATCTTGCCGGCGGTGGCTGCCAGCGGGTTGAAGTTCTGCGCAGTGTTGCGGTACACCACGTTGCCGTAGTGGTCGGCCTTCCAGCCCTTGACGATGGCGAAGTCGCCGGTGATGGATTCTTCGAGGATGTATTTGCGCCCGTTGAACTCGCGCACTTCCTTGCCGTCGGCAACCGGGGTGCCGTAGCCGGTGGCGGTGAAGAATGCGGGGATGCCGGCGCCACCAGCGCGCATTTTCTCAGCCAGGGTGCCTTGCGGGGTCAGTTCGACTTCCAACTCGCCGCTGAGCAGTTGGCGCTCGAACTCGGCGTTTTCCCCTACGTAAGATGCAATCATCTTGCGGATCTGCCGGTCTTTCAGCAGTACGCCAAGGCCGAAGCCATCGACGCCGCAGTTGTTGGAGACCACGGTCAGGCCCTTGACGCCACGACGGCAGATTTCGTTGATGAGGTTTTCCGGGATGCCGCACAGGCCGAAGCCGCCGGCCAGTACCGTCATGTTGTCGGTCAGGCCTTCAAGGGCCTGTTCATAAGTAGCTACGCGCTTGTCCAATCCGGCCATGCTGATCCGCCTTTTGTAGTTGTTGAACCGACGAGGCTGTCGGTGAGCGAGTGCATGCATCTTCACCGCTGGCGACTGATTTGTTAATTTTGTTTTCATCATCGATTGATAATATTTTCAAAACAAACCGTGAGCCTGCCATGAACGTCAAGCAACTACGCGCCTTCGTTGCCGTGGCCAAGTACCAGAGCTTTGCCCAGGCGGGCGAACACCTGCACGTTTCCCAGCCGGCCCTGAGCCTGACCATCAAGGCGTTGGAAGACAACCTTGGCGGCGCCCTGCTCGCCCGCACCACCCGCAGTGTCAGCCTTACCGCCGAGGGCGAAGTGCTGCTACCCCTGGCCCGTCGCCTGCTGGCCGACTGGGACGACACCGAGGAAATGCTGCGCCAGCGCTTCACCCTGCAGCTGGGCCGGGTATCGGTCGCGGCCATTCCAGCCTTTGCCGGCAACCTGTTGCCGCACAGCCTCAAGGTATTTCGCCAACGCTACCCCAAGGTCAACGTCACGGTGCACGACGTGATCAACGAACAGGTGCTGGAACTGGTGCGTCACCGCCGCGTCGAACTGGGCATCGGCTTCGAACCCGACAACAGCGATGGTTTGAACTTTCATCCCCTGTACCTGGACCGTTTCGTCGCGGTCGTGCCCGCCGATTCGCCGCTTGCCGCCCAGCGCGAGGTCACGTGGGCACAGTTGCTGGCCGAGGACTTCATCGCCCTGCAACGCCCTTCGGCGGTGCGCCTGCTGCTTGAGCAGAATGTCGCCGCCTTGCACGGCAAACTGGCGGTGGCGTTCGAAAGCCACCAGCTGTCCACCATCGGCCGCATGGTCGCCAGCGGCCTGGGCGTCAGCGCCGTGCCGGCGTTGTGCATCAACCAGATGCAGGAACTTGGTGCGCGTTGCGTCACGCTGGTCGAACCCGCGATCGAACGGCGTATCAGTGTGATGGCCCTGAGCGACCACAAGCTTTCCACCGCAGCGCAGGCGCTGCTCGAAGTGCTGCTTTCCCATACCCAAGCTCCGGAGGTGACATGCGTTACGTGAAACTGGCAGGTTGCAGCGTGCCGGCCATTGGCCAAGGCACCTGGTACATGGGCGAAGACCCGGCCCAGCGGGCCGCCGAAGTGGCCGCCCTGCAGCAAGGCATCGACCTGGGCATGGGCCTGATCGACACCGCCGAGATGTATGCCGAAGGGGGTGCCGAGGCGGTGGTCGGCCAAGCCATTGCCGGGCGCCGCGACCAGGTGTTTCTGGTCAGCAAGGTATACCCGCACAATGCCAGCCGGCGCGGCGTACCGGCGGCCTGTGAGCGCAGCCTGCAGCGGCTGGGTACGGACGTGATCGACCTGTATCTGCTGCATTGGCGTGGCCAATACCCGCTGGAGGAAACCGTCGAGGCGTTCGAGCGTTTGCGTGAACAAGGCAAGATTCGACGCTGGGGTGTTTCCAACTTCGATGTCGATGACCTGCGCGAGCTGCACAATCCTGACTGCGCCACCAACCAGGTGCTGTACAACCCGGTGCAGCGTGGCATCGAGTTCGACCTGCTGCCCTGGAGCCGGCAACGCAAGTTGCCGACCATGGCCTACTGTCCTTTGGCCCAGGCCGGGCGTCTGTTGCAGCATCCGCTGCTGAGCGAGATCGCCGAGCGCCATGGGGCGACGCCCGCGCAGGTCAGCCTGGCCTGGGTGACGCGTGATGAGGGGGTGATTGCCATTCCCAAGGCCGTGGTGCCTGAACATGTGCGGTTGAACGCGGCGGCTGGGGCGTTGACCTTGACCAGTGAGGACTTGCGCGCCATTGACCGGGCGTTTCCGGGGCCGACGCGCAAGCAGCATCTGGCGATGGTCTGATTGGCATTGCAGGGGGCTGCTTTGCAGCCCAATCGCTGCGGTTCGTCGCCACGACAAGCCAGCTCCTACAGGCCTGTAACGTTCCTTGTGGGAGCCGGCTTGCCGGCGATGAGGCCAGTGCAATCAATGAAAATCCCGGCTGCGCACATCCAACCCCTGTAGCAACACGCTGATATCTTCGAGCCGCCGCGCAATCAGGTGACGCACCCCATTCTCCTGCTCCAGCCGCCCACTCACCTTGAGCAGTTGCGACCCCACCAGCGCCCGCCGCTGCCGCTCGGCCAGCTCACGCCAGACCACCACATTGACCATCCCGAACTCGTCCTCCAGCGTCACGAAGGTCACACCACTGGCCGTCTGCGGGCGCTGCCGCCCCACCACCAGGCCGGCCACGGCAATCGCATCGCCATGCTCGACGCCTGCCAGCTCGCCCGAACTCCGACAACCCAAGGCGCGCAGTCGCGGGCGCAGCAAACGCAGCGGATGAGGGCCCAGGGTCGTGCCCAGCGTGTCGTAATCGGCCACCAGGTCCTCACCCACGGTGGGCGCCGGCAAGGCCACCGCAACCTCAGGTGCCGCCTCAAGGTCGGCGAACAACGGTAACTGCGGTTGCACGGCAGCCACCTGCCAGCGGGCCTGATGACGGTCGCGGGCCAAGGCACACAACGCACCCGCATCGGCCAGCCGCGCACGGGCACGGCTGTCGAGGCCGGCACGCAGGCACAGGTCCTCGACATCACGCCAGGGCCGCTGCGCCCTCGCCTGCTCCAACCGCCGGGCATCGGCCTCGGCGAATCCGCGGATCTGCCGTAACCCCATTCGAATGGCCAGGGCACCCTGGCCGACAGGTTCCAGGGTGCAGTCCCACTCACTGTGGAACACATCCACCGGTCGTACCTCGATCCCCTGCCGCCGGGCTTCCTGCAGCAGTTGGTCGGGGCTGTAGAACCCCATCGGCCAACTATTGACCAGGGCACAGGTGAAGATCGCCGGTTCGTGGCACTTGAGCCAGCTGCTGGCATAACACAGCAGGGCGAAACTGGCCGCGTGCGACTCGGGGAAACCGTAGCTGCCAAAGCCTTTGATCTGCTCGAAGATGCGTTCGGCGAACGCCAAGTCATAGCCGTTGCGCAGCATGCCCTGGATCAGCCGCTCGCGGTGCGGCTCCAGGCCACCGTGGCGCTTCCAGGCCGCCATGCTGCGGCGCAGTTGGTCGGCCTCGCCGGGGCTGTAGTCGGCGGCGACCATGGCCAGCTCCATGACCTGTTCCTGGAACAACGGCACACCCAGGGTGCGCTCGAACACTTCCTTGAGCTTGAGCGATGGGTAGGTGACCGGCTCCTGCTTCAAGCGCCTGCGCAAGTAGGGATGCACCATGTCCCCTTGAATCGGCCCAGGGCGCACGATGGCCACCTCGATCACCAGGTCGTAGAAAGTGTTGGGCTTGAGCCGCGGCAGCATGGCCATCTGCGCCCGCGATTCGATCTGGAACACACCCATGGTTTCGGCGCGGCTGATCATGGCATAGGTGGCCGGGTCTTCAGCGGGGATGGTCGCCAGGGTCAACTGCCTACCCCGGTGGTGTTGCAGCAGGTCGAAACAGCGGCGCAAGGCACTGAGCATGCCCAGCGCGAGCACATCGACCTTGAGCAGGCCGACCATGTCCAGATCGTCCTTGTCCCACTGGATCACCGTGCGCTCTGCCATGGCCGCGTTTTCCACCGGCACCAGGTGATCCAGTGGCTGCTCGGAAATGACAAAGCCGCCGGGATGCTGGGACAGGTGACGCGGGAAGCCGATCAACTGCTCGGCCAATAGCAGGATACGCTGCAAGGACGGGCTAGCAGGCTCGAAACCCGCCTCGGCCAGGCGCTGCTCATCAGGTATGCGGTCGCTCCAGCGGCCGCAACACCTGGCCAGGGCATCCACCTGGTCGGCGGGCAGGCCCAACGCCCGGGCGACATCACGCACGGCACCGGCCGCGTGATAGGTATTGACCACCGCCGTGAGCGCGGCACGGTGCCGACCATAGCGGCGGAACACATACTGGATCACTTCTTCGCGCCGGTCGTGTTCGAAATCCACGTCGATGTCGGGAGGTTCATTACGTTCGCGGGACAGGAAGCGTTCGAACAGCAGGCGGTGCTCCATGGGGTCCAGCTCCGTGATGCCCAGCACGAAACACACCACCGAGTTGGCTGCCGAACCACGCCCTTGGCAGAGAATATGCTGGCTGCGGGCAAAGGCGACGATGTCGTGAACTGTGAGGAAATAGCTTTCGTAGCCCAGTTCCTCGATCAGCGTGAGTTCCTTGGCCAGCACTGCGCGAACCTTCTCGCCAGGCCCTGACGGCCAGCGCAGGGGCAAGCCACGCTCGCACAGTTCGCGCAACCAGCTGGCGGGCGTGTGGCCCTGCGGTACCAGCTCGCGCGGGTACTGGTACTGCAACTCGCCCAGGTCGAAGCGACAACGCTCGGCGATGCACAGGGTTTCGGCGATCAGATCGGCCGGGTACAGCTCGGCCACTTGCGCCAGGGTACGCAGGTGGCGCTCGCCATTGGCGTACAGGTGACGCCCGGCCTCGGCCACGCTGCAGTGCTGGCGGATGGCCGTCATGCAATCTTGCAGGGCGCGCCGACCGCGCACATGCATGTGCACATCACCACAAGCCACGGCACGGATGCCCATTTGCACCGCCAGGTCGCGCAAGCGGGCCAGTCGGGTTTCATCATCGCTGCGCCGATGCAGGTGCACGCCCAACCACAAACGTTCGGCGAACAACGCCTGCAGCCACTCGCCCGATGCCCGATCGTTCGGGTCATCGGCGATCCATAGCGCCAGCAGCCCGGCATGGTGCTGGTGCAAATCATCACGGAACAACTGGTAGTCGCCCTTCTCCGCCCGCCGCCTGGCACGGGTGATCAAGGCACACAGGTTTTGATAGCCGGTGAGGTCTTCCACCAGCAGCACCAGTTTCGGGCCATCCTGCAGGCGTACTTCGCTACCGACGATCAAGCGTACCTGCTGCGCCTTGGCAGCCTGCCAGGCGCGGACGATGCCGGCCAGGGTGCACTCGTCGGTGATGGCCAGGGCCTGGTAACCCTGTTCACGGGCGCGACGGAACAACTCTTCGGCACTGGAGGCACCGCGCTGGAAGCTGAAATTGGACAGGCAATGCAGTTCGGCGTAGTCCGCTGTACTCATGCGAACCAGCCTTGCAGCCACAGCGGGCCGGGTTGCGCCAGGTCGCGATACGCCCAGCCGCGCAGCCCTTCGCGGGTTTCGATGCGGTAATAGTCACGGCGCACATCGCCTCCATCCCACCAGCCCGACTCGATTCGCTCGGCCTGGCTCAGTACGGTGTGGCCATGGGCGTCCAGTGCCTGGGGTTGCGGCAACAACCAGCCAGGGCGGCTGCCGGGCGGGACTGCCAGGCTGCCCAGCGCCCCTTGCTCGGCCCCTTGCCAGGCGCATTCAGGGCGGTGGTCGGCTTCGGCGCGCAGGCCCTTGACCGCCTCATCGCCCAAGCGGGCGCGCAGGCGTTCGCGCAATTGCTCCCAGGGTTGCGCCTGTTGCGCGCGTGGGTCGAACAGCGCCTGATGCTGGGGCACGAACGGCGGCAGGTCCGTGGCCACCAGGCGCAGGTTGCGCACCGGGGCCGGAATGCGCAGCGGCTCCAGGCGACCGCGCGCCAGCTCGAACAGCATCGCCGCATCGCGCTCGGCGGCCAGCAGGCCAACCTGCAGCTGCGTGTCGGGCCCCTCGGCGTGCTCCAGGTACAGGCAGAATCGCTGCACACCGCAATCGCGCCCGGCGAGAAAGGCGGCCAGGTCGTTGAGCATGCGTCTCAGCGGGAACAACAGGGCCTGGTGCGACTCGACGTCGAAATTGAGTTCCAGCCGCGTCTCGAAGCGGTCGGGGGGCTGATAGAAACCCAGCCCCAGCGTGCGCAGGCCGAGCAATTGGTCCAGGTGCAACTGCACCTGTGCCGTAAAGCGTTTGGCCAAAGCGTCACGCGGCAAGGCCAGCACCTGACCCAGCTGGTGCAGGCCCATTCGGGCAAACGCTTCGGCCGCCTCCGGGGGCAGCCCCACGCGCGCGATGGGCATGCGTGCCAGCGCGGCACGGGTCTCTTCGGGACAGGTCAACGCCAGGCCGTCATGGCCGTTGGCAAGCATGCGCGCCGCCACCGGGTTGGTCGCCAGCACGATACGCTGGCGCAGCCCCAGCGCTGACAGCTCCTCGCGCAGCCGCGCCTCGAACAACGGCCAGGGGCCGAACAGCTGCAAGCTGGAGCCCACCTCCAGCAACAGTGCCCGCGGGTAATGCAGGCTGACCTGGGCACTGAAGCGGTAGGCCCAGGCGGCCAGCAACTGCTGCAGCTGCTCGATACGCGCGGCATCGGCCTCGACACAGTGGAAGCCGTCTGCCATGGCTCGGGCGGCAGTCAGGCTCTGCCCGGCACGCAAGCCCAGTGCCGCTGCAGCCGGGTTGACCGCCTGCAGCACGCGACGCTGGCTGGGCCCGCCGATCAAGACCAGGGGCGAATCGGCGTCGTCACGTTCGCGCAGGATCGAGTCCAGCGCCAATTGCGGCAAGAGAATGCAGGCCCAGAGCATGGTGCATCAGCCCCGCCCGATTGGCGCAGTCGGCGGCAGGCCACCGCGGCACTTGAGCACGCGCCACTGGGCCGGAAGGGTGTCGATGGCAATGCGCAGCGCAGCCGGTGAAGGGTTGTGCGCCGCCGATTGAGGGCGGCAGGCAATGGCCAGTGCCTGGCCCGTTTCGGCGGCCACCTGCAGGCGCCGCAGGGCACGGTCGTCGGCCCGCTGGGGCCAGCACAACACGGCGGCACAACTGCCAGAACGCAGGCACTGCTCGGCGGCCCAGAGTGCGTCCTGCGGCTCGGCATCGACCTGAACCAGCCAGCGCAAGTCGACACCCGCCGCTTGCCAGGCTGGCGCGTAGGGAATGAATGGCGGTGCCACCAGTACCACCCGCCCGCCCTCGCCCGTCAACCGTGACAACGAGGGCCAGAGCAATTGCAGCTCTCCGCAGCCAGGGCTGGCCAACAGCAACTCGCTGAGCGCTGCGGCCGGCCAACCGCCCTCGGGCAGGCGCCCGTCGAGCTCGGCATGGCCAGTGGGCTGCAGGCCGCTCGGGCGGACCTGGGTCTGCCGCCCGCGCCAGACCTGGCGCTGATCCAGCAGCCGATCGAGATCGACCACCGCGCCCATCAGTCGCGCCTCAACAGGCCACAGAACACGCCTTCGATGAAGAATTCGCGCTCAGGCCCGACATCGATCGGCGCGTAGGCCGGGTTGCGCGGCAATAACCGATAGCCACCGGGTTGGCGCTGCAGGCGCTTGATGGTGACTTCGCCGTCCAGGCGGGCGACCACGATCTGGCCGTCTCGGGCGTCGCCCTGCTGGCGAATGCCTACCAGGTCGCCGTCGAAGATGCCGTCATCGACCATCGAGTCGCCGCGCACCTTGAGCAAATAGTCCGGGGTGCGACGGAACAGGCTCGGGTCGAGCAGCAACTGTTCGTGGATGCCCAGGTCCGGCCCGATAGGGGCGCCTGCCGCGACCTGGCCGAGCACAGGCACTTCGAGGATTTCCGGGCGACGCAGAGGCTCGGCCAGGCGGATACCGCGCGCCTGGTTCGGGGTGACGTCGATGTAGCCAGCCTGGCACAGGGCCGTGATGTGCTTGCGCGCCACGCTGCGCGAAGCGAAGCCGAAGCGGCTGGCAATGTCGGCCAGGCTCGGTGGCTGGCCGTGGTCGGCAATGCGCTCGCGGATGAACGCGAGGATTGCCCGGCGTTTTGGGGTGAGATTGTCCATGGAGTACATTTGTACTCTTTTCGACGCACACTGAACAGCCCCCTTCGTCGTCGGCTTTCGCTATCATCCCCGTGCTTGTGTTTTTAACTGACTGGATACCTGATGCTGACTGCCCTGCTGTTCGACCTCGACGGAACCTTGACCGACACCGACACCCTGCATTTGCAGGCGTTTCGCCAGTTGCTGCGCGAGTACGACGGGCGTGAGCTGACCCAGGCACAGTTCGATGCCAAGGTCAGTGGCCGGGCCAATGGCGAGTTGTTCGCCGAGCTGTTTCCGCAGGCCTCCCCCCTTGAATGCCAGGCATTGGCCGAGCGCAAAGAAGCGCTGTTTCGTGCGCTGGCGCCGGCACTCGACCCCATGCCGGGCCTGTTGCGCTTGCTCGAGCATGCCCAAGGGCGCGGGATTGGCATGTGCGTGGTGACCAATGCGCCCCGGCTCAACGCCGAGCACATGCTGGCGGCCATGGGCTTGGGCGAGCGCTTTGCACATGTGCTGGTGGCCGAGGAGCTGGCACGGGCCAAGCCTGATCCCTTGCCCTACTTGACCGGGCTGGAGCGACTGCAGGCGGTCGCCGGGCAGGCGCTGGCGTTCGAGGATTCCTTGCCGGGGGTGAAGGCGGCCAGTGCTGCGGGGATCTTTACCGTGGGGATTGCGACTACACAGACGGCCGAGCGGTTGCTGGCTGCCGGGGCACAGTTGGTGGTGGGTGATTTCGATGATCCGCGACTGTGGGCGCTGATCGAATCCCTGTAGAGGGTATCTGCGCGCGATCCCTGTGGGAGCCGGCTTGCCGGCGATGAGGCCCTGACAGGCAAACGCCGGCCTGCTCGGGCCCTATCGCCGGCAAGCCGGCTCCCACAGGTTCTTCGCTGGCCTTGGGTTTGTGGCAAACCCACCATTCGTCGCCCTGCTTTTTTCCCTGTCGAAACGCCCCTTACCCACTCGACCACTCATGAATCCCCAAGCGCGGAGTCACCGCCATGAGCCATTCAGAAAAGGGTCACCCGGTCGTGTCACGCAGCCAATGGCTGGCCGCCCGCCACCAACTCTGGCTGCACGAAAAAGCCCTCACCCACCAGCGCGATGAACTGGCCGCGGCCCGCCGTGCCCTGCCCTGGGTCAAGGTCGAACAACCCTATCGCTTCCAGGGCCCGGACGGCGAACTGAGCCTCGCCGACCTGTTCGCCGGGCGCAGCCAGTTGCTGCTCTACCACTTCATGTTCGTCGAAGGCTGGAGCGAAGGCTGCCCCGGCTGTTCGTTCCTCGCCGACCACTTCGACGGCGCCAACCTGCACCTGGCCCATCACGATGTGTCGCTGGTCGCCGTGTCGCGCGCCCCCTATGCCGAGTTCCAGGCGTTTCGCCAGCGCATGGGCTGGCGTTTCCCGTGGTATTCGTCGCAAGGCAGCGGCTTCAATGAAGACTTCGGGGTCAGTGTCGGCACTGAAGGCGAGCGGCAATACAACTACGAACCCTATACCGGCAACGAAGCCGAGCTACCGGGGTTGAGCGCCTTCTACCGCGGGCAGGATGGCGCGGTGTATCACACCTACTCCACCTATGCCCGCGGGCTGGACATCCTGGTCAATACCTACAACTTCCTCGACATCGCCCCCCTGGGGCGCAACGAGGACGGGACCATGGACTGGGTGCGGCACCACGATCGCTACGAGGGGCAAGCCGGGAAGCCGCACTGCTGTCATGAGTGAAGGGCTCAGCCCCTCACGCCTAGCATGCCGCGCTCGACGATGAAGTCGATCACCGCCTGCAGGCCTTCGCCTTTCTTCAGGTTGCTGAAGGTCCACGGGCGCTGTGGGCGCATGCGCTGGGTGTCGCGCTCCATCACCTCCAGCGACGCACCCACATACGGTGCAAGGTCGGTCTTGTTGATCACCAGGAAATCGGACTTGGTGATACCAGGGCCGCCCTTGCGCGGGATCTTCTCGCCCTCGGCCACGTCGATGACATAAATGGTCAGGTCGGCCAGCTCCGGGCTGAAGGTGGCACTCAGGTTGTCGCCGCCGCTTTCCACGAAGATCACTTCCAGGTTGCCGAACTTGCGCGCCAGCCCTTCCACGGCAGCCAGGTTCATCGAGGCATCCTCGCGGATCGCGGTGTGCGGGCAGCCACCGGTCTCGACGCCAACGATACGCTCGGGTTCAAGCGCCCCGGCCTCGGTCAGGATGCGCTGGTCTTCCTTGGTGTAGATGTCATTGGTGACCACGGCGATCTGGTAATGGTCGCGCATGGCCTTGCACAGGCATTCGAGCAGCGCGGTCTTGCCAGAACCGACCGGGCCGCCGACACCGACGCGCAGGGGTTGCTGATAGCTTTGCATGTAGGCAGTCCTCAGGATCGGAACAAACGGGTGTATTGGGTTTCGTGACGCGATGAGGCAATCGCCAGCAACGGCAAACCGCCGCCAAGCTGGTCATCTTCAAGGGCCAGGGATTGGTCGAGTAACGCCGGCAAGGCTGCCGCCAGGTCACGCAACAGGGTCTGCGCGGACTGCTGGCCGAACGGCACCAGCTTGACCCCGGCCATGACCGCCCCTTCCAGCCAGGCGAAGGCATGGCCGAGGGCGAGCTGGCGCAGCGGGATCGACCAGTGCACGGCCAGCCAGGCCATACCGCCCAGCTGGCTGAGTTCGAGACTGGCACGCCAGGCTGGGGCCTGGCCCAACTGCCAGCCATCGAGCAGCCGAGCGAACGCCGAGCCGCGTTGCTGCTCTTCAAGGCGCAGCTCGGCGGTTTCGCGGTTGGCCAGCAGAAAGCGGCTCCAGTGGCCGAACGCTTCGGCGTCATCGGCCTGGCAGGCGTGGTACAGGCGCACCAGGACCGGCCAGTCGAGACAGGCCAGAGTGTCGTGCAGCTGTTCATGCTGCCAGGCGCTGAAACCGGCGGCGTCACGCACCCAGCCCGCTTCCACGGCCCACTCCAGGCCCTGCGAATAGGTGAAACCACCCACCGGCAACCCGGGGCTGGCCAACTGCAGCAGGCGCAGCAGTGCCAGGTCACTGTTCATCAACCGGCCAACACCAGCGCGGCACCGGCCAGCATGCCGCCGCCGAACGCCTTCTGCAGGCCGCTGTGACGGCGCAGCAGGCAGCCGACGGCAAAGCCCACCACCAACAGCAGGCCACTGACCGTGACGAAGCCGGCGCTGAACTGCCAGAACGCGCTGGGGGTGGCTTCAACGCCGTGGGCCCAGCCATGGAACAGGGCAAATACCGGCATCGCCAAGGCCAATAGCAGCTGGCGGCTGGGCAACAGCACGGCGGCGGCGGCGACCAGCACGGACACGGCGATCAACGTTTCCATACCCACTACATCCCCAAACAGGTGGCCGCACACGGCCCCGGCGAACATCGCCGCCAGGGTCGCCAGTGGCAGGCTCAAGTTGCGCCGGGTCAGCGCGGCCAGCACGCCAGTACCCAGCAGCATCAGCAGGTGGTCGAGACCGGTCAGCGGGTGCAGCAGGCCATCCTGCAGCGGGTTGCTGTCGTGGCCGGGATGGGCGAAGGCCGGCAGTGCGACCAGCAGCAGGACAAGGGCGAAAGTCTTTTTCATGGGGTGCTCCATTGGGCAGATCAGGAATGGGCTGGCAGGCGCACGAACGGATGATCGTGGCCGTGGCTGTGGCTGTGTGGCGCGCTCTGGTAGGCACCGGCTTCTGGCTCGAACGGTGCCTGCTCGGTGTTCACCGCCAGGCCCAGGCCGCGCAGCATGTCGTCGAGCACATGGTCGTGCTGGTAGCGCAGCAAGCCAGGCTCGATCTGCAGCGGCACATGGCGGTTACCCAGGTGGTAGGCCGCACGGGCCAACAGATGCGGGTCGTCGCAGCGTACCGTGGACACCCGTTCGGGGGCGGCGAGCACGCGCACCACCTGGCTGCCGGCAGCATCTGCAAGCAGCTCGCCGCCGCGCAGCAAGTGGCCGCGTTCGAGCATCAGGCCGGCCTCGCGGCCGTCATCCAGGGTTACGCGCAGCCGGCTCTTTATACGGCTGTCGACGTCCAGGGTCAGGGTACCGGTGACCGTGTCGGCGGCGCCGAGGCGGCGGGTCAGAACAATCATCTTCGCTCCTTCAGAACAGGAAATAACGCTGGGCCAAGGGCAATTCGCGGGCCGGCTCGCACACCAGCAGCTCGCCATCGGCGCGCACCTGGTAGGTCTGCGAATCGACTTCGATCAGTGGCTGCAAGGTGTTGTGGACCATGTCGGCCTTGCGTACGCGTCGGCAACCGTGGGCCACGCCGATCAGGCTCTGCAGTCCCAGCTCACGGGCCAGGCCACGGTCCATGGCGGCCTGGGACAGGAACGTCATGCGCGTGGCATGGCGGGCCGCTCCGAGCGCGCCGAACATGGGCCGGTAGTGCACCGGCTGTGGGGTCGGGATCGAACCATTGATGTCGCCCATGGGCGCGGTGGCGATCATCCCGCCCTTGATCACCAGGGCGGGCTTTACCGCGAAGAAGGCCGGTGCCCACAGCACCAGGTCGGCCAGCTTGCCCACTTCGATCGAACCGACTTCATGGGCAATGCCGTGGGTCAGCGCCGGGTTCAGGGTGTACTTGGCGATGTAGCGCTTGACCCGGAAGTTGTCGCTGTAACCGGTGTCCGGTGCCAGCGGCCCCCGGCGCAGTTTCATCTGGTGCGCCACCTGCCAGGTACGCAGCACCACCTCGCCGACGCGGCCCATGGCCTGGGAGTCGGACGAGGTCATGGCGAAGGCGCCCATGTCGTGCAGGATGTCCTCGGCGGCGATGGTTTCGCGGCGGATGCGTGATTCGGCGAAGGCCACGTCCTCGGCGATGCTCGGGTCCAGGTGGTGGCAAACCATGAGCATGTCGAGGTGCTCGTCGACAGTGTTGATCGTGTACGGCAGGGTCGGGTTGGTCGAGGACGGCAGCACGTTGGCCTGCCCCGCCGCGCGGATGATGTCCGGCGCGTGACCACCACCGGCACCTTCGGTGTGGAAGGTATGGATGGTGCGGTCGCCGATGGCGGCCAGGGTGTCTTCGATGCAACCGGACTCGTTGAGGGTGTCGGTGTGGATCGCCACCTGGATGTCCATCTCCTCGGCAACACCCAGGCAGCAGTCGATGGCGGCCGGCGTCGACCCCCAGTCCTCATGCAGCTTCAAGCCCACCGCGCCGGCGGCGATCTGTTCGCGCAAGGCTTCGGGCCGCGAGGCATTGCCCTTGCCCAGCAGGCCGATGTTGATCGGCAGGCAATCGGCGGCCTGCAGCATGCGCGCCAGGTACCACGGCCCCGGGGTGCAGGTGGTGGCGTTGGTGCCGGTGGCCGGCCCGGTGCCACCGCCGATGAAGGTGGTCACGCCACTGGTCAGTGCTTCTTCAACCTGTTGTGGGCAGATGAAGTGGATGTGCGAATCGATACCGCCGGCGGTCACGATCTTGCCTTCGGCGGCGATCACTTCGGTGCCTGGGCCCACTGGCACGGTCACGCCCGGCTGCACGTCGGGGTTGCCGGCCTTGCCGATGGCCGCAATGCGCCCGTATTTGACGCCGATATCGGCCTTGACGATGCCCCAGTGGTCGATGATCAAGGCGTTGGTCAGCACCAGGTCCATGGCCTGGGCGGCCAGCATCTGGCCTTGGCCCATGCCGTCGCGGATGACTTTGCCGCCGCCGAACTTGACCTCTTCGCCATAGACGGTGAAGTCCTTCTCGACTTCCACCCACAGCGCGGTGTCGGCCAGGCGCACGCGGTCGCCGACCGTGGGGCCGAACATGTCGGCGTAGGCCCTGCGGGAAATCCGGCTCATGCCCTGCCCTCCAACGCACCCATCACCTTGCCCTGGAAGCCGTAGACCTCGCGTTTGCCGGCATAGGCCACCAGTTGCACGGTGCGCGACTGGCCCGGCTCGAAGCGCACGGCGGTACCGGCCGGAATATCGAGGCGAAAACCAAGGGTCGGCGCGCGCTCGAACACCAGCGCATCGTTGACCTCATAGAAGTGATAATGCGAGCCGACCTGCACCGGCCGGTCGCCATGGTTGGCCACGCTGACACTGACCGTTGCACGGCCGGCGTTGAGCTCGATGTCGCCGTCGGCGACCTGAATTTCACCTGGGATCATGCTGGGCTCCTGGCCAGGTCAGACGATGGGGTCATGCACGGTCACCAGCTTGGTGCCGTCGGGAAATGTGGCCTCGACCTGCACGTCGTGGAGCATCTCGGCAACGCCGGCCATGACCTGCTCGCGGCCGATCACTTCGCGGCCCAGGCTCATCAGCTCGGCCACCGTGCGGCCGTCGCGGGCGCCTTCGAGCACCGCGGCGCTGATCAGTGCCACCGCCTCCGGGTAGTTGAGCTTCAGGCCACGGGCCAGGCGCCGTTCCGCCAACAGGGCAGCGGTAAACAGCAGCAGTTTGTCTTTCTCTCTCGGGGTCAGCTCCATGGCGCTCTCTCAAGTGGCCCAGATACGCGGCGGGCACGCGGGCAGGCCGAGAACGGCCGGACGCAGGACGTGCCAGAGGCGCTGCAGGGTGCGTTGCAGGTGTTGGTTGTCGTGGTCGAGCAGGCGAATCACCAGCAGCGAGCCGAGCAAAGTCGCGCCGGCGGGCGTGTCGAGTTCATCGATCACGGCCCTGACCTGCTCCAGTACGGTCGGGTCCGCAGGTGATGCACAGAAGGTGGCGGACAACGGGTGCCCGCCCAGCTTGGCCAGTTGGCCGCCGCTGATGCGCAGGCGCTCGTGCAGGCCGGGGGCGTCGGGCAGCTCGATGCGCAGGCGGCTGTCCAGGGTGCCCTGGTCGAAGCGCTCGTTCATCACCGGGCGGCCCAGGCACAAGGTTTCCCAGGCCAGTAGCCGGGCCCCGGCCTCCAAGGTGAAGCAGCTGTCCAGGCTGGCGCGCGCGCCGCAGAAGAAGATGCTGTCCTGGGGCAGCCACTCCAGCGTGCTGCCGGCTTGCAGGTGAAAGCGCTGGGCCAGGTACGCGGTCGGGCCGATGCTGCGGTAGAACTTGCTGGCACCGGGCATGGTCAGCAGCGCATGGCTGCCGGGCTCCAGGTGAATGTCCAGCTCCAGCCGGTCACCGGCGACGATGCCGCCGGGTGGGTGCAGCACATAAACGTGGCAGGGTGCGCCTTCCGGGTAGAACGGGCGCTGCACCAAAAGAGGTCCGAAATGACGACGCGCACCAAGGCGGGTCACGCCATCGCGCTCGATGAAGCGCAATTGTAGGTGGGCGCTCCACCCTGCATCCCTTTCAGATTTATCTACCTGTACGGCGAGCGACATCCTACAGCCCCCGAGATTCATGGCCTTTCGGCTCTCTGGAGGGATCTGGCCACTGCGCGAACGCGTGATTGGCCTGACCACTCGATCAAATTCAATGGCTGGGATATAGCAGGTAGCGGGCCAACTACGCAGGCAGATGAAATATTCGGGGCGATAGCTCTGGCATGGGGCATACAAAGGACCAGGCGCACAATGCGGGCGCGCCGCTTGGCCCCAATCGGGTGCTGCGCTACAGTCGCGGTTTACCCACGGCCAAGGAACCGCCATGTCCCTCGCACCCGCCATTCCCGTGCTGCGCATCTTTTCGGTCGACAAGGCCAAGGAGTTCTACCTCGATTTCCTCGGCTTCACCCTGGACTGGGAGCACCGCTTCAGCCCGGACCTGCCGCTCTATGCGCAAATCCACCGCGACGGGCTGATCCTGCACTTGAGCGAACACCACGGTGATGCCTGCCCAGGCTCGACCGTATTTGCCCGGACCGAAGACCTCCGCGCACTGGAGCGCGAGCTGCAAGACAAGCAATATGGCTATTCCCGCCCACATGCTGAGCCTGTCGACTGGGGCCTGCAGATGCAGATCCACGACCCGTTCGGCAACCTGCTGCGCTTCTGCCAGCAGATCGACGACGAGGCCGCCCAGTGAAACCCATGAGCAAGCGCGAACTGGCGCGCCTTGAGCGTGAACTGGTCGCCTGCCTGACCGATGCCTGCGAAACGGCCAAGGCGCACATCGTGGGCTTTACCTGGCTGACCCATCGCCTGGACCCTGACCAGTTCCCGGCCAGCCTGCGCATCACCTGGGTCTTCGAGCGCGAGGCCGACAAGGCCGCAGCGCTGGCTGGGGAGGCAAAAGCGCGCATGCTCATGCTGACGTCCCAGGCGCTCGACGAGGCCGGCATTCAGCTGGATCACCCCGCCTGGCACGTGCGTTTCGACAGTGAAGAAGCCTGTGCACGCAGCCATGCGGGCGATTGGAACAAGCGCTTGCAGGGGCGCTGAGGGCAATCGGCGAGCGGTGCTTTACCTGCCCTCGCCTGTCCGCTAGCCTGTTGCATCCCACTTCACGAGGTGTTCGTCCAATGCGCCATTGATGCCGCCGTCCCTTCGACGGCCAGTCTTCAGCCTTCGGTTCGCTCCGGAGATGTCGCGGCATGAGTGGAGTTGTGCATGACGAATACGTCGATCCTGACGCTGGACAGCGTCTCCCTGGTCTTGCCTGATGGCAGGCCACTGTTTACCAACCTGAACGAGTCCTTCGACCTGCGCCGTACCGGCCTGGTCGGGCGCAATGGCGTGGGCAAGAGCTTGCTCGGGCAGATCCTCGCCGGCCAGCGCTCACCCAGCAGCGGCCGTTGTCTGCGCCATGGCCGGGTTCATCACCTGGACCAGCAGGTGATCCGACACAGCACCTGCGTGGCCGAACTGGCGCAGGTCGGCACAGTGATCACCGCGCTGCAGCGTATCGAGCAAGGCAGCTTCGACCCGCTTGATTTCGACACCGTGGGCGAACGCTGGGATATCCGCGACAGACTGCACGTGCTTTTGCAGCGTCACGGCCTGGGCCACCTCGACCACGATCACCCCGCTACCCACCTCAGTGGCGGCCAGGCCATGCGCATCGCCCTGCTGGGCGCCTGGCTCAGCGATGCCGATTACCTGATCCTCGACGAGCCCAGCAACCACCTGGATAGCGAGGGCCGCGATCAGCTGATGGCAATGATCGAGACCTGGGACAAGGGTTTGCTGGTCATCAGTCATGACCGCCGCTTGCTCGACCGCCTGTCGCGCATCGTCGAGCTTTCCAGCCTTGGCCTCCAGCCATTCGGGGGCAATTACAGCTTCTATGCCCAGCACAAGGCCGAACAGCGCGATCAGGCCCAGCAACAACTGGCCCGCGCCAAGCATGAGCGTCAACGCGTGACCCGCGAGCTGCAGCAGCAGCGCGAGCGCCTCGAACGACACCAGGCGCGCGCCAGCCACCATGCCAAGCACGCCAATCAGGCGAAGATACTCATCGACCGCCAGCAGGAACGCAGCCAGGCCACCGCAGGAAAGCAGCGCCGAGACCATCGCGACGCCCTCCAGGCACACCAGATGCAGGTGCAGGCCGCAGCGCGCCAGGTTGAACGAGACGACGCGATCACGCTCCATGCACCGATTCCGCAACGGCACGCCGGCCGTGAAGTGCTGGTACTGCAAGGCCTTGTACTGCCACGTGGCAGCGCCAGCCCCATCGACCTGCACCTGTGCCTGGGCCAGCGGCTTGGGCTGGTCGGTGCCAACGGCAGCGGCAAATCCACGCTCCTTCAGGTGGTGTGCGAGGCACTACCCGTCCAGGCCGGCAGTGTTCGAGTAAGCGGTGAAGTAGCCTTGCTGGATCAGCACTGCAGCGCATTACCCGGGCAGCAGAGCGTTCTCGATCACGTGCGCGAGGCCAATCCGACACTGCAACCTGGCATCCTGCGCACCCGGTTAGCGCAATTGGGGCTCGATGCCGCGCGAATCGACCTGCCCAGCAGCCTGCTCAGCGGCGGCGAGCGTCTGAAGGCAGCGCTGGCTGCCGTGCTTTACCGCGAACGCGCCGTGGACCTGCTTTTGCTCGACGAGCCCGGCAACCACCTTGACCTGCCGTCGCTGGAAGCGCTGGAGGCCATGCTGCGCCTGTTTCAGGGGGCGATGATGGTGGTTTCCCATGATTCGGTGTTTCTCCAGCAGCTTGAGCTGGACGCCTACCTGCACCTGCCTTTGGCTACACGGTGACCGAGATAACCGCCAATTCGTGACTGGCCGTTCCCGATCCGCGACGGATGTATTATGGTGGCGTGGTGCGCATATAACAGCAGCCCGAGCGATCGGGCATCTGCAATACAATCGAGGGTGTCATGAGTAACGAGAGCATTAACTGGGACAAGCTGGGTTTCGACTACATCAAGACCGACAAGCGCTACCTGTCCGTGTGGCGCAATGGTGAGTGGGACAAAGGCACCCTGACCGAAGACAATGTGCTGCATATCAGTGAAGGCTCCACTGCCCTGCACTATGGCCAGCAGTGCTTCGAAGGCCTGAAGGCCTACCGTTGCAAAGACGGCTCGATCAACCTGTTCCGCCCAGACCAGAATGCCGCCCGCATGCAGCGCAGCTGCGCACGCCTGCTGATGCCGCACGTGCCGACCGATGTGTTCATCGAGGCCTGCAAGCAAGTGGTCCTGGCCAACGAGCGCTTCGTTCCGCCGCACGGCAAAGGGGCCCTGTACCTGCGCCCGTTCGTGATCGGCACCGGTGACAACATTGGCGTGCGTACCGCCCCCGAGTTCATCTTCTCGGTATTCGCCATCCCGGTTGGCTCGTACTTCAAAGGCGGCATGAAGCCGCACAACTTCCAGATTTCCAGCTTCGACCGCGCAGCCCCGCAGGGCACCGGCGCGGCCAAGGTCGGTGGCAACTACGCGGCCAGCCTGCAGCCAGGCGCTGAAGCCAAGAAGGCGCACTTCGCCGACGCCATCTACCTCGACCCGCTGACCCACACCAAGATCGAGGAAGTCGGTTCGGCCAACTTCTTCGGCATCACTGCCAACAACGAGTTCGTTACCCCGAAATCGGCCTCGGTACTGCCCGGCATCACCCGCCTGTCGCTGATGGAACTGGCGTCCTCGCGCCTGGGCCTGACCGTGATCGAAGGCGATGTCGAGATCAACAAGCTCGACCGCTTCATCGAAGCCGGTGCCTGCGGCACCGCTGCGGTGATTACCCCGATTGGCGGCATCGAATACAACGGCAAGCTGCACGTGTTCCACGACCTGGAAAAAGTCGGTCCGGTCACCCAGAAGCTCTACAACGAGCTGACCGGCATCCAGAGCGGTGACGTCGAAGCGCCAGCCGGCTGGATCGTCAAGGTCGCCTGAGCCTTCGTAACAGGCTGAACCACGGGGTATGCCAGTCGCTGGCATGCCCCGTTTTTTTTGGCTGCATGGACCGGCCTCATCGCCGGCAAGCCGGCTCCCACAGTGAAGGCGTGGGAGCCGGCTTGCCGGCGATGAGGCCATTTCAGAAGATGAATTTTTCTTAAATCGCCGTTTGGCTATTCTTTGGCACAATCAAGTCTCCTCTAGACGCCCAGGAACGAGCATGCCACGCGTACTGACCATCGAAGACGACGCCGTCACCGGCCAGGAAATCGTCGCCGAACTGACCAGCCACGGTCTGGAAGTGGATTGGGCCGACAACGGCCGCGAAGGCCTGTCCAAGGCCATCGCCGGCGGTTACGACCTGATCACCCTCGACCGCATGCTGCCCGAGGTCGATGGCCTGACGATCGTCACCACCCTGCGCAACCTCAAGATCGCCACGCCGATCCTGATGATCAGCGCCCTGTCCGACGTCGACGAACGTGTGCGTGGCCTGCGCGCTGGCGGTGATGACTACCTGACCAAGCCGTTCGCCTCCGACGAGATGGCCGCCCGGGTGGAAGTGCTGTTGCGGCGCAACAGCGTGCCCATGACCCAGACCCGCCTGCAGGTCGCTGACCTGCAACTGGACCTGATCAGCCACGAGGCCCGCCGCGGCGAGGCGACCCTCAACCTGCTGCCCACCGAATACAAACTGCTGGAGTACCTGATGCGCCACAGTGGCCAGGTGATTACGCGGATGATGATCTTCGAGGAAGTCTGGGGTTATCACTTCGACCCTGGCACCAACCTGATCGACGTGCACATCGGCCGCTTGCGCAAGAAGATCGATTCCCCCGGGCAGTCGCCGCTGATCCGTACGGTACGGGGCTCGGGCTATGCCATTGCTGAACCCGTCTAAGGGCTGGAGCTCCTCGACCAGCCGTTTGCTGGCGTTGTACAGCTTCCTCTTCGTGGCCTGGAGCAGCATCCTCATGGGGGTGCTGTACTTCGAGGTTTCCAGCTACCTGAACAAACTCACCCGCCACTCCATGCTGCAGCGCCAGCACTTGTTCGCCCACATGAGCGGCAAGCAACTGGACGACGCCCTGATCGCCAGCCAGGCCTTCGAGGAACGGGCGTTCGATGCCTATGGCCTGTTCGACGCCCAGCTCAACCCGGTTGGCGGGCGCATCCGCGCCATTCCAACGGGTCTTGGCCTGGACGGCAAGGTGCACGAACTCAAGCGCTGCCTGGACGCCGATGACCCGCACATGCCACGCGACAGCTGCGACGCGGTGGCGATCAAGGTGCAGGACGGCCGCTGGCTGGTGCTGTTCCGCGACAATGGCTCGCTGTTCGTGGTCACCCGCATCATCCTGCACGCGCTGCTCTGGGGTATATCCCTTACCCTGATCCCTGGCTTTGCCGGCTGGTACCTGCTGCGCCGCCGGCCACTCAAGCGTATTCGTGCGATCCAGGCCCAGGCCGAGCTGATCGTCGCCGGCGACCTCACCCACCGCCTGCCGCTGTCGGCACGGCGCGACGAGCTGGACATGCTGGCAGCCATCGTCAATGCCATGCTCGACCGTATCGAGCGGCTGATGCATGAGGTCAAAGGGGTATGCGACAACATCGCCCATGACTTGCGCACCCCCCTCACCCGCCTGCGTGCCCAGCTGTATCGCATCCGCCAGCAGAGCGATGCGGATTCAGCCCAAGCCGAGGCGCTGGACCAGGCCATCGGCGAAACCGACACCCTGATGGCACGGTTTCGCGGCCTGTTGCGCATCAGTGAGCTGGAGGACCGCCAACGCCGTGCGGGCTTCGTCGAGCTGGATCCGCATGGGTTGCTGGTGGAGCTGCATGACTTCTACCTGCCTCTGGCCGAGGACGGCGGCATTCGCTTGCAGCTGCAGCAACCGGAACGATTGCCAGCCCTGCACGGTGACCGCGAGTTGCTGTTCGAGGCATTGGCCAATCTGGTGGGCAACGGTATCAAGTTCACCCCTGAAGGGGGCCAGGTGGCCATCCACGCGACCCAGGACGAGCTGGGCGTGCACATTGCCATCGAGGACAGCGGGCCGGGGATTCCCGAAGAAGAACGTACCGCCGTGTTGAAGCGGTTCTATCGCAGCGAGGAAGGCCATCGTCACCCAGGGTTCGGGCTGGGGTTGTCGATCGTCGCGGCGATCGTCGACCTGCATGGGTTCAGGCTGGAGGTGGGCGACAGCGAGTTGGGTGGGGCGAAGCTGGTGTTGCACTGCCCGTTGGCCGGGGTGGCCAGGTAGAAGCTGGGGCTGCTACGCAGCCCAATCGCCGGCAAGCCGGCTCCCACAAGTACTGCGCTGTACCTGTGGGAGCCGGCTTGCCGGCGATTGTGCCTACATCGTTTAGTCAGCCAGACGCCAGGTCGTGCCGCCCTTGCCGTCTTCCAGCACCACGCCCATGGCGGTCAGTTGGTCGCGGATACGGTCGGATTCCGCCCAGTTCTTGTCCGCACGCGCCTGCAGGCGCGCCTGAATCAAGGCTTCCACCTCGGTGGCATCGACTTTGCCTTCCGCGCCTGCACGCAGGAAGTCATCGGCCTCGAGCTGTAGCACGCCCAGCACATCACCCAGCTCACGCAGGCGACCTGCCAGGCCAGCAGCGGCGTCAAGGTCGCTGTCACGCAGGCGGTTGATCTCGCGCACCAGGTCGAACAGCACGGCGCAGGCTTCCGGAGTACCGAAGTCATCGTTCATCGCCACGCTGAAGCGCTCGACGAATTCCTCACCGCCCTTGGCCGGAACACGCGGCAGGCCACGCAGGGCGTGGTAGAAGCGCTCCAGGGCACCCTTGGCGTCGCGCAGGCTGTCTTCGGAGTAGTTGATGGCACTGCGGTAGTGGCTGGCCACCAGCAGGTAGCGCACCACCTCCGGGTGGTACTTCTCGAGCACGTCACGGATGGTGAAGAAGTTGTTCAACGACTTGGACATCTTCTCGCCATTGATACGGATCATGCCGCAGTGCATCCAGGCGTTGGCGTACTGCTTGCCCGTAGCGGCCTCGCTCTGGGCGATCTCGTTCTCATGGTGCGGGAACTCCAGGTCGCTGCCGCCACCGTGGATGTCGAAGCTTTCGCCCAGGCAGCAGGTGGACATCACCGAGCACTCGATGTGCCAGCCCGGACGGCCCGGGCCCCAAGGCGAATCCCAGTAGGGCTCGCCCGGCTTGACGCCTTTCCACAGGACGAAGTCGAGCGGGTCCTGCTTGGCCTCGTCCACTTCGATGCGGGCACCGATGCGCAGGTCTTCGATCTTCTTGCGCGACAGCTTGCCGTAGCCGACGAACTTGCCGACCCGGTAGTACACGTCGCCATTGCCCGGCGCGTAGGCATAGCCCTTGTCGATCAGGGTCTGGATCATCGCGTGCATGCCGGCGATATGGTCGGTGGCACGCGGCTCCTGGTCCGGCTTGAGGATGTTCAGGCGGCGCTCGTCTTCGTGCATCGCGTCGATCATGCGGGCAGTCAGCGCATCGAACGATTCGCCGTTCTCGTTGGCCCGGTTGATGATCTTGTCGTCGATGTCGGTGATGTTACGCACGTAGGTCAGCTCATAGCCGCTCTTGCGCAGCCAGCGGGTGACCAGGTCGAAGGCGACCATGCTGCGGCCGTGGCCAAGGTGGCAGTAGTCGTACACGGTCATGCCGCACACGTACATGCGCACCTTGTTGCCATCGAGCGGCTTGAAGGCTTCCTTGGTCTTGCTCAGCGTGTTGTAGATGTTAAGCACGGCGGTTCCTCAGCTGCCCCAGGAGTCACGCAGGGTGACGGTGCGGTTGAACACCGGGCGGCCCGGCTGGCTGTCCTTGAGGTCTGCGCAGAAGTACCCTTCGCGCTCGAACTGGAAGCGGTCTTCAGGCTGGGCCTGGCCCAGCGACGGCTCGGCGCGGCAGCCGGTCAGCACTTGCAGCGAATCCGGGTTGATGTTGTCCAGGAAGCTGCCGCCTTCCTCGGCCTTTTCCGGGTTCGGCGAGCGGAACAGGCGGTCGTACAGGCGCACTTCGCACTCGACGCTGCCCTCGGCCGGCACCCAGTGGATCACGCCCTTGACCTTGCGGCCTTCGGGGTTCTTGCCCAGGGTGTCCGGGTCGTAGGAGCAGCGCAGCTCAACGATGTTGCCGGCTTCATCCTTGATCGCCTCGTCGGCGCGGATCACGTAGCTGCCGCGCAGGCGCACTTCACCGGCCGGTTCCAGGCGCTTGTAGCCCTTCGGCGGCTCTTCCATGAAGTCGTCGCGGTCGATGTACAGCTCGCGCGCGAACGGCAGCACGCGCACGCCCATGTCTTCCTTCGGGTGGCGTGGCAGTTCGAGCTGCTCGACCTTGCCTTCCTCGTAGTTGGTGATGACCACCTTCAGCGGGCGCAGCACGCACATGGCGCGTGGCGCGGCGCGGTCGAGGTCGTCACGGATGCTGAACTCGAGCATCGACATGTCGACCACGCCGTCGGAACGGTTGGTGCCGATCATTTCGCAGAAGTTGCGGATCGAGGCCGGGGTGTAGCCGCGGCGACGGAAGCCCGACAGGGTCGACATGCGCGGGTCGTCCCAGGCGCTGACGTGCTTTTCGTCGACCAGCTGCTTGAGCTTGCGCTTGGAGGTGATGGTGTAGTTCAGGTTCAGGCGGCTGAACTCGTACTGGCGCGGGTGCGCCGGCACTGGCAAGTTGTCGAGGAACCAGTCGTACAGCGGACGGTGGCCTTCGAACTCGAGGGTGCAGATCGAGTGGGTGATGCCTTCGATGGCATCGGACTGACCGTGGGTGAAGTCGTAGTTCGGGTAGATGCACCACTTGTCACCGGTCTGGTGGTGGTGGGCATGGCGAATGCGGTAAAGGATCGGGTCGCGCAGGTTCATGTTCGGCGAAGCCATGTCGATCTTCGCGCGCAGCACGCGCTCGCCGTCCTTGAATTCGCCGGCCTTCATGCGCGCGAACAGGTCGAGGTTTTCCTCGACGCTGCGCTCGCGGAACGGGCTGTTCTTGCCGGGTTCGGTCAGGCTGCCACGGTATTGCTTGGCTTGATCAGGGGTCAGGTCGCAGACATAGGCCTTGCCACGCTTGATCAGTTCGACGGCCCAGTCGTGCAACTGGTCGAAGTAGTCCGAGGCATAACGCACGTCGCCGGCCCACTCGAAGCCCAGCCATTTGACGTCGCTCTGGATGGCGTCGATGTATTCCTGGTCTTCCTTGGCCGGGTTGGTGTCGTCGAAGCGCAGGTGGCAGACGCCGCCAAATTCCTTGGCCAGGCCGAAGTTGACGCAGATCGACTTGGCGTGGCCGATGTGCAGGTAGCCGTTGGGCTCCGGCGGGAAGCGGGTGACGATGCTGCTGTGCTTGCCCGAGTCCAGGTCGGCCTGGATGATCGGCCGCAGGAAGTTCGCAGGGACAGCGGGGGCGCCTTTGGCAGCGGCGTTGGGCGCGTTGTCGGCAGTGGGCTTGCTCATAGGATCCTTGAATGCACGTGTCCGGCCTGGGTAGGCCGATTGAATCAAAGGGCCTATCATAGCCGAAGCAGCCAAGCTGCTGACAGCCAAGCACCGACAAACTGGTGCGTTTTATTGCAACCCGTGCAAAATGGCCTACGCGCCCCATGTGTCGCGCTCGCCCGATCTTGCGTCAGGTGATAAACCCGCGCACTGCGCCCCTAATTCCGATTGCCTTGAAAGAGCGAATTTCAGCATGTCCAAAGTCAAACTGAGCACCAACCACGGCGATATCGTCCTGCAACTGAACGCCGAAAAAGCTCCGCTAACTGTTGCGAACTTCGTTCAATACGTTAAAGAAGGCCACTTCGACAACACCGTCTTCCACCGTGTGATCAAGGGCTTCATGATCCAGGGCGGCGGCTTCGAGCCAGGCATGAGCCAGAAGAAAACCCGCGCCAGCATCCAGAACGAAGCCGACAACGGCCTGAAGAACACCAAGTACAGCATCGCCATGGCCCGTACCATGGAGCCGCACTCTGCCTCGGCGCAGTTCTTCATCAACGCCTCCGACAACGACTTCCTCAACCACAGCGGCAAGAACGTGCAGGGCTGGGGCTACGCGGTGTTCGGCGAAGTGACCGAAGGCCGTGAAATCGTCGACGCTATCGAGAAGGTCGCCACCGGTTCCAAAGCTGGCCACCAGGACGTACCGAAAGACGACGTGATCATCGAGAAAGCCGAGATCATTGAGTGATACTGCTGATCTCCGATCTGCACCTGCAAGAAGAACGCCCGGACATCACCCGGGCGTTTCTTGATCTGCTCGACGGCCGCGCACGCCATGCCAAGGCGCTGTACATCCTTGGCGACTTTTTTGAGGCCTGGATCGGCGACGACGCCATGACGCCCTTTCAGCAGTCGATCTGCCAGGCCCTGCGCCGGCTGAGCGACAGCGGCACGGCGATCTACCTGATGCACGGCAACCGTGATTTCCTGATTGGCCAGGATTTCTGCGAGGCGGCGGGCTGCACCCTGCTTGCCGACCCCAGCGTGGTCGCGCTGGGCGGCGAGCAAGTGCTGCTGATGCATGGCGACACCCTGTGTACCCGCGATGTCGGCTACATGAAGATGCGCCGTTATTTGCGCAACCCACTGACCCTGTGGATCCTGCGCCATCTGCCACTGTCCACGCGGCACAAGCTGGCGCGCAAGCTGCGCAGCGAAAGCCGCGCGCAGGTGCAGATGAAAGCCAACGAAATCGTCGACGTCACACCCGAGGAAGTTCCCAAGGTGATGGCGGCGCACGGTGTGCGCACGCTGGTGCATGGCCACACCCACCGCCCGGCGATACACAAGCTGGTGGTCGACGGTGAGCCGGCACGGCGCATCGTGCTGGGGGACTGGGACCGCCGGGGCTGGACCCTGCAGGTGGATGCCCAGGGCTTTCAGCTGGAGCCGTTCGAGTTTTCCTGAAGGTGGTGGTTTTGCCGTACCTGGCCTAATCGCTGGCAAGCCAGCGATTAGGCCAGGTACATAGCTTAAGGCTGGCTCGCCACCGCACCCTTGTCCCGCTCACTGATCACATACTGCCGGTACTCAGGATCAGCTTTAATCTGCGCTTCAGTGAACGGTATCGGCGCCAGCTGCTTGGCGGAGAACGCCTGGGTCTGGTCGCTTGCATGTGCCGAACCCGCTTCGCTGGACTGCGAGAACGCCAGCAAACCACGCGCCTGTGGCCCCTCATCGGTGAAGCTGACCAGCTGCAGGTAGCTGGTGCCACTCACCACCAGACGCTTGCCCGGCCCATGCGGCACGCTGAAGATCGCGTTGTACACCCCCAACCCCTGCGGACCGCCCGGCACCGGCGTGCCATCGGCCGCCTGCTGGATCTGCCCCCACTGGCTGCCCTGCTCCACACCGGATTTCGCCACCTGCTGCAGCGAAGCCAGTGCTGCTTCGTGGAGCAGCTTGGCGACGGCTGCCTGTTCCACCGCCAGGCCACGTGGCGTGTGCTGCGGGTCTGCCGGGTCGAAGGCGACCCGCCAGCTTTGCGGTTGCTTGGCCAGCGCCTCGACGATGTTGCTGAAATGCACCAGGCCGATGCCGCTGTTCAGGTCAGCCTTGCCATTCCAGGTGGCAAGGCTTGCGCACACCGCTTGCACATCCGCCTCGGCGCCTTTGCACCACTGCAGCAGGTCCGGCAGCACCAGGCTTGCCACGTAGACTTCGTCATCGAGCACCATCCGCTGCAGGTCATCGACACCAATCCTGGCGTTACCCTGCAGGCGCTGCAGGGCGAAGCGCCCGCGCATGCCCAGTGGCTGGTCGTTGCGGCTGATCAATGGGGAATAACCGGTCAACGGCTGGGCCGGGTTGGCCATCCAGGCGGGGTCGTTGGAGTTCTGCACGAAGTCACTGCGCTCCAGCTGCGGCAGCAAGTGTGCAGGGAAGATCCCCGGCTGCGCGGCTTGTGCATCGACCTTCCACTGGCAAGCGCTGCGCGACCCGTCCAGCACCACCAAGGGCCCTGGCGCGCCAGGGTTGCTGCATTGGCTCAACAGTTGCTGATCGACATACGGCACCACCGACTGGTTCAGGTACAGCGCCCGGCCACCCGCGTCCACAGCCAGGGTGTTGACCCACGGAATGCCTTGCAACTGCTCGATCGAGCCCTTCAAGGCATCGAGGCCGTCTGCCCGATTGATGCGGTACCACTGCTGCAGCACGCGGGTGTTGTCCAGGTTGGCGTCGCGCAAGCTGTAGGCGGCCTGGGTATCCCAGTCCAGGCGCCCGGGCCACTGCACCACCGGGCCGAATTTCGAACTGTAGACCTGGCGCTGCACCTGGCTCAAGGTACCGTCAGCGGCCTTTACGGTGACACTGACGGCCTGCTGGGTCAGTGGCAAGGACTGGCCATCGAGCAGGTAACGGGTCGGATCCTTCGGATCCAGTTGCAGACGGTAGAGGGTGAAATGCTTGGAGGTGTCGACGGTGTGGGTCCAGGCCAGGTGCCGATTGAAACCGATGTTGATCATCGGCAAGCCGGGCAATGCAGCCCCCATCACATCCAGCTGGCCGGGGATAGTCAGCTGCATCTGGTAGAAGCGCATCCCGCCCATCCACGGGAAGTGCGGGTTGGCCAGCAGCAGTCCCCGGCCATTGGCCGAACGTTGGGCGCCTACTGCAACGGCGTTGCTGCCCCGCTCCGAGGCAAAGCGCTGCTGTTGGGCCAGCGCTGCACCGAAACCAGGCGCTACCTGCTGGCTGGCCAGCTGCGGTGGCTGCGCGGCTGCCAAGGCCTCGGCGAACTGGCCGACACCGCCCTCGGACAGTAAACGACGGGTCAGCTTCACCAGGTCCAGACTGGTGATCGGCCGCAGCCATTCGCCCGTCCCGCATTCAACAGGTAACCCCTGGCTACGACGCTCGGCCAGGGCACGGTTGTAGCCGCTGGCATAGCCCTCGAGCAGGTCACGTACCTGCGCGGGCTGGGCTTCCAGAAAACCGTTCACGGCTGTGGGTGTATTGAGCCAGATGAAGAACAGGTCGCTGGCAAGGTTGTCACGCTGCTCGAAGGTTTTGCCCTGGGCACCGAAATAGCGCGAACGCTCACCATTTACCGTCAACACCTCGTTGGCCAACAGGCAGAGGTTGTCCTGGGCATAGGCATAGCCGATGCCGTAACCCAGGCCGCGCTCATCCTTGGCCAGGATATGCGGCACCCCGAAACTGGTGCGACGGATCTGTGCGCTGGCATCGGCGCTGGTTTCCCGCGCCTGCACGGCAAAACTGGAGATGACCAAGGCAGCCGCCAGGCCTGCACAGGTCAAGGGACGCGAAATTGACAACACGGGCATTCCTCGGATTCAGGGGGTCATTTCCGATCAGACGAATGGCTGGATGAAAATTTTACGCGCAGGGGGCAGGACGTTCGTCTTTATGGACATCGGTCATGCATCTTTTTTTTCGCAAAGGCTGCAGATTTGCCGATCTCATTCGTCCTAGTAAGTGAGGCACCCACATTTCGGGACAGTCCATGAAAAGGAGCATTCACATGTACAACCCGCAACCCTCGATGCTCACCGAGCGTGCACCGGCCAAGGCGACCCAAGGCAAGGAGGCCTGCGGGGAGGAGCGCGTCGGCAACGAGCAGATTCGCGAATTGCTGCGTGCCTATGGCCTGCGTACCAGCCTGATCCGCCTGAAGGTCATCGATGCCCTGCACAATGCCGGCCGCTCGGGCCGCAGCATTGGCGTGCGTGGGGTGCACGCACAGCTGGAGCTTTTGGACATCCCGCTGTCGTTCCTGAGCGTGCGCGAGGTACTCAAACGCCTTTGCGCAGAAGGCGTGATAAGCCTTGGCAGCGACAAGTGCTACAGCCTGGACCCTCAGGCGCGCGCCATGCTGGAGCAGCCCTGCACGCGCTGAGGCCATGGCCGGCCAGCGCTTGCCGGCCGGCACAGGTCAAAGCTTGACCTTGCGCCGCATAATCCCGTTGATCACGACCACGACCACGGCAATGGCGATGGCCAGCATCTGGAAGGTCTGTTCACTGATCGTGCCCTCTTTCTGCAGATGGGATAGGCCCAGCATGAGGCCCAGCACCACCAGGATGATCAGGAGTGAATATTTGAGGCGCTGCACGTGTGTCATTGAAAGGTCCTTGCAACATCAGAGTCAAAATGGCTCGCAACGAGCGGCCGCAATGATACAACGCCCTTGCCCACCGGCGCTGCATTTCCTGCTTAGCGTGGCGTGGTCGAGCTGAAAGCATTGGTTTTCCCGAACCCATGCTGGAGCCATCATGCTCAAACAGGCCCTGTTCACTCTACTGCTGCTCCCTGCCCTGCCCACCCACGCCCTCGACACCGAACAGGTTACGCCCGAGCAACTGCTCCAGCTGGGTAACCAACTGGCAGCCAGCGCTGGCACCAGCCAATGGCAGCAGCTGTGGCAGCGAACCCGTGCGGCTGGCTACCTGCAAGCGCAGGCGCAGCAGCCGCACTTCACCCTCGAGCAGCTTCGGCTGCCGGCGCTGGCCGAGCAGACCTTGGCCCAGGCCGATCAGGTCAAAGCCCTGGGCAACAGCATTGCGCGCTATCGACGTCAATTCCCTGGCCAGGTCATCGGCATGCTCGATCAACACACGCTCAATGCCCTTTGTCTGGAGGTCGACTGGCGCACGCTGCCGCAAGGCATGGTCGACCATCCGCAGGCCTACCTCGGTAGCGCACGCCTGCTGAGCAGTTACCCGTGCGACTAACTGGAGGTTCAGACACCCATCTGGCTGCAGGAAAGGTCACCTCACGTGAGTTCAAGGCTTCCAGAGCATCGTTGAAGAGATGTCCTACACGCGGAGAACTTGCTGCCTTCAACACCCGCCCACCAAGGCTACAACTGTCTGACCACTTGGCGCCTAGCGACAGCCTTCACCGGTCACTGAGAATCAATCCACGCCAACGACACTTCACCGCTGGCTGCCACCGACCCGCCATTACGGATCTTCGAAGCAATCGCGCCCCATCCACCGCGAGGAAGCCTCACATGGAATTGCCAGATCTCTCCGCCATTGACACCAGCCAACTGCCGCATTCGCTGCAGGCACTGATCGAATGCATTGGTATCGAAAATGCTTATCAGCTGACCTGCGCCTATGGCGGCAGGCCCAAGTACATTCCCAAGCACCGAGAGCGCAGCAAGCTTGCCGAGCTGTTGCCAGGCGATGCGCTGGACGCGCTGATCAAACGTTTTGCCGGGGTGGCCCTGGAAATCCCCAAGCCAGATCATTTCCTGCGCCAGCTACGCAACCTGCAAATTCAGAAAGAAAGTGCCGATGGCTTGTCACGCAGCCTGCTGGCCGACAAGTACGGCCTGAGCCTGCGTCAAATCGGCAATATCCGTCGCCAGGCCTAGGTTGCCAAATTGATTTGAAATTTTTTCATCCAGATTTGAAATGGATCCAATAGAGCTTCACGAATGTGTGAATCGCCTTGCCGGACAAAGACCGGCTTTGTTGACGCTCACTAAAACTTGCCCACTTCGATAAAGCAAAGAATTCTTTGTCTTATTCAGTGAAATCGGTTCTAAGACAAAGAATTCTTTGCTTTATGGTGCAATCAGCGTGGTAGCAGACTGCAAATTCGTCCTAACGTCCAATGCAAAGAGGTCAATCCCACCATTACTGAAGCCATTTGCAGCGCTTGCGCGGACGACCTCGTTGCCTTGATGGAATGCTGACGTCGTCCAGCAGTGGCTGGGCGTAGCTAATGACACTGGCTTGACCACCAGAGAGGAGAAAACGCAGCGGTGTCCCATTAGCGTCGCAGAGCATGTGGATCTTGGTGGTCAGTCCACCGCGACTGCGGCCTAGAGCGTGATCGGCAGGCTCGTCAGGCCCCCTTTTTTCCCGGCGCCAGAAGTGGCTCGGGTTGCGCGTACAGCAGTTGAGTCGATCATCCAGGTTTGCAAATCGATCAGGCCTTGCTCATTCAATCTCAGGTGCAAGCGTTTGAGCATCTGATCGAATGTGCCGTGGTTTCGCCAACCTCGGAACCGTTGATACACCGTTGACCATGGGCCGAAGCGTTCCGGCATATCTCGCCACGCAGCGCCCGAGCAGAGTACCCAGAACACGCCATCGAGCATCAGGCGGTCGCTCATGCGGGGCCGCCCCCGACCATGGGTTTCAGTGAAGAGATCGGCGACCACAGTCCAGGCCTCATCCGAGAGTTCGTAACGCTTTGCCATCACAGAATTCCTTTCCGTAGATGGCCGGAAACCCTACAGAATTCCAGCTTCCGAAGGGCGCCGATTGGGTTTCTCGGGATTTCGTACAGAGCCTAGGGCTTCACATTCCTCACGAAGGGCTGATATGCATCGATTGAATGGAAGCCTATCAGCGAGGGAACAGCAACGTCACTGCTGCACGGAATCCCCAGCCTTGGGGGCCATCGCCTGATCTGTCCAGCCAGTACCTTGGGCCCGCTTGGATGGTCAGGGGTTGGCCATTTATTTTGAGCAGTTGGGTGACGGTCAAATTGATGGGGATCGACCATTCGCGTGATTGCCAGTCATAGGTCGATTCCGTGTTGATGCCATAAGTGGTGAGTGTCTTGGTGGTGTACGACAGGAAGGGTTGCAGGAATGTCTGATTGACCTTTTCCTTGCCATCCGGTGGACTGCCATCCAAGCCCCAGATATGGTTGGCGAGCACCCCTCGGGTCCAACCATTTGACTGTTTGAGTGCTACGGCCGTCGGGCCCAAACCCCACTGTTCGTTACCGAGCAATTCGTCACTGGCGGTTGGAATCAGCAAGGCTGGACCTGCACCGAGGATCCATCCACGCTCGGTGGGTTTGCTGGGTGAGAAGAAAAAACTTTGCGTAACGTCCCCTGCGCCTGATTTGTCCGCTGCGCCGTTGGGTGCCAGGCCGTGCTGGTCGATGACAGGCAAGATGGTGCGTGAAATGAGATTCCAGTCCTCATTCAGCGTGAATGGCAGCACTGGCTGGATGTTGGTGACGCTGTGCATACCATCACCGGTGGAGCCGATCTTCTGATCCCAGTTGTACTGTATGGGCAGGCTGTACATGGCAGCCACAGGATTGAGGGCAGCCTTGGCCAGTTCTGCGGAGTCTTCGGCCTGGGCACTTCCGGCGCCAACAGCGATGGCCAGCGAGATCCAGCATGTGCAATGGACTTCTTGCATAAGCTCTTCCTGTTCAGAGGCGGTTCGAAGTTCGCAGGCATTGCCCCAGCGCCAGTGTAGACGTCGACTGCTCGCACGGTGAGAGCAGGCAAATGGCAATATCAATTGCCGCCGAGCGCGCGTTGAAATTGCCAGTGCCATAGCTGAAGGCCTGGAGAATCAGGTGCAGAAAGTTGGCAGCTCATCAAGCTGCCCAGTAAACCTGATCTACACTGCTTCAAGTTTTCTGAAATCGCCATGCTGCATACAGCAGGCTGACTAGCGCCTCGTTACCTCTGCCGTCTACCGACAGTCTTTCTGGCCCAAGGAGATGTTCATGGAAGTCATAGATGGGTTGATGACTCGGATGGTTACTTGTCTGAAGCCCTGCCTGCTAGCCACAGCGATTGCCGCTTGTACTGTCGTCACCGCGCAGGCGGCTACCGAACCCATGGGCGGGCAACCCCCAGCGGGGGCCAGCCCTTCGGTCAAGGACTTCGACTACCAGATCAAGTACCAGCGTGCGTTCGAAGCCATCCTCTGGAACATGCCGGCGATTGCCATCTACTCCTTCCGCCGTGCTGCCGAAAAGGATCTTGGCTACAAGGACAATGACATCATTGCCTATTCGGCAACGGCTACCCCACAACTTGAAGCCATTACTGCCAACAGCACCACGCCTTACATCGCGGCCTACACGGACCTGCGCAAAGGCCCTGTGGTGCTGGAAATCCCGGCAGCCTCTGCGGACGGCAGCCTGTATGGCCAGGTGGTCGATGCCTGGCAACTCACCATCGCCGATGTAGGCCCGGCAGGGCTCGACAAAGGCAAAGGCGGCAAGTACCTGTTCACTGCACCTGATTACCAAGGTGAAGTACCCAAGGGCTATATCCACGTGGCCTCGCCCAACTACCGTATCGCTCTGGCGTTTCGCTCGGTGCCGCCCGCTGGCAAGACAGCCAAGGACGCCTACGAATACGCCAAGCGCCTGCGCATGTACTACCTGGCTGAAGCCAAGTCGCCACCGCAGCAAAAATTCATCGACCCTGCCCATGAGCGCTACCCGACGCTGCCGTTCTATGACGAACGTCACTTCGAAGACATGCACGCGATCATGAGCGTGGAGCCAGTGCGCGAACACGACAAGGTCATGATGGGCATGCTGTCGTCCCTGGGCATCGTCAAAGGCAAACCCTTCGCACCGGACGAAACCGCCAAAAAGGCCATGCACCAGGCCGCGATCGATGCCTGGTTCTTTCTCCAGCAATGGTTCGACACCGAGATGTCCAAGCGCGTGTACTGGCCGGATCGGCACTACGTCTCGCTGTTGCAGCCTGATGCCAACCACACGTTCACGTTCATCTACGAAGATCGCATCGACTTGCTCGAACGGGCAGCGGAGTACTTCTGGTGCACCTACATGCCTAAAGTCCTCAGCGCCTCGCCGGCGACGTCGTACCAGATGGCGATGGCCGACAAGGACGGCAAACCGCTGGAAGCCGGCCAGCTCTACAAGCTCGATGTGCCCAAGGACATGCCGGTCAAGCAGTTCTGGGCGCTGACGGTATATGACCGCGCCACCTTCTCGTTCATCTACAGCGACAGCAACCGCACCACGCTGTCGTCGTTCGATGTCGAGAAAATGAAGAAGAATGCCGATGGCGGCGTGACGATCTATGTCGGGCCGACGGCCCCGCAAGGTGAGGAAGCCAACTGGATACCCACCTCCGGCAAGCGTCCATTGCCTGCCATGCGCTTCTACGGTCCCACCGAAGCGTTCAACAACAAGACCTTCAAGTTGCCCGACTTCGAACGGGTAAACCCCTGAGTACTGCTTGCATCCTTCGAAAACCAAACGACAGGGGCTGGCCCGCTGGCCCAAGGAGACTTGATGAAACCCATGGTGCTTGGAGCAGCCCTGCTTTCGCTTGCCGTGCCGGCCTTCGCGCAGATCCCCGACAAGCTGGCGGAAGACGCTTATATCTATGGATACTCCATGGACGAAGCCTACAAGTTCTTCTATGAGACGGCAGTCAAGACCAACACGCCGCTAAATCGCTTCCAGAACATCCGCCACCTGGCCGATGACACGTACGTCGACCACCCCACCATCAACAATGACACGCTGCACTTGATGGGCTGGCTGGATATCGCCGCAGAACCGGTGATCGTCAGCGTTCCGGACATGGAAAAAGGTCGTTACTGGATCCTGCACACCATGGACATGGGCCATTACACCACGTCCATGATCGGCTCCCGCACGCGGGACAC
The DNA here is from genome assembly GCF_044749545.1 of Pseudomonas sp. NPDC089396. Lineage (NCBI taxonomy): Bacteria > Pseudomonadati > Pseudomonadota > Gammaproteobacteria > Pseudomonadales > Pseudomonadaceae > Pseudomonas > Pseudomonas sp. NPDC089396. The sequence continues at coordinate 260,590 of NZ_JBIVIC010000004.1, read as the reverse complement.
CAAGGGCGGCCACTTCATGTTCGCCTCACCACAGTGGAAGGGCACGGTGCCTGACAGCGTCACCGAAGTGATCCGTGTCGAGTCCAACCTGGTGAAGCTGATGGGCAGGATCATGTCCACCGGGCCTGAAGATCAGAAGAAGGCGCTTGCCTACATGGACGACTGGAACGTCCGTACGCTATCGGCTTACCTGGGCGAGCCCGGCCCAAAGGCCAAGCAGCGCACGTACCCCGACCCGGCCAAGACCAATTGGCTGCAACGGGTGAACTTCGTGCTGTGCGACGGCAACATGGGCCAGGCTGACAAGAAATGGCTCGACCAGTACAAGTCAGTCGGCGTTGAACCCTGCAAGGAAAACTTCACCAAGGAGCAGTTGGCAGCCGCGAAGAAGGGTGAAGAACTGGGCATGAAGCACATCAAGGAACTCGCTCCGAAGATGACCGATGCCGGCAAGCTGCTGGGCACACGCGAGCAGTTGGGTGACGGGCCCCGTGACCTGTTTGCCGAGGGCACCTACATCGGCCAATGGGGGCTGCCACCGGATGAAAGTATCTACCTGCGCACCGAGACCGCTGCGGACGGCAAGCCGATCAATGGTGCCAATGGCAAGTCCTACACCATGCACTTCAAGGCGCCCGAGGTCAGCCAGTTCTGGTCCTTCACCGTCTATGCCTCAGACAACCGCCTGATGGCCCACAACGCCATCAACCGCCACAGCCGCGGTGACCGTACGCTCAAGCCGGATGCGAATGGCGAATACACCATTGAGCTGAGCGCCAAGGGTGAAGAGAGCAACCCCAATTACCTGCCAATTCCAGAAAAGGATGCCTACATCGTCTTGAGGTTGTACGGCCCAAGCAAGGCAGTGCAAGGCGGCGGATACAAGTTCCCGCCCGTCGAAGTGACCTCGCCCTGATTCGTGTGGAGGGTGTCGCACCCTCCGGCAAGGGCTTCTGAAGGTGCGCTCAGGAGCCGTTGAGTCACACAGACGTGTTCGGGCCTGCCCCTTTCACACCTTGATTGCTCCCTTGACGCAATCGGACGTCAAGCAGGGCACTGAAAATTCGGTGGGGTCAATGCCAATAGCTACAGCAGCATCTTTATTGAGCCCAGCCAGCTGTACCCTAAACCACAGCCGACTGAAAAGATCCCCCAGCAGACGCTACAAGGTCTAACGCAGTACTACGACCAAGCTTTGAAAACTCAGTTTTCCAAGTACCTGCCCTTGGCAACCAGTCCCGGTCCTGGCGTGCTGACCGTGCGACCGGCGATCACCGGGGTGAGTGCCAAAACCAAGGGACTGCGCCCGTATGAAGTGATCCCGATCGTGTTGGTAGCGGCAGGTATCAGCACTGCTACGGGGATCCGCGACCAAGATACCAGTGTGGCCACCGAAGCGGCATTCATAGACGGCCAGACCAATGAAGTGGTCGCTGAAGTGGTTCGCAAGGGCGCCGGCACCGACCTGGAGAATTCCTCGCAGGTGATGCAGGCCAAAGACGCTCATGCTGTGCTCGATGGTTGGGCCAAGGACATGGCCACTTCCTACCAGTCGTTAAGAAAATAGGCTGTAGTGCCCCTGTCGCGCTGTTTACGACAGGGGACGCTAAGGCTTGATAGCTTACACACGAAACATTTCACGTTATGAAGGATTCCCTGATGAAAACAGCGATGCTAAAAATAAAACATGAGTTCATGAAGGCGCTTCCTCCAACCCTGTTCTTCTTCGTCATTCTGCATATCGTAGCCTTGATTCGCTCACTGATGATCAAGGGGACTGGGGTGGATCTCCCCGTTACCGGATCAGTATTGATTGCCTCCCTAATCCTCGGCAAGTCGGTATTGCTGGCTGACATGCTGCCGTTTATTAATCGATTTCCCGATAAACCACTACTGTGGAATGTCGGATGGAAAACCTTGATGTATGCCTTCGTCGCCCTGGTAATCCACTACTTGGAGCGACTTTATGACTACTGGAAAGAGTCCCCGGGCTTCATGGATGCAAACGCCCTCCTGTGGTCCTCGATGAACTGGCCTCGCTTCTGGGCCATACAGATTCTACTGGTCACCCTGATATTCATGTACTGCGTCATTGCTGAGTTGGCACGTGTTATCGGACGAGAGAGACTAAAGGTAATGTTCATCGGACCGCTGCCGGCAAAGCAGGCTAAATAATCGAAGGATGTTTAGGGCCCAACGAACCGTAGGTTGATATCCAAGTAATGTCCGCTATGGGTCGAAAGCAGACGGTCATGACTGACCGCAATCGACCCGAAGCGGACACTTATTCAAAGCTCATTTATCAGCGCCGGCCTGGCCAGGCGCTGGATCAATCACAGCGCCAGCTGTGCCAAACTGCCAGGCAAAGTCCGCTTGAACCAGAACACTGGATGCCTCACCAGCGCCAGGTCGCTGCGCACGCCAAAAATGCCACGGACAGCATTACGACTGCCTGGGTGTCAACACTGAGGCGGTGGCGTTCTCGCTGGAGAATACAAGGAACGCCAAGTGGGCCTCATAGCGATTGAGCACATCGTCTATGACCTGCTGCTTGGTCAGGCCCATCAAGTCATAACCACCAGACCCCGTCTGGGTGAACACCTCCAAACGGTAATAGACATCGATCTCGCGCGTCATGCGGCCACTGAACATGGGCACAGGCGCCTCGACAATGGCGACGTGGTAATGGAAGTCACGGAATCTGTCCATAGATACCCGCAGCAACGGTTCTTCGATACCGCTTGTATTGACCAGACTTTCCCGGGTGACGTCATAGCCCTGATGGCGAAATTCAGCGACGACCTCGTCCAGCGCTGGCCCGACTGTTCGGTTGAGGAACTGGGTAATCTGGCGCAGCGATGGGTACGCCCGCAGGTGCTCGAGCCGTTGCTTCCAGGAGCGCTCCGGGATATGCCCCCCGCTAGCCGCCATCGAGGGGCGGCGCAGCACGCGCCCTTCACGTTCGGCACGTTCCATGCGCAATACCTTGTAGAAAGATGCCATCACCAGATAAGCGATGATCGTCACCGGTAGCGCGAAGATCAGCGTTGCATACTCCATGGTCGTGACACCGCCTGCGACAAGCATCGCCACAGTGAGCATGGCCGTGAGCAAGGCCCAGAAGATCCGCAGCCAGCTCGGGCCGTCATGGGAAGGGTCGGGAATCGTTGCAGAAAAGTTCGACATCACCATCGCCCCGGAGTTGGCGCTGGTGAGGTAGAACAGCAAGCCTGACAGCGTTGCCAGACCAATCAGAAACATTGAGCCCGGGAACATCTGAAGCAGTGCATACCAACCTCGCTCGGGGCTGTCCATCGCCAGCGTGGCAAACTCGGTGTTGCCCTGAAGCACCTGAAAAAGTGCGCTGTTGCCGAATAGCGAGACAATGATGAAATCACACAGCACCGGCGCAGTGACTGCCGCCAGGACGAATTCACGCAAGGTGCGACCTCGCGAGATTCGCGCCAGGAACACGCCGACGAATGGCCCCCAGGCCAGCCAGAAGGCCCAGAAAAACAACGTCCACCCCGCCATCCAGCCGGCCCCGTCGGGCTCGTAGGCAAAGGTCTGGAATGTACGCGCGGGAAAGGTGACGAGAAACTGGCCGATGTTCGACACCAGTGCATTTAACAAGAACGCCGTCTGCCCTGTTATCAGGATGTACAGCATCATCGCCACGGCGCTCCAAAGGTTCAACTCGGCGATCCAGCGGATGCCTCGGTCAACCCCGGAGGTGGTGGCCGCAATGGTAAGCGCTACAGCACCCAACACCAATGCGATCTGTAATGAGAGGCCCTGTTCCAGGGCGAATATCAGCGAAAAACCAACACTCAGCAGTACCACACCGATACCCATCGACGTGGCGACTCCAAACACGGTGCCGACCAGCGCAATGATGCTGATGCCATCGCCCAAGGGGCCGCGCACGCGTTTGCCAAACAGCGGGTAGAGCGCGGCGCGAATCGACAGCGGCATGTCCCACCGATAGGCGAAGTAACCCATGGCCATACCCAGCAGGGCATACATCGCCCACCCTGCGATGCCATAGTGAAACATGGTCCAGATGACCGCGTCCTGCATGGCCTGGGCAGTACCGCCTTCGCCGCTGGGCGGGTGCAAGTACTGCACGACCGGGCCGGTGACCGAATAGAACAGCATGTCTATGCCGACCCCTGCGGCGAACAGCATGGCGACCCAGGTCACTAGCTTGTACTGCGGCCGCGAGTGGTCAGGGCCGATGCGCACGTCCCCTTCCTTGGAAAACGCGACCCACAGCACGAAGCCGATGACCAGGGTCATCGTCAGCACGTAGTACCAACCCAGGTTCGTCGCAATCCAGTCGGTGGTCCGCTTCATGGCCGAGCGTGCTGCATCGGGCATGAGGATCGTGGTAATGGAAAACACCAGGATCACCATTGACGAAATCAGCAGGACGCGCCAGTTGATGCGCGCCTCCTGATGTACGACCAATTGGTCGTGACCTTTGCTGAGGTCACTGCGAGATACGGGAGAATCGTCAGCGTCGCCTGGCCGCCCAGGGCGGCGTGCCGTGCCGCCGAATTTGCTGCGCTCGAGTGCTGGCGGCGACTTCACGCATGGGCCAGCAGTCGCTGAGGTGGTCGGATCATCACCGTTGCAGTGTTGATCCTTGGGAGGTACGAAGGGCATGAGCTTTCTCCTGTTGCGTACTTCATTCAACTCCGCCTGATAAGGCCTGCCTCACAGTAGGAGCGAATTCCATCCATTTGGTTGTTTCATGCGATTGCACGCGCGCATGTGCGCGTTTGGGCAGCAGCCCCCAAGGCAGGCTCGCCCGGCGCCAGCGCAAGTGCGTGGGTTGGGTGACCAAGCGTGCTGACGCCATCGGAAGCGCATTTGAAAGCGTTGACTCGAACCACCTTGGGGTAGCTCAGTCCAGCTGATGAAACGCCCAGCCACGAAAGGGCCTGATGACGGCGACCACTCTGATCGTGCCGGGCAGGATTGCCGGTTCTGGACACGGCTCCGTTGGCCGGCCGGGAGGCAGACAGCGCAGGGGTACCACGCGTGTCGGCTAGATACACCGCAGTTCAAGCCCGCAGTGCCAATCAAGGTTTCAACTGAGCCTTGGCTCAGTTGAGGGTGAAAGCCCTGGGCAGGGAGCATCGCCAGGGTTCGCGTCGTCGCTGTTGCCGACGACGCATTGGGGGGTGTTCTGGTGGAACCCACGAATTGTAACGATACAGGCAGTCAAATAGAAGGCTCACCCACAGCTATCGGGGGTATACAGGGGGCATATACTGTACATAATCACAGTTCCGTATAGCGTAAGCTCGCAGGGGCAATTGCCGATCAGCGGCCTAGTGGAGAGGCGGCAGATCTTTCCCGCGGGCCTAGGCCACGACCCGCAACTGGTCTCGGAATCAGCTTGGAATAGCGATTCCGCAAGCCGCCTTAGGCGCTCAACCTCTTCCGGTGGCTCCCCGCTTGCCTCGGTCTCTTGCGAGTTTTGAGAGCTCATCTCTTCCTATGCCTAGTTCTCTGCGGGCTTGATCAAATGTGATGGCTCTACTGTTGCCTAAGCGCAGGACACTTTGATTTTGTGTACAAACTTATTCGCAATCTTCCCCGAAATGTTTTAGGCCCCATTAATCTCATTTGAGCCAACCCCCTTTTTGTTAAGCGTCTTTTTCTCCGAGGAACAAAACCAAACTGACCTGGAAAACAATCCTCCTATTCAAAGTACTTGATAAAAAATTAATCTAGCACTGAATCAACGCTTCTGGCGACGCCCTACTAGACGAGCCCGTTTTCAATAACGCTTGAAAATCAAGGCCAGGAGCCTTGCGCTCGCTGAGCGCCCGTCCGTGCCATCGACCGTCACTCTGAAACAACCCCTACAAAGAGAAGCCAATAATGTCCATAGACAGCAGTCTCATCGGCTCCGTTATCAATGCCTTGCCCATGGATCGGATGATCGCCGGGCCACTTCAAGCCATGGTCCAGGCCCAAGTGGCCGCCAGCAAGTCCTATGCAGACTTCCTCATGCAGGTTTGCATACAGGACGGCAAAGCGGTCGCCCTCCAGTTCGACTATGACGAAACCATCGTCGACGAGCAGGGCGCATACCAGGGCATCGCCAGCAAAAGCATGAAGGTGCCGCTGGTAGCGGCCATCACCCACCCGAACATCACCATCGAAGAAGGCACTGTCGAGTTCGAACTGACCATCAGCCAGATGGCCGAGGATTTCAGCGAGTCCAGCAAAAGTGGCGATCTTGCTGCTTCACTGGGTTGGGGACCATTCAAGCTGGATATCAAAGGCAGCATCAGCCATAAAGCCACGCAAACCCGCAAGACCGACACCCGTGCCCGCTACGCCTTCAACACCACCGTGCGCCGGCAGGACCCACCCGAAGCGATGATGCGCGTTATCGACTTCCTCACCGACGCCGCAGTCAAACCGACCGTATTGAAAAGCGCGACCCTCGCAAACCAGGATGCCATCTCGACGGACGACACCCTTAAAATTGCTCCGTCAAGTGACGACAACCCAGGCCCTACGCCTGACCAGCCGTAAAAATACGTTCAATTGCCCTTCTACACTCCGCTGGCGACGGCGGGGTGCCGCCTGAGCGAGGAGCCATTTGATTGGAAAAGCCAGCCGTCCCTATGACCGCCATCGACCTGCGCGATATCACCCGCGGCCTGCAAGAAGCGGCCGCCGCCGCCAACAGCCTGATCGCCCAGCAATACATCAACCTGTTCGACCAGTATTTCGATTGCGACAGCCAAGCCCTCGGTACCCCCATGAAAGCCAGGATGGTCGAAGTGGCCATGGATGATCAGCACATGATGCGCGTGCCCTTGTTCGCCCTGGTATCGCCCAAGGGCCTGGCACTGGAACGCATGCAGGTCGACCTTTCGGTGCGGGTCAACGGTACGCAAGCGCTCCAGCAGCTGCAGGCCGAGAGTGAAAGCGCCAGCGCTGCAAGCTTCAAAGTCACCATCGGCGCGTACGGCCGCCAGGGCGAGGGGCGCGATCCCGACGAAGTTCAGATCCGCATGCAGTTCCACGCCACCGAGCCGCCCGAGGCGCTCAACCGTCTCATCGAGGAGTACACCAAGTTGATCACACCCACGCGCATCCCCTCTCCACCCCCTGCCGATACCAACGAATTCATCGAGGCCGCCACACGTCGCTGACCGTGGCCATCAGAAGTCCCGCTTGTAGAAGATATCCAGCGAGCTTGCCACGCCGCTGGCCGCTTCCAGGTAGACCTTCTTGCTCAATTTGTAGCGCAGGGCGATGGTATTGGCCGGCTCGAACACCCCTACCCCATAACGCAGGCTCAGTTTCTCGGTCAGGTTGCCGCTGGCCACCACACTGGTGGTGGTTCCGGAGCCTTCGGTGTCCAGCTGGAAATCATCGATTCCCAGGCTCGACGCCAGGCTGCCGGTAATCCCGGCACTGCCAGCCAGCCCCAGGCCAAGGGCCGCCTCGGCGAGCATGTTGTTATCCTCACCCGAAGTGCCCAACGGGCGGCCCAGTACCAGATAGGACAGGGCCTGCTCCTGGCTCATGGCAGGCTCCGAGAACACCTTGGTGGTGGGTTGCTCGGCGCTGCCACTGAGGCGAATGCCGGCGATCACATCATCGACTTGGCGAATGGCTTCGATATCCAGGTATGGCTGGTCGATGGGACCGGCGAACAACAAGCGGGCACGGCGGATGGTCAGGCGTTGACCGTAAGCCCGGTAGCGGCCATCGGCCAGGCTCAGCTCCCCACGGGTGTCCATGTTGTCGCCGATGTGCACGTGGCCAAGCAGGTTGGCGGTCAGGCCGAAGCCCTTGAAGGACAGCTTGTCTCGCCCCACCTCGACATCGACGTCCATGGCCATGGCCATCGGCGGCTTGCCCTCCTCGGTCTGGTGGCCGACGATGACTGTATCGTCCGACACCTTGACGGTGGACGGCGGCAGCTCGCGCACCGTGATCTTGCCCTTGGGCACCTGCACCTTGCCCGTCACTGCCAATTTGTCGTCGATCAGCCGCAGAGTGAGATCCGGGGCCACTTCGAGCGTTGCGTAAGGTTCTACGGTAACCGGCAACTGCTGGCCCTGCAGACGCAGGTCCATGCCCAGGGCCTGACCCCAGGTCAGCTGGCCGTTCAACTGGCCGCGCCCTGCGTCACCGCTGCGCCAACCACCATTGAGATGCACCTGCTCGCCTGCAATCAAAGCCTTCAGCGACAGGTCCTGCAGGCTGACCGGCAGTTGCGCACCACTGACTTCGCCACCACTGAGCATCAGGTTGCCGTTGACCTGCGGCGCCAACAGCGTGCCGGACAAGCTGCCACTGCCGTTCAACTGCCCGGCCAGGCGCTCTACCATCGGCACGAATGGCCGGGCGATCGACAGGTCCAGGCCAGCCAGACGGAAATCACCCGACAGCGGCTTGTTCTTGCCCAGCGGGTCGAGCCGGGTGTTCAAGCTAAGCTCTCCCAAACGCTCGCCACGGAACGCCAAACGGGTGTCGACACGGCGCGGCGCCAGGCTGCTGTCGATGCGCAGCGTCTGGTAGGGGAAGTCGATCCAGCGCCCTTTGTCACGCACCCGCAGGGTGCCGCCACTGGCATCGATACTCACCATGCCTTTCGGGCCACTGGCTGGAATGTCCAGATTGACGTCGGCATTGAGCAGGCCCTGCCAGGCAAAGTCCTTCGGCAACCACTGTGCAAGGCTTTGCAACGGGAATTGCTTGAGGTGATAACGCAGGCGCGGTTCTGGCGCCAGGCGCTGATCCTCGCCGCACAGGCTGGCCTGCCCGGAGCGCCAGCAGTGCGCGCCGAAGTCCAGTTGGCCGCTGGCCAGCCGCTGCAGACGCGCCGGGGCTTGCAGTTGCCAATCCTGGCCACCGGCCTGGATCCTGCCACTGGCCAGACGCCCGCGCCAATCACCCTTGTTCAGTTGACCGTCCAGGCCCAGGTCGAGCTTCAGCTGCGGGCCATCGAGGGCAAGGGTCAGGGCCTGCTGGCGGATGTCGCCCTTGCCATTGGCGTGCAGGGTGCCCAGCACGGTATCACCCAGGCGGATGCCGTTGGCCTTGAGGTCGATCAGGCCACGCTGGGCGCTGTCCAGGCGGGCATCAAGGTCCAGACGTTGAATACGGTTTTCCGCCTGTGCCAGTTGCTGGCCCAGCAAGGTCAAGTTGCCCAGGGGTGCATCGAGCGTACCGCCCACATCCAGCCGGCCTTTCACCTGCCCTTGCAGCCGGGGCCACAGCTGTCCCAGGCGCGGCAGGTCGAGGTCGACACGCCCGGCCAGTCGCTGCTGCAGGCTGCCGCTGCCATTGATGCGATTGTCGCCCAGCTGCACGGCCAGGGCACCGAGGGTCCAGGCCTTGCCGGCGCCCTGGGCCTCGACCTTGAGCAACGCCGGCTGGCCGCGCAGGCGGCCTTTGAGATCGAGCTGCGCATCGAGGCTGAGCTGTTCGCCCTTCATCTCACCTTTGCTGCGCAGCGGGCCAGCCAGGGTACCGGGCAACTCGGCGAGCCAGTAGGCCGGGTCGAGTGCCGACAACTGCAGGTCGACGTCCCAGGCCAGGGCGTCGGCAAAGCGCACTGCGACACTGCCGGCGGCCTTGCCCTGGCCCGCCGTGAGGGCCAGCTGCGGCAAGCGCACCTGCCCCAGGTCACCGTCGAACGGGCTGGCCACGTTGAAGGCCCCCGCAGGGCCATCGAGGTCACCATTGAACGCCCCCTGGTAATTGCCATCGCGATACTGCACCTGGGCATTAAGGCGCTTGAGCGTGACCTGGGGCGGTGTTGCCAGCGGATACAGACGCAGCCAGGGGAAGTCCTGCCAGTCGAGCTGGGCATCGGCCACCAGGCCCTTCTGCCAGTCGGCAGTGGCTTGCAGCTTGACGCGCTGGCTGTCGCTGGCCGTCAGGTCCAGGGCATCCAGTTTCGCGCCCTTGGCATCGACTTTGCCAGTCAGGGCCAAGGCGATTGGCGCCTGCTCGGCGGGCAGGCTGGCGCTGCCGGCAAGTTGATAGCCCTTGAGCAGGTCACCTTGGGCATCGAGCTTGAGTTGATTCAACTGCAGCGTGTCGGGCAGCGACGCCGTTGGCTTGAAGGCATCGGAGCGGATCTGCACCTTGGCCGGCAGGTGTTCGGCCAGCGCCTGCACGCTGCCGGTAAGGTGCGCATCGAGGTAGCCGCTGCTGGTCGCGTCGAGCTCCAGGGTTTTCTGCAGCTCGCCCTTGGCGGTCAGTGCCAGTTGCCAGGCCTGCCCCTCCACCTTGGGGAGTTGCACCTGCCCTTGCAGTTGCAAGGGCCAGTCGCCCTCAGGCTGCAGGTCACCCTGCAGGCTCACCTGGAGGTCATCGCGCTGCAGATTCAGACTATCGATGCGCAGTCCACTGGCAGTCCAGTGCGCCGCCAGGTGCAGGTCACCCAGCAGGTCGCTGCCGTCCAGGCGCACCTGGCCTACCTTGACTTCACCGAGCTCGATGGCCACTGGCAGGCGCAGCATCGGCAACTGCACCGGGCCGCTTTCGGCAGGCTGATCGCTTGGCGCAAAGGCCATGTCGATGCGTTCGGCCTGCAACTGTTCGATGCACAGCGTGGCCCGCAGCAAGCAGCCAGGCGACCACTTCAGCAGCGGCGCTTGTACCTCGACACGGTTGCCGGCGTCGTTCCAGCTCAACTGGCTGGCCTGCCAACTGCCGGCCAGGCGTCCCTTGAAGTCGATTACCGAAAGGCCCGGCACCTGCCCGAGGGCCCAACGGCCGCCACCTTCGGTGCCCAGCAACACGCTCAGGGCCAGGGCCACCAGCAGTACACTGCCGAGCACGCCCAGCACAATGATTTTCAACGCACGCATCACAGCTCAGGCCCCATGGAGAAGTGCAGGCGAATACCGCCGTCGTCATCGAGCGCCTTGGCCAGGTCCAGTCGCAGCGGCCCAACCGGCGAAACCCAACGCACGCCGAAGCCGACACCGGTCTTGAGGCTGGGAAGCTCCAGGGTATTGAACGAATTGCCCTGGTCGACGAAGGTTGCCACCCGCCATTTTTCGGTCAGCGAATACTGGTACTCGACACTTCCCGCCACCAGGTAGCGGCCACCAATGCGGTCGCCGTCGCTGTTTTTCGGCGACAGCGTCTGATAGTCGTAGCCACGCACGCTCTGATCGCCACCGGCGAAGAAGCGCAGTGACGGCGGGATGTTGTTCTTGTAGCCGTTGGTTGCGCTGCCACCGAATTGCACCCGCCCCAGGAAACGATGGTGATGGCCCAGGGTGGTCAGGCCTTTGAGCAGGACATTGCCATGCAGCAGGTTGGTGTCCGACACCACGCCCTCCTTGGCCGCCTGCGTGTCGAACTGCAGGCGATAGCCATTGTGCGGATCGATGCGGTTGTCGCTGCGCAGGTACGAGAAGCTCACGCCCGGCATCAGCAAAGTACTCAGTCCCGAGTCGTCGCCCAGGCGATATTCTTCGTGCTGGTACTTCAGGGAAATGACCCGCTGCCAGCCGCTGGGCAACTTGCTGTGCCATTCAGGGCCAACGGTCAGCAGCTGGCTGAGGGTATCGGTGCCGGCGATCTCTTCGTTCTGATAGCCACCGGCGAATCGCAGCTTGTCGGTCAGTGGCGGGTCCAAAGGCACGTCGTACCACAGGCCGACGTTCTGCCGAGGCACCGACAATTCGGTTTCCCAGCCGTAGCTGTGGCCCTGTGGGTTGACCCAGTGACGCGTCCAGTTGGCCTTGCCGCGCGGACCGACGTCGGTCGAGAAGCCCAGACCCAGCCCCATGGTCCTCGGTTTGCGGATATCCAGGCGGACATCCACGGGGATTTCTTCAGCCACTGCAGCGGTGGGTGCGGCGTCGACCCGCACGCCTTCGAAATAGCCGCTCGATTGCAGGTCGTTGTTGAGTTCGGCGATCAGCTCCGAGTCATACGGCGTGCCGGGTTTGAATGAAACCATGCGTTGCAGCAGGTCCTCATCCAGCGGCGAGTCGCCACTGAACACCACCGCGCCCAGGCGATACCGCGGGCCGCTCTGGTACACCAGCTCGATGTCGGCCACACCGGCCTGCGGGTCGACCGCCAGGCGCTGCCGGCTGAAGCGCCCGCTGAAAAAGCCATAGCGCGACGCCTGGTTCTGGATCAACCGCTTGGCGTCCTCATACAGGCCATGGTTGAGCGGTTCGCCTGCGCGCAGGGCTTTGCTGTCGGGCACGCGAAAGGCCTTCATCTCGCTGGCCGGCCCTTCGATACGCACGGTCACATTCCGCAGGCGCACGGGTTCGCCTGGGTCGATATGAATGATGAGCTTTGCCGGTTGGTCAGCCTTGGTCGGCGGCTTGACCTCGGTGTCGATCTGCGCCTGATAGTAGCCAAGTGCCTGCGCGGCCTTGCGCGCCTGCTCCTGTGCCCCGCGGCTGAAGCGCAACAGCGCTTCCTCGTCGCGGTCTCCCAGGCTGCCGATATAGCCTTCGACATTGGCCTTGAGCGCCTTGTTGGCGGGCTTTACCTGCACCAGCAACTCGCTCTGGCCCCATGCTGCAAAACTGGCGGCCCAGATAACCAGGCCCCAGGTTAGTCTTCCTGAATACGTCATGGCGCGCATGCTACCAGAGCCAGCCGCTCAAGGGAGCCGTCTGCCGCTCCTCATGCAGTCCTTGGCATGGAGGATCGCGGATTGGGGTGGAAAAAGACCCGCTCGCGGATCGGCCCCACGGCAACCTCGCCTATCTCTTCGTAGCCCTGGCGCTCATAGAAGGCCAGGTAATGCTCATTGCCAGAGTCCAGTACCACACCTTGGGTATTAGGGTCTTCCGCGCACCAGTCGTGCACAGCCTGCAACAATTGTTCGCCGTAGTGGCTGCCGCGAAACTGCGGGTGCACGCCCAGCAGCGGCAGCATATGCACCTTGCCCGTGGGCAGGCAGCTGGCGAGCGCTGCCTGGTAGTCCATGTAGCGTCGGGTACAGCGCTGGCCAGTGCCCAGCAGCATGCGCAGGCGCCAGGCCCAGCTGTCGGCCACACCCAACCTGCGTTGCGGCGGCACGATCAGGGCCAGGGCGATCAAGCGGTCTTCCAGCAGCAGGCCGATGGCAGGCAATTGCAGATAGAAGTGCTGGCGTACCCACTCGCGCACCATCACCCGCAAGCGTCGTTCATAGCCCGGGCGCTGGGCTTCGAAAATATAGGCGAAGGTAGGCTCGTGGCGGTAGGCGTGGTACAGCAGCGAGCGCGCCTCGCGGCTGTAGCCATCATCGAGCGAGCAGATGCGGGCCTGGGCGACAGTGGCTTCGGGCATTGCGAGTAGTCCTCCTGGAATGGGCATACAGTGCCTTGGAGGTGCCGCAGTGCGCATCGTTCACCCCTGACTGCACGTTAGCAGCGCCTTGGCGATGCTGCCATGCTGGAGATCAAGGCCGATGTCGGCTAGCATCCGGCCTTTTACCAGGATCGTCTTTCCATGAAGATCGTCTGTTTCAACATCAACGGCCTGCGAGCCCGCCCGCACCAGCTGGCGGCGCTGATCGACAAGCACCAGCCGGACGTGATCGGCCTGCAGGAAACCAAGGTCAGCGACGATCAGTTCCCCTTGGCCGATGTCCAGGCGCTGGGTTACCACGTGCACTACCACGGGCAAAAGGGCCACTACGGCGTCGCCCTGCTCTCGCGCCAGGCGCCCCTGAGCCTGTACAAGGGCTTTGCCAGCGATGAGGAGGACGCCCAGCGCCGCTTCATCTGGGGCACGTTCGCCGATGCCGACGGCAACCCGATCACCATCATGAACGGCTACTTCCCACAAGGCGAAAGCCGTGACCACCCCACCAAGTTCCCGGCCAAGCAGCGCTTTTACAGCGATCTGCAGGCGCTGCTCGAAGGGCAGTTCAAACAAGACCAGCCAGTGCTGGTGATGGGGGACATGAACATCTCGCCCCAGGACTGCGACATTGGCATTGGCGCGGACAACGCCAAGCGTTGGCTGAAGACCGGCAAGTGCAGCTTCCTGCCCGAGGAACGCGAATGGATGGAGCGTCTCAAGGGCTGGGGCCTGGTGGACAGCTTCCGCCACTTGTACCCGGACGTGACCGACCGTTTCAGCTGGTTCGACTATCGCAGCCGTGGTTTTGAGGACCAGCCCAAGCGTGGGCTTCGTATCGACCTGATCATGGCTTCGCAGCATCTGGTGCCGCGGATCAAGGCTGCGGGCGTGGACTATGAGCTGCGCGCGATGGAGAAGCCTTCGGATCATGCGCCGATCTGGCTGGAATTGAGCTAAGAGCCTGCCTTTATCGAGTGGGTGTCCTTGAGATCGAGCGCCGCGCGGGCGGCGCTCGATCTCATGAACGCTGACAATCTTCCGCCAGGCCTGCTCGCGACACCACCTACAAACCCAACCGCAACGCCTCCCCCACTCCCGCCCCGCGCACATCGTCCGCCGCGCTGACCAGGGCAAAGTTGTACGCCCCATGTGACCAGTACCGCGCTTGCAGCTGCCCATCGACCCGCTGCCCATCCGGCATGCGCTGGTAGCGGTCGCCCGGCGAGCGCAGGAACAGGCTGATGCGCTGGCCATGGCGATCCTGAAACACCAGCAACGCCGCCGGCCCCTGCTCGTTGCTCAGCAACCTCGCGCCCACTGGCTGAAAGCCATAACCGCTAAGGTCGGGCAACTGGCCTACCCGATTGAAATGGCTACCAAGCCATTCGCGCAACCGTGTCGGATCACTGGCCTGGATATCCAGCGCCTCACTGCCGGCAAACAATCGGTGCGCCTGGACTGCATCGGCCATGGGCAGTTCGTTGCGCGCCCAGGTCGCCTGCCGCGCCTGCCAGCCACCCAGCCCGCCCACCCCAAGGGCCAGCAGCAGAACCGCTGCCGACGCCAGGCGCCGCTGCCGACGCTGGCGCAAGCGCCGCTGCACCTGAGCCAGATCGAGCTGCGCCCCCCCCGGCTGCTCGCCGAACCCCGCCAGCGCCGCGCGCAAACGCCGGGCATCGCTGCGCCAGGCCTCGATCCTCGCCGCTTCGTGTGGATTGGCTGCCAGCCAGGCCTGCACCTCGGCACGGCGCGCCGGCGCAAGGCGGTCGTCGACATAGGCGTGCAGTTCGTCTTCGCTGGGTATCAGGCGTGTCATTTCAGTCTCCGCAAGGCCGTAGGCTTGGGGTTGCCTTCGGTCAGATCGCGCAAGGCGGCACGGGCGCGGGACAGGCGCGACATCACCGTGCCGATGGGAATGTTCAAGGTCTCGGCAGCCTCCTTGTAGCTCAGCCCCTCGATACTGACCAACAGCAGCAGGGCACGCTGTTCAGTCGACAAGTGGGCAAACGCCTGCAGGTCGGCCTGGGCCAGGACGATGTTTTCGATATTGCCACCCACCGCTTCGCAGTCCTGCTCGGCACGGCCGAACCAGGACAACCAACGGGCGTGCAGGCGCTCACGGCGTTTGCCGTCGAGAAACAAGCGGTAAAGGATGGTGAACAACCAGGCCCGCAATGCCTCCTCGTCACGTTGCTGGTCACGCCGGCTCAAAGCGCGTTCGACGGTGGCCTGGACCAGGTCGTCGGCGCTGCCAGTCTCACGGGTCAGCCACAAGGCAAAGCGGCGCAAGCGCTGCAGCAGTTCGCGCCACTGCTGTTCGTCCAGGTCGTGCATGGCAAGTTACCGGCTTTTCGGGTTGTCAGTGTATGGGGCAGACGCCTGGCTACAAAATTTATTCCCCGCGAGGGAATAAGTATTCCCCTGCCCCGTCGTACTGGCACCTTCACTGAACCGGAATTTCATCATGAACTCACCTTTGCACGGCCCCGCCAAGGCCTTGCGCCTGGCCGGCATCGGCGCCGTGATGCTGGCCCTGGGCGCCGGCTTCGCCTATGCCGCTGGCTGGATCGGCGGGCCCCGACTGACCCCGCAGCGCATCATCGACACCTTCGAGGCCCAGTCCGGCCACTACGCAGGCTATCGCAAGAACCACGCCAAGGGGCTGTGCGTCAGCGGCTACTTCCAGCCCTCGGGTCAGGCCGCCACATTGTCGACCGCCCGCGCCTTCAGCCAAACCCGCGTGCCGGTGATCGGCCGCTTCGCCATAGGCGGCGCCAACCCGTTCGCGCCCGATACCGGCGTACCGGTGCGCAGCCTGGCGATCCAGCTGAGCACCGACGATGGCCAGGTGTGGCGCACCGGGATGAACAACCCGCCGGTGCTGGCCGTGAGCAACCCGCAAGGTTTCTATGAACAGGTGCTGGCCGGTGCGCCGGTCCCCGCCACCGGCAAACCGGACCCGGCGAAGATGCAGGCGTTCTTCGCCGCCCACCCTGAAAGCGCGGCCTTCCGCCAGTGGGCCGCGAGCTACAAGCCCAGCGACAGCTTTGCCAGCACCCAGTACCACAGCATCAATGCCTTCCGCCTGATCGATGCCGGCGGCGCCGCCCACCCGGTGCGCTGGCAGCTGGAGCCACAGACACGCTTCTCGCCCTTGCCTGGACAGGTCGACGACAAGCAGTTCTTGCAACATGACCTGCAGCAGCGCCTGGCCCAAGGCCCCCTGCGCTGGACCCTGCGCCTGGTCCTGGCCGAGCCCGGCGATGCAGTGGACGACCCCGCAAGCCCATGGCCTGCCGAACGGCGCAGCGTCGACGCCGGAACCCTGGTGGTCGAACGGGTCGATGGCCCTGAACAAGGCGCCTGCCGTGACCTGAACTTCGACCCATTGATCCTGCCCGCCGGCATCGAACCTTCCGCCGACCCGATCCTCGCCGCCCGCTCGGCTGCCTATTCGGAATCGTTCAACCGCCGTAGCCGCGAATCGCTCGGCACAGGAGCCAAGCCATGAATCCGCACGCTTTCCACCCGCTGCACCGTCTGCTGCACTGGCTGATGGCGATCCTGATCATTGCCATGCTGTTCATTGGCGTGAGCATGGTGGCCGACCTGTCGCCACGCCACCCCCTGCTGGTGGAACTGCACAAGGCCACGGGCCTGGCGCTTCTGCTGCTGGTCGTGGTGCGCATCGGCCTGCGCCTGACCCTGCCCCATCCCCCGCTGCCCCAAGACTTGCCGTCCCTGCAACGCTTCGCCGCAGGCGCCTCGCACCTGCTGCTGTACGGCTTGATGCTGGCCATGCCACTGCTTGGCTGGGCCATGTTGTCGGCAGGCGGCTACCCGCGCCCCTTGCAGCTACCGGCCATCGCCCCGCACGACCTGCAGCTGTATGCGGTGCTGCGCCAGGCCCACGGCTGGGCCGGCTACCTGTTGTTCGCCACCGTGGTGGTGCACCTGGGGGCCGCACTGATGCATGCCCTGGTACGCCGCGACGGCGTGCTGCGCAGCATGTGGCCAGGCCCGTTGCGCCGCAGCGAATGATGGCAGGCTGCCCAGGCAGGCTCGACACCCGGCAAGCATTCTCATTACTCTTGCCTGTCGAACTGCCCTGGACAGCCCCATGAATGCCGCAAAGGACTCTGCCACCCTCATTCCCGCCACCACCCTGGACCTGCGACCGCTGTTGCTGGTGACCATGGCGTGCACCATGTCGATGATGGCATTCGTCGCCCTGATCGGCCCCATCGCCCGTCTGCTCGGCATGGCCACCTGGCAAGCAGGCGCGGCGGTGACCGTGGCCGGGGTCGTCTGGGTACTGCTGGCCCGCCGCTGGGGCCGCGCCGCCGACCGCCTTGGCCGGCGGCGTATCCTGCTGCTGGGCAGTGCCGGCTTCACCCTCGCCTATTGGCTGCTGTGCCTGTTCATCGAAGGTGCCTTGCGTTGGCTGCCGTCAGCAGCCGTGGCATTCGTCGGCCTGATGCTCGCCCGGGGCGCCATCGGCGCTTTCTACGCCGCCATCCCGGTGGCCTGCAACGCCCTGATCGCCGACCATGTCGAACCGCAGCGACGTGCCCGAGCCATGGCCTCACTGGGCGCGGCCAGTGCCATCGGCCTGGTACTGGGGCCGGCACTTGCGGCATTGCTGGCCGAGCACAGCCTGAGCCTGCCGTTCCATGTGATGTCATTGCTGCCGGCCGGTGCGTTCCTGGTGCTGCTGTTCAAGCTCAAACCGCAACCCTTGGCCCACAGCCATGCACCCAGCCCGGTGCGGTTGACCGACCCGCGCCTGCGCCGGCCGCTGCTGGTGGCCTTCAGCGCGATGCTGAGCGTCACGGTTTCGCAGATCATCGTGGGTTTCTTCGCCCTCGACCGGTTGCACCAGGGCCCGGCAGAGGCCGCGCAAACCGCGGGCATAGCACTGACCACCGTCGGCGTGGCGCTGATCCTGTCCCAGGTCATCCTGCGCCAGTTGCAGTGGCCACCGCTGAAAATGATCCGGGTCGGTGCCAGTGTCTCGGCGCTGGGCTTCGCGGCGGGCGCATTGGCCACCACCGCGCCGTGGCTGTGGAGCTGCTACTTCGTTGCAGCCGCGGGCATGGGCTTCGTGTTCCCGGCCTTCTCGGCACTGGCGGCCAATGCCATGCAGGCCTCGGAACAGGGCTCGACCGCCGGTTCCATCGGCGCCGCACAAGGGATGGGGGCAGTGATTGGGCCGCTGGCCGGGACACTGGTCTATGCCCTCGACCCACGCCTGCCATTTCTTGCCGTGGCCCTGTTGCTGCTGCTAGTCGGGCTATGGCCGATGCCGCGCGAGCACCGGGCCTGACAAGCACAGCGCGCAAGTGAGCAGAGTGTGTTTTAATGCGTCGCCCATTATTTTTAACACCTCTGATTAAGGCGGCTATGGACACGGGGACACGACTCAAACTGGTGCGTGAACGCAACAACCTCTCCCAGCGGGAGCTGGCCCGCCGCAGCGGGCTGACCAACTCGACGATCTCGCAGATCGAGCAGAACCGCGTCAGCCCTTCGGTCAGCTCCCTGAAAAAACTGCTCGAAGGCATCCCCATGACCCTGGCGGAGTTCTTCAGCTTCGACGAACCGGTCCGGGAAGAGCGCTTCGTGTTCCGCGCCAGCGAACAGCCGGACCTGGGCCGAAATGGCCTGCGCATGCTGCTGGTTGGTGCCAGCGTCGAGGCACGCCAGATGCGTATGCTGCGTGAGCTGTATGCACCCGGCGCCGACTCGGGCGAACCCATCGTGCATGCCGAAGGCGAGGAATGTGGCCTGGTCACCCGCGGCACCGTTGAACTGTGGGTCGATGGCCAGGTGAGCATCCTCAGCTCTGGCGATGGCTACTACATCCCCACCACCCTGCCGCACAGCTTCAAGAACATTGGCCAGGATGAGGCCGAGATCATCAGCGCCAACACCCCGGCCAACTTCTGATACCTGGCTGGCGGTACCGCTAGAGGTGAGCCGGCCGAGCCAGTGCCTGCTCGACGAAATCCAGGCGATCCTGGCCGAAGTACATCTGCCCTTCGACAAAACACGTCGGCGCGCCAAACACCCCGCGCGCCACCGCCTCAATGGTCGTCTGCTTGAGCGCTGCCTTCACTTCACCGTCTGCCGCCAGGGCGTGGAATTGGGCCGGGTCGAAACCGGCCTCGCCGAGCGTTTCGTCCAGCACGGCAGGCTCGCCCAGGTTGCGCCGCTGCGCCCAAAGCCCGTTGAACAACGCTGCCAGCAGCGCCTCGAAGCGTGCCGGCGCATGCAACTGAGTGCCGATCACGCCGCGCATCAGGGCCAAGGTATTGAGCGGAAACCCCGGCGGCAGCCCGAACGGCACGTCATAGCGCGCGGCAAATCGGGCCAGGTCGGTGAACATGTAGCGGCCCTTAGCCGGGATCATTACAGGCGAAGCATTGCCGGTGGCCTGGAATACCCCGCCCAGCAACATGGGCCGGTAGCACAGCGTTGCGCCCTGCCGGGCGCAGAGGTCGGGTAGCTGGGTCCAGGCCAGGTAGCTGGCAGGGCTGCCCAGGTCGAAGAAGAACTCGACGGTCTTGCTCATGTGATGCACTCCTTGATGAGTCAGGGCTTACCAGCGTTCCATCCACGGGCGCAGGTCCAGTTCGAACGTCCAGGCATCGCGCGGCTGTGCGTGCAGGAACCAGTAGCTGTCGGCGATGTGTGCAGGGTCGAGGATGCCGTCCTGCGCCTTGAGGGCGTAGCGCTCAGGGAAACTGTCGCGGATGAAGGCCGTATCGATGGCACCGTCCACCACCACATGGGCAACGTGGATGTTACGCGGCCCGAGCTCCCGCGCCATGCTCTGCGCCAGGGCGCGCAACCCATGCTTGGCCCCGGCGAAGGCCGCGAAGCCGGCCGCACCACGGGTGCCGGCGGTGGCACCGGTGAACAGCAGCGTGCCGCGCTCGCGGGTGACCATGCGCCGGGCGACCGCCTGGGCGGTCAAGAAGCCGGCAAAGCACGCCATTTCCCAGACCTTGAAGTATCTGCGCGGGGTTTCGTCGAGGATACTGCAGGGCACATTGGCGCCGATATTGAAGACAAAGGCTTCGATTGGCCCGATATCGC
Organism: Pseudomonas sp. NPDC089396; assembly: GCF_044749545.1. Lineage (NCBI taxonomy): Bacteria > Pseudomonadati > Pseudomonadota > Gammaproteobacteria > Pseudomonadales > Pseudomonadaceae > Pseudomonas > Pseudomonas sp. NPDC089396. The sequence continues at coordinate 240,163 of NZ_JBIVIC010000004.1, read as the reverse complement.
GCTCGATCGTCTCGACCAGCTCGGCCACTTCCTCTTCCTTGCGCGCATCTGAGCCGAAGCCATGGGCCTGGCCGCCAGCGGCACGAATTTCGTCCACCAAGGGTTGCAGTTTTTCGGCCTGGCGCCGGGTAACGCAGGCGACGTACCCCTCGCGGGCGAACCGCTTGGCAATTTCTCCGCCCGTGGCGTCTCCCGCGCCCACCACCAGCACCACTTTTTGTTGTTTTGCCACGTGCACCTCCATTGATGAACGATCATTTAGTAAACGAACGCTATGTTATGATCGCCCCCAACGTCAAGCCAGCGCTCAGAGGTTTTTCATGCGCTACTCCAGCGAACACAAGCAACAGACCCGCGACAAGCTGCTGGCCAGCACCGGTGCACTGGCCAAGCGCGGCGGTTTCGCCAGCACGGGGGTCGCCGGGCTGATGAAAGCCATAGGCCTCACCGGCGGCGCCTTCTACAACCACTTCCCGTCCAAGGATGATCTGTTCACCGAAGTGGTCCGCCAGGAACTGAGCAACAGCCCGCTGGGCCGCCTGGCTCAGAAAGGCGCCAGCCGCGAACGTCTGGCGCGCTGCCTGCAGCAGTACCTGAGCCTGGCGCACCTGCACGATGCCGAAGGCGGCTGCCCATTGCCGCCCTTGGGCGTGGAAATCGCCCGGGCTGAACGACCGGTACGCGAAGAGGCCGAACATTGGCTGACAAGCTTGCACGCCGCCTGGAGCGAAACCCTGGCCGATGATGCCCTGGCCTGGGCCCTGATCAGCCAGTGCGTCGGCGCGCTGGTGGTCGGGCGCATGCTGGCCAGCGAATCGGTGCAGTCCCAGGTGCTGGAAGCCAGCCGCGGATTGGTTGACAGGGCGCTGAATGAAAGCCACTAACCTGCTGTTGCTGTTATTGGCGAGCCTGTCGGCGTCAGCGGAGCAAGCCTGCCCACCCGGCCAGTACCCAATATGCCTGATGGGCTGTTTTTGCGCGCCATTCGATCCCGGCCAGGCTGGCCAGGTGCTCAAGGATGTCGAGGTCATGGCCTCCAGCAGCCTGGCCTATGCCTTGCGCCAGGCCCGCGACGAGGCCACCGCCAGCGGCAGCGAACCTATTCCCCTGCACATCCGCGTTCAGCTCGAACCCTGGTACGACTTTGCCGTGCTCGACGCCGCACGCTACCGGGTGGGCGACGAGCAGCAACTGAGCGCCGCCAACGCGCTGCTGCAAAACCCCGATGTGAACGCGGTGACGTTGATCGACACGATCATGTTCCGCCATGCCAGCGATGCCGAGGACAATGTGGCGCTGTGGGCGCACGAGCTCAAGCATGTGCAGCAGTATCAGGAACTGGGCGTAGAGGAATTCGCCCGGCGCTACACGCGCGACTACCAGGCGCTGGAGGGGCCGGCCTACCAGATTGAGGCCGAGGTCGCCAAGGCATTGCGCGAGCGCGGCTCAGGGCAGGCCCGTTAGCGAGTACCGGCCTCGGTGAGGAGGCCGTGTGAAAACACGCCGCTGTCAGGAAGAAGCAGCAGCCTCCTCGCCCGCGGCTTCCCGGCTGGCATACCGCTGAGCCAATACCGCACAGACCATCAGCTGGATCTGGTGAAACAGCATCAACGGTAGGATCATCGCCCCGATGCCACTGCCAACGAACAGCACCTGGGCCATGGGCACCCCTGTCGCCAGGCTCTTCTTGGAGCCGGCGAAGAGGATGGTGATGCGGTCTTCCAGGTTGAAACCCAGCACCTTGCCGAGCAGGCGCGTACCGAACAGCACCACTGCCAGCAGGATGCCGCAGACGACGAACAGTCCAGCCAGGTGCTGCGTCGAAACCGTGTGCCACAGCCCGGTGACCACCGCCTCGCTGAACGCGGTGTAGACCACCAGCAGGATCGAGCCTTGGTCCACCAGCTTCAGCCAGCGTGCATTACGCTTGACCCAGGCGCCGATCCAGCGCCGGGCGATCTGCCCGGCCACGAAGGGCACCAGCAGCTGCAGGGTGATTTTCAGCACCGCATCGAGGCCCGAACCGGTGTCGCCACTGGCGCCCAGCAACATCATCACCAGCAGCGGCGTCAGGAAGATCCCCAACAGGCTCGAGGCAGCAGCGCTGCAGATGGCTGCCGGCACGTTGCCGCGCGCCAGCGAGGTGAAGGCAATGGCCGATTGTACGGTGGCCGGCAAGGCACACAGGTATAGCACGCCCAGGTACAGTTCGTTGCCCACCAACGGCACGAACACCGGCTTGAACGCCATACCCAGCAATGGGAACAGCACGAAGGTGCAGGAGAACACCAGCAGGTGCAGGCGCCAGTGGCCCGCGCCAGCAATGATCGCCTCGCGCGACAGCTTGGCGCCATGCAGGAAGAACAGCAGGCCGATGGCCAGGTTGGTCAGCCAGCCAAAATAGACCGCGCCGTCGCCCGAGCAGGGCAGCACGGTGGCGATCAACACCACACCGAGCAACGCCAGGGTGAAGTTGTCGAACAACATGCGCAAATACTTCATAACAGTTTCCGTCTTGTCGTTGTGCAAGGGCAGACGATAAGGTCTGGAACTTTTTCACGCTAACGCCGGAACCCCCACTGGTGTCGCTCAACGGACACAAATCCGAAAAGGATCTTTTTGCATGCCACTCGCTCGACTCGCACGGCTTCTTGTTGCCACTGCCTTCGCGTTGGGCAGCGTCACTGCACATGCCGGCACATCACTGCAGGCCCAGGTGGACGACGTGATCGAGCCCATGATGCGGGAGCACGGCATCGCCGGCATGGCTGTGGCCGTGTTCGCCAATGGCCAGGCGCATTACTTCAGCTATGGTGTGGCCAGCAAGGCCACAGCCGTACCGGTTAACGCCGATACCCTGTTCGAGATCGGCTCGCTGAGCAAGACTTACACCGCCACCCTCGCCGGCTTGGCCAGCGCTGAGGGCAAGCTCGATCTGCAAGCACCGGCCCGACGTTACCAACCAGCCCTGGCCGGCACGCCACTGGGTGACGCCAGCGTACTGGAACTGGGGGCCTACAGCGCCGACTGCCTGCCATTGCAGTTTCCCGACGAAGTACAGACCGACAGCCAAGCGCTGGACTTCTTGCGCAACTGGAAAACCCGGAGCGTCCACGGCACCCAGCGCTGCTATTCGAACCCAAGCCTGGGTTTGTTCGGCGACCTCGCCGCACGCGCACGCCAGCAACCGTTCGCGGAACTGATGAGCCAAGGCCTGTTACCGCAGATGGGCTTGCAACACACCTACCTGCAGGTGCCGGCGAACGCGCAAGGGCTGTATGCGCAGGGTTACGATGCGCAGAACCGTCCCGTGCGGGTCAACCCGGGTCCCTATGCCGATGAGGCCTATGGCATCAAGACCAGCGCCCGCGACCTGCTGCGCTACGTGCGTCTGCACATGCAGCCCGCCGAACTTTCACCGGCGCTGCGCAAAGCTGCCGCCATCACCCAGGCCGGCTACTTCCAGGTAGGCGCGATGACCCAAGGGCTCGGCTGGGAACGCTACCCCTTGCCGGCTTCGCTCGACACCCTGGTCGATGGCAACGGCCCCAGGCTGATCCGAGAACCCCAGGCTACCCATCGTCTCGACCCACCCCTGCCCGCCGTGCCCGATGCCTGGTACAACAAGACCGGATCGACCAGTGGTTTTGGCGCCTATGCCGCGTTCATTCCAGCCGAAGGCAAGGCCATCATATTGCTCGCCAACCGTAACTACCCCAATGAAGCGCGCGTGCGTGCCGCCTACCGGATTCTCTCCAGCCCTGGCCAGTGAAAGCCTCCCGCGAGCGGATTGTCGGACAAGATGTAGTGCATAAAAATATTCACTACAAAACGGTTGACGCCGTTCATCGCCCTTGTGCATGATGAAGCCGTCTCCCTGATCGGGAGCGGTGGCAAGGGTGTTCCAGACGGCCTGCGCGGTAACGCAGGCCGTCCGTGGAGAGGGAACTGTCCAAAAGGCAGCGTGAGAAAGCCCCTGTTGCGATGCTGCTGTAGCAGCCTAGGTAGCGCGCTACACGTGTAGCGCCAACTGTGAAAAATCACTAAAACAATGGGTAATGGGGGCTTTATGATGAACTTGAACAACAATCCTACGATCGACCAACTGGCTCAGCTGTTCGCCATGCGCAAGGACAGCCTCGACGACCACTTGCTGTGGGTCAGCCAAACCGGCGAAGTGCGTATAGACCGCCTGCCGCCGAACACGATCGAAGCCGAATTCGAAGCGCACCTGCCCAGCATGCGCGCCCGCTTCAAGGTCTACCGTCGTGGCCTGGGCTACGTCGGCAAGAAGGCCGCCGCCGACACCGAGTTCGTCGGCCGCGTACTGCAGACCCTGCAACAAGAATGGCCCGCCGCCCGTGAGCGGCAGGCAGTCAAGGTGATCGATCCACTCAACTGAGTGATCGCACCACTTACGGAGCCCGGCCCGCATAGGCCGGGCTTTTTCATGCCCGCCGTCGTTGCTGCTGCGGCAACTCCAGGGCACCGGTCGCCAGCGCCCGCGCCCGCTCGACACCCCACACCAGCGCGCGCGTCATGGTCTCGCCAGGCCGTGACGGGTAATACTCTTCCAGCAACGCCCTGCCATTCTCGCCGTACAGCCCAAGAAACAGTTGCGTGGCGCCAAGCCGTGACAGGCGCACCTGTATATCCAGGGTGGTGCCATCGCTCAATGCTTCATCGTGGCAGCGGCTGTGCAATTGCGCATCTGCCCACTGCCAGTAGGTTGCTTCCCTGACTCGCATGGCTCACTCCTTCCTTGCCTGAAATGCCTGAGATGTGGCGCCAGAAAACCACAACTGCCGGGGTTCGGCGAGCGCAACCCGCCGTTACCATGAGCAGGGTCAAACAACGCCAAGAAAAACCCCGCCAGTGGGCGGGGTTGTGTGAGCGGGATCACTTTTTCGGCGGTAGCCGAGGCGTGAAGCGGCCCTTCTTGCTGCGCTGCAGGTGTGCCGGCTGCAGCTCTTGCGAATCGTCCAGGGTCATGTGGGCGAAGCCCAGGCGGAAGGCCGCCTGACCGCAACGCACCTGGCTGTTGATCGGATACGCATCGTTCATGTCTTCGAAAAAGGACTCGCTCATGCCCTGTCTCCCTCCAGTGGCGACCGCGCCGGCAGAAGGTTTGCCTGGAAAAACGCAGCCTGTGAAAGTGAGACTAGCCGGTCATTTGCAGACTGCCCGGACAAACCCAGCAGACCCGACCAGTGGCGGCGCCGTCTATTTCAGGCGCACGGCGGTGCCGGTGGCGAACACCACGACCATGCCTCCTTGCACCGAAGGCATGCTGATCTCGAAGTCGACACCGACCACGGCATCAGCGTGCAACTGCCGTGCCCGTGCCTTGAGTTCTTCGGTGGCCTGCTCGCGGGCTTCACGCAATGCGCTTTCCAGGGTCTGCGAACGTCCCCCGAAGAAATCGCGAAATCGTGCGAAGAAATCGCGCACGAAGTTGATGCCCTGCACCGATTCAGAGCTGACCACGCCGAGGTACTCGGCGATCGGGCGGCCTTCGAGCTGGCTGGTAGTGGAAATGATCATCGCAAGCTCCGTTAGCCTGACAAAAGAAGCCAAGTCTAACAAAGCGCGGGCGACGTCGAGGCACTTGCCAAACCTTACGCGCTGACGGCCCGCAGCCGCTGCCCCAGCTTCGGCCCGAACACATTGACCAGCAACCCGAGCATCACCAGCAGCGCCCCCCACCCCTGCACTGCCGTCAGCCGCTCACCCAGCAACCAGGCCGAGGAACTCAGGCCGATCACCGGCACCAGCAGCGAGAACGGCGCGACCTTGCCGGCGGGGTGGCGCGACAGCAGCTTGCTCCACAGGCTGTACCCCAGCATGGTGGCGACGAACGCCAGGTAGGCCAGCGCCAGCACCGAATGCCAACTGATGTTGACCAAGGCATGGCCGATACGCTCCGGCCCTTCCAGCCACCACGACAGCGCCAGGAACGGCAGCGGCGGAATCAGTCCACCCCAGATCACCAACGCGACCAGGTCCACCGAACCGAAGCGACGCGTGATGATGTTGCCCATGCCCCACATGGCCCCCGCACACAGGGTCAGCAGCAGCGCCACCATCGGCACATGGCCGCTGTCTTCGCTGCCGATCAGCGCCAGGCCGCTGGCGGCCACCAGCAAGCCCATGACGCTGGCCAGGCCCAGGCGCTCGCCGAGAAACAGCGCGGCGAACCCCAGGGTGAAAAACGCCTGCGATTGCAGTATCAGGGACGCCAGGCCCGGCGGCATGCCGCTGTACATCGCCTGGAAGAGGAACGCGAACTGGCCCAGCGAAATCGTCGCGCCATAGGCGAACAGCCAGCGCCACGGCAACTTGGGCCGCTTGACCAGCAGAATCGCCGGGAAAGCGACCAACAGAAAACGCAACGCCCCCAGCAGCATCGGCGGCAGGCCATCGAGGCCGACCTTGATGACCACGAAGTTGACGCCCCAGGCAATGATCACCACCAGGGCGATCAGCAGGTCCTTGAGTGGCATTGCAGTTTTCCTCATCAGCCGTTCTAGACATATTTCGTTACAGCATACGGCCAACGCTCGGCGGCGGACCGGCACAGTTGCCCGCCAGCCTGGCATAACAGTACGGCTGTTCCGCCCTGCAAGCTTCACTTGACCCTACTTGTATAGACATGCTCATATCGCTGTCAGGCCACGCATGTGACGTGCCGCCCGTGGCCCCTCCCCGACACAACAACAACGAAGCGGAGCCCGCAATGTCCAGCAAACCCGTGCTCGAACGGCGTTCGATCGACTACATTCCCGAGGCCGAACGCCATGGCAAGGTGTACAGCCAGTTCACCCTGTGGCTGGGTGCCAACCTTCAAATCACCGCAATCGTCACCGGCGCCTTGGCCGTGGTGCTTGGCGGCGACGTGTTCTGGTCGCTGATCGGCCTGCTGCTGGGGCAACTGATCGGTGGCGGGGTCATGGCCCTGCATGCGGCCCAAGGCCCGCGCCTGGGCTTGCCGCAGATGATCTCCAGCCGCGTGCAGTTCGGGGTCTACGGCGCCGCCATCCCGATGGTGCTGGTGTGCCTGATGTACCTCGGCTTCACCGCCACCGGCACGGTCCTGTCGGGCCAGGCCATCGGCCAGCTGCTGAGTGTCAGCGACAGCACCGGCATTTTGATCTTCGCCGCGGTGATCGTCCTCGCCACCCTGGCCGGCTACCGGGTGATCCACTGGATAGGCCGGGTCGCCAGCGTGCTGGGCATCATCGCCTTCGTCTACCTGTTCAGCCGTATCCTGCTGATCGCCGACATCAGTCAGTTGCTCGACAACCGTCATTTCAGCTGGGCTTCGTTCCTGCTCGCCGTCTCCCTGGCCGCGTCCTGGCAGATCGCTTTTGGTCCTTACGTTGCCGACTACTCGCGCTACCTGCCCAGCAGCACCTCACCGCTCACGACCTTCCTCGCCGCTGGGCTGGGCTCGGTGATCGGCGCGCAAGCTTCGATGATTCTCGGCGTGTTCGCCGCAGCGATCGCCGGCGGCCAGTTCTCGGGCCGCGAAGTGGCATACATCGTCGGACTGGGCGGCGCCGGCACCACGGCGGCACTGCTGTACTTCAGCATTGCCTTCGGAAAGGTGACCATTTCCACCCTGAACTCCTACGGCAGCTTCATGTGCATCGCCACCATCATCAGTGGGTTCCGGGGCAATTTGACCATCACCCGCGCGCAGCGCCTGCTGTTCGTGCTGCTCATCGTCGGCGCCGCTACTTTGGTAGCCCTGCTCGGCCAGCACTCGTTCCTGAGCGCGTTCAAGTCGTTCATCCTGTTCCTGCTGACCTTCTTCGTGCCCTGGAGCGCGGTCAACCTAGTGGATTACTACTTCATCACCAAGGAGCGCTACGACGTGCCCGCACTGGCCGACCCCGAGGGTCGCTATGGTCGTTGGAACTGGCCGGGTATCAGCGTCTACACCGTGGGTGTACTGGTGCAGATGCCGTTCATTGACACCAAGCTGTACACTGGCCCCATGGTCGCTCACCTGGGTGGGGTGGACGTGTCGTGGCTGATTGGCCTGGTGGTGCCCAGCCTGCTCTACTACTGGGTGGCCCGCCACCGTGCTGGCGAGGCCCCGGCCGGTCTGATCGTGCCTGAGGCTCGCTGACATCCGAGTTGGGCCTTCGTGCCCAGTGCGATCCCTGTGGGAGCCGGCTTGCCGGCGATAGGGCCCCAGCCGGCTGTGCCTGTGCTGGCCTCATCGCCGGCAAGCCGGCTCCCACAGGTGCTCTACAGGTCTCGATGTTTCAGTCGCAGTAATCCGGCGCCGTCCTGTCCAGCATCCGCAACAATGCCCCCCAGGCCAACTGCACCGCGTCCGGGTCCGTCAGCTCCCCCTGCTTCAGTCCCCGCATCGGCTCGTTGAACTGCCGCTCGGTATGCGCGCACACCGCGGGCAACGGCAGCACCAACTGGCCGGCGCTCTGCGCCGCCAGCTGGATCTCGCAGGCTTTCTCCAGGTAGTACATGCGCAAGAACGCCTCGGCCACTGTGCGCCCGGTGGTCAACAGGCCGTGGTTGCGCAGGATCATCACCGGCTTGTCGCCAAGGTCCGCCACCAACCGCTGCTGCTCGTCCAGGTCCAGGGCGATGCCTTCATAGGTGTGGTAGGCAACCTTGCCGTAGAACTCCATGGACATCTGGTTGACCGGCAGCAACCCAGATTCCAGTGCCGCCACCGCACAACCGGCACGGGTATGGGTGTGCAGCACGCACTGGGCATCCTCGCGGGCGGCGTGGATGGCGCTGTGGATGACGAAACCTGCCGGGTTGACCCGGTGCGGGCTGGCCTCCACCGCCCTGCCCTGCAGGTCGATCTTGACCAGGCTCGACGCGGTGATTTCGTCGAACAGCAGGCCGTAGGGGTTGATCAGGAAGTGATGTTCCGGGCCCGGCAGACGCACCGAGATATGGGTGAAGATCAGGTCCGACATGCGAAAGTGTGCAATCAGCCGGTAACAGGCAGCCAATTGCTGGCGCAACGATTGTTCAGTGGCAGTCATGGTCGTTCGTCCTTCGTTCATTTGCTGGCCCAGGCATTGAACCGCTGCTCCAGCTCCTCGCCATGGTCGACCCAGAAATCGACGTTCATCGCCAAGGCGCCCTGCAGGTTCTGCGGCGATGTCGGCACCCAGTTGGCCAATACCGGGTCGAGCTTGGCGGCTGCCTGGGTATTGGTCGGCCCATAGGGAATCTGCTCGACATAACGCACCTGGGTATCCGGCTGGTTAGCGTAGCTGATCAGCAGCTTGGCCTGGTCGACGTGTTTCGAGCCCTTGATGATCGCCCAGTAGTCCATGCCATACAGACTGCCCGGCCAGACCAGCGCCAGTGGGCTGCCCTGCTGCGCGGCGACAGCGATGCGGCCGCTGTAGGTCGACGTCATCACCACGTCACCGGCGGTCAGCCACTGGGCCGGTTGCGCGCCGGCATCCCACCACTGGACATAGGGCTTGAGTTCGCTGAGTTTGGCAAAGGCCCGATCGACACCGGCCGGCGTGGAAAGCACCTTGTACACGTCCTCCACCTTGACGCCGTCGGCCAGCAGGGCGAACTCCAGGTTGTACACCGCGCGCTTGCGCAGGCCGCGTTTGCCTGGGTATTTCTTGATATCCCAGAAGTCCGCCCATGAACTGGGCGCCGCGGCCAGCTTGTTGCGGTCGTAAGCGATCGCCACGCTCCACACCAGCGCCGCCGAGCCGCACGCCTGGGCTGCGTCGGGAATCAGTTCGGCGGCGTGTCCCAGTCGTTGCCAGTCGAGGTGCTCGTAGATGCCCTCCTCACAGCCGCGGGCCAGGTCCGGCCCCTCGATCTGCACCACATCCCAATCGACGTTACCGGTATCGGCCATCACCTGGATGCGCGCCATTTCGCCGTTGTATTCGCTTTGCATCAACTTGCTGCCGTCCTGGGCGCTGAAAGGCTGAAAGATCGCCACATCCTGGGCTTTCTGACCCGCGCCGCCATAGCCAACCACGACCATCTGCGGCGCCGCTTGCGCACTGCCAAGACCGATGGCCAGCAGCGCTGCGCAAAGGCCTGTAACGCGAGGAAATGCCTGCATCGAGTTGCCTCCTGCCGGTGCCCGAAGGGCCCGTTTTCTTGTTGTTGTGAGGTCACGACCCACTGCCGTGGGTGAGAAAAAGCTAGTCGGGCGCCAGTAAAAAAACAAGTTGATTTTTTACTGAAGCTACACTTTCATAAGAAAAACAAGAAAAACACCGGAGCCGCCCGCATGTCGACCGCCTTTGCCCACCTGTTCGAGCCCTTGCAGATTCGCGGCAAGCTTCTGAAGAACCGCATCATGTCGACCGGCCACGATACGTGCCTGCCCACCGACAACCTGGTCAACGACAAGCTGATCGCCTACCAGAGCGCCCGCGCTGCCGGAGGTGTGGGGCTGATCGTGCTACAGGTGGCCGGGGTGCATGACAGCGCCCGCTACACCTCCCATGTGCTGATGGCTACCGACGATGCCTGCATCGAGGGCTACCGGCAGTTGGCCGAAGCCTGCCATGCCCATGGCACGGTGGTGCTGTCGCAGCTGTTCCACCCAGGCAGGGAGATCATGGAATCCGCCGACGGGCTGCTGGCCGTCGCCTATTCGGCATCAGCGGTGCCCAACGAGCGATTTCGCGTGATGCCGCGAGCCCTGGACCAGGCGATGATCGACGAGATCGTCCAGGGGTATGCCAACGCCGCCCGCCGCCTGCACCAGGCCGGACTGGATGGCGTGGAAGTGGTGGCCAGCCATGGCTACCTGCCGGCGCAATTCCTCAACCCGCGGGTCAACCTGCGCAGCGATGGTTACAACGGCGGCCTGGAACAGCGCCTGCGCTTCTTGCGCGAGGTACTGCACGCGGTGCGCGCGGCCACCGACGAACAATTCATCGTCGGCCTGCGCATCAGTGCCGACGAACGCGACAGCGAAGGGCTCAGCGAAGATGAATCGCTGGCTGCCGCCGAAGCGCTACAGGGCCAACTCGATTACCTGCATATCGTCGCCGGCACCTCGGCGACGCTCGGCGGCGCCGTGCACATCGTGCCGCCGATGGCCATCGCCCCGGCGTACCTGGCCCGCGAGGCCGGCACCTTCAAGCAGCGCCTGGATATTCCGCTGTTCGTCACCGGGCGCATCAATCAGCCGCAGGAAGCGGAGCTGATCCTGGCCCGGGGCCAGGCCGACGTCTGCGGCATGACCCGTGCGCTTATCTGCGACCCGCAGATGCCGAGCAAGACAGAACAGGGTCAGGTGGAGGACGTGCGCGCCTGCATCGCCTGCAACCAGGCTTGCATCGGCCACTTTCACCGAGGCTTGCCGATCTCCTGCATTCAACACCCGGAAACCGGCCGCGAACTGCAGTACGGTACGCTCAAGCCCGCCACCGCACGCAAGCGCATCCTGGTGGCAGGCGGCGGCCCTGCAGGCATGAAAGCCGCCGCCGTGGCCGCCGCGCGCGGGCACGAGGTGACGCTGTACGAGGCCAGCGCGCAGCTCGGCGGCCAGGTACAGCTCGCGCAACTGCTGCCCCGGCGCAGCGAGTTCGGCGGAGCCAGCACCAACCTGCAGCGCGAAATGCAGCTGGCAGGTGTACGTGTGGTACGTAGTACGCGAGTCGACCGCGCCCTGGTCGAGCGCGAGCGTCCCGACCTGGTGATCGCCGCCACCGGCGCCACACCCTACTGGCCATCGTTCGAACGTAGCGGTGAGCTGCAGGTGGTGGATGCCTGGCAAGTGCTGCGCAATGAAGTCACGCCCGGCCGCTCGGTGCTGGTGGTGGACTGGCGCAGCGACTGGATCGGCCCTGGTATCGCCGAACGCCTGGTCCGCGAAGGGCATCAGGTGCAGTTGGCGGTCAATGGCACCCACTGTGGTGAAAGCCTGCCGCTGTACGTGCGCGACCAGATGGCCGGGGAACTGCACCGCCTGAGCATCCCGATCACCCCCTATGCCCGCCTGTACGGCTGCGACGACAACACCGTGTACCTGCAGCACACTGCCAGCGGTGAACCGATGATCTTCGACAACATCGATACCCTGGTGCTGTGCCTGGGCCACCAGCCGCAAGACACGCTGGCCGAGGAGCTGGCCGACCTGGTCGAGGTACGGCGCATCGGCGACTGTCTGGCGCCGCGTACCGTCGAAGAAGCGATCCATGATGGCCTGACTGTTGCCTGGTCCGTCTGACGCTGTACATACTGCCGCTTTCCCGATGGACCGAAGCGCATGAGCCAGCTGCCACAGACCCCGCCCGCCGCCGAAGACGGCGGCGCCGCCCCCCAGTTTCTCGGCACCCGTATCCGCGGCCTGCGCAAGCGCCGCGGCATGACCCTGGCGGAGCTGGCGGCGCAGAGCGAGCTGACGGCGGGCTACATCAGCCAGCTCGAACGCAACCTGTCGTACCCGTCGATCCCGGCGCTGTTCAACATTGCCCGCAGCCTGGGCGTGACCATCCAGTGGTTCTTCGCCAGCGAAGCCAGCACCGCCCCCGAAGACCAGGGCTACGTGGTGCGGCGCAACAGCCGGTTGAGCGTGCATTACGAAGACGGCATCGTCGACCAGTTGCTCACGCCCCAGCCCAACCGCCAGCTGGAGATCCTGCATTCACGCTTCCCACCTGGCACCTACAGCCAACAGAGCTACAGCCACGAAGGCGAAGAGGCCGGTTACATTCTCTCGGGCAGTTTCGAATTGTGGGTGGGCGAACGGCACTTCCAGCTGGGCGAAGGTGACAGCTTCAGTTTTCCCAGCCAGGAACCGCACCGCTACGGCAATCCGGGCGAGGTGGATGCCGTGGTGATCTGGGTGATTACTCCCCCGACGTTCTGAGTTGTAGCGCCAGGGTGCGCGTTTCGTCGCCCGCTACATCGTTGGCCGTGAACAAGGGCTACCTTGTTTAACCGGACTCTCCAGGAGCACAACGATGAACAATATCCTGATCATTGGCGCCGGTTTCGCAGGCCTGTGGAGCGCCCTCAGCGCGGTCCGCCAACTGGACCTGCACGGGCGCACGGATATCGCGGTGACGCTACTCGCGCCAAAGGCTGAACTGCACGTGCGCCCACGCTTCTACGAACCTGAAGTGCACACCATGGCCGCCCCGTTGCATGAGCTGTTCGAGGCGGTGAACGTGCGATTCGTGCAAGGCACGGCGTTCCACATCGACGAATCCGCCAGGCAGGTGCGCTACCGCACCCAGAGCGGCACCGAGTGCAGCCTGGGCTACGACCGCCTGATCATGGCCTGTGGCAGCGTGCTCAACCGGCCGGACATGGTCGGAATCGAGCACCTCTTCGATGTCGACAAGATCGACAGCGCCGCACGCCTTGAAGCCCACCTCAAGTCACTGGCCAACCTCCCCGACACGCCCGAGCGCAACACCGTGGTAGTGGCGGGCGGCGGCTTCACCGGCATCGAGACCGCAACCGAACTGCCGGCGCGTTTGCGCGACATCCTCGGCGAGCAGGCACGGCTACGTGTGGTGGTGGTCGACCGCGGCGTGAAAATCGGTGCTGCGCTGGGTGACGGCATTCGACCGGCTATCGAGCAGGCATCCGAGGCACTGGGCATCGAATGGATCTGCGGCGCCACCGTGACCTCGGTGGACCGCGACGGTGTACTGCTGGACAACGGCCAGCGCATCGCGGCGAGCACAGTGGTCTGGACCGTGGGCTTCAAGGCCAACCCGCTGACCGAACAGATCAGCGGCGAACGCGACCGCCAGGGCCGCTTGCATGTGGATGGCAACCTCAAGGTCAAAGGCAACGATGCGGTGTATGCGGCGGGTGATGTGGCCTACGCGGCGTGCGATGAGGTGGGCAACCACGCGGTGATGTCCTGCCAGCATGCCATTCCGCTGGGCCGATATGCAGGGAACAATGCCGTGGCCGAGCTGATCGGCGTGGCGCCGATGACTTATAGCCAGCCCAAGTACGTGACTTGCCTCGATCTGGGGGCCTGGGGTGCGGTGTACACCGAGGGCTGGGACCGCAAGGTGTCGCCACCGACCGACAAGGCCGAGGCCAAGGTGCTGAAGTCGCAGATCAATACGGTCTGGATCTATCCGCCAGCGGCCAACGACCGCGCGGCGGCGCTGGCCGCAGCGGATCCGACCATTCCGGTGGCCTGAGTTGTGTTCCCACAGGCACTGTGATTCCCCTGAGGGAGTGATTCACCTGTGGGAGCCGGCTTGCCGGCGATGAGGCCCGAGCAGGCAGTTCAACTTTGCCTGCCCCGGCCCTATCGCCGGCAAGCCGGCTCCCACAGGGATCGCGTGAGTGCCCATAATGCATTTGCGAATTGCGCCGAACCCGTGGCATAGATGCAGTGACAGCTTCACGCCATTCAAGGAGTTCGTGCATGAGCAAGCCCCCCTATGTCCCGCCTGCGGTCTGGCGCCACGACGCAGCGTCCGGCGGCCAGTTCGCCAACATCAACCGCCCTGTTGCCGGCCCAACCCATGACAAGGACCTGCCGGTAGGCAAGCACCCCTTGCAGCTGTACTCCCTGGCCACGCCCAATGGGGTCAAGGTGACCATTCTGCTCGAAGAGCTGCTCGCCCTTGGCCACGGCGGTGCCGAGTACGATGCCTGGCTGATCCGCATCGGTGAGGGCGACCAGTTCTCCAGCGGCTTCGTCCAGGTCAACCCCAACTCCAAGATCCCCGCCCTGCTCGACCGCAGCGTCGAGCCGCCGGTACGGGTGTTCGAGTCGGGCTCGATCCTGCTGTACCTGGCCGAGAAATTCGGCGCATTCCTGCCCAAGGCACCCGCCGCACGGACCGAGTGCCTGAACTGGCTGTTCTGGCAGATGGGAGCGGCGCCTTACCTGGGTGGCGGCTTCGGCCACTTCTATGTGTATGCGCCGGAGAAATTCGAGTACGCCATCAACCGCTTCACCATGGAAGCCAAGCGCCAGCTCGATGTACTCGAGCGCCGCCTGGCCGAAAGCCGCTACCTCGGTGGCGACGAATACAGCATTGCCGATATCGCAGTGTGGTCGTGGTACGGCCAGCTGGTGCGCGGCAACCTGTATGACGCGGCGCAGTTCCTGGCCGTGCACGAGTACCCGCAGGTGCAGCGTTGGGCCGAGGAAATTGCCCAGCGACCAGCGGTGCAACGGGGCACACGGGTCAACCGCACCTGGGGCGATGAAGCCAGCCAGGTGCCTGAGCGGCATGCCGCTACCGACCTGGATTGACCACGCCGGGGCCGCTGGGCGGCCCCGACAATGCCCCCTTGCAAAAAACCATTTCTGCCGCGCAAACCTCCCTCCCCAACTGCCTTCTTGTACACTCCTCGCAAAAGCCCCCACCTGCACAATTTTTGGTGAAAGCATGATCGAGGTAACCGAGGTTTCCATTGCCGAGCTGCGCGACGCGCTCGAATCGGGCCGCACGACGGCGGTCGAGCTGGTCAAGGCCTACCTGGCGCGTATTGACGCCTACGATGGAGCCAATACCGCTACCGCACTGAACGCCGTGGTGGTGCGCAACCCAGAAGCACTCAAGGAGGCCGAGGCTTCCGACGCCCGCCGCGCCAAGGGCCAGACCTTGAGCCCGCTCGATGGCATCCCCTACACCGCCAAGGACAGCTATCTGGTCAAAGGCCTGACCGCCGCCTCCGGCAGCCCGGCCTTCAAGGACCTGGTGGCGCAGCGCGACGCCTTCACCATCGAGCGCCTGCGCGCCGCCGGTGCAGTGTGCCTGGGCAAGACCAACATGCCGCCCATGGCCAACGGCGGCATGCAGCGTGGCGTCTATGGCCGCGCCGAAAGCCCGTATAACGCCAACTACCTGACCGCGCCGTTCGCCTCTGGCTCGTCCAACGGTGCCGGTACCGCCACCGCCGCCAGCTTCAGCGCCTTCGGCCTGGCCGAAGAAACCTGGTCCAGCGGCCGGGGCCCTGCCTCGAACAACGGCCTGTGCGCCTACACCCCATCGCGCGGCGTGATCTCGGTACGCGGCAACTGGCCGCTGACCCCGACCATGGACGTGGTGGTGCCTTATGCCCGGACCATGGCCGACCTGCTGGAAATCCTCGACGTGGTGGTGGCCGACGACGCCGACAAGCGTGGCGACCTGTGGCGCCTGCAGCCTTGGGTACCGATCCCGGCCGCATCCAGCGTGCGCCCAGCGTCCTACCTGGACCTGGCGGTGGACGCCAGCTCGCTCAAGGGCAAGCGTTTCGGCGTACCGCGCATGTACATCAATGCCGACCCTGAGGCCGGCACCTCGGAAAAACCCGGCATCGGTGGCCCGACCGGTCAGCGCATCAACACCCGCGCCACCGTCATCGACCTGTGGCAACAGGCGCGTCAGGCCCTGGAAGCGGCCGGCGCCGAGGTAGTCGAAGTGGACTTCCCGCTGGTGTCCAATTGCGAAGGCGACCGTCCTGGCGCACCGACCGTGTACAACCGCGGCATCGTCAGCAAGGAATTCCTCCATGACGAACTGTGGGAACTGTCGGGCTGGGCGTTCGACGATTTCCTGCGTGCCAACAACGACCCCAAGCTCAACCGCCTGGCCGATGTCGATGGCCCGCTGATCTTCCCCCACGACCCGGGCACCCTGCCCAACCGTGAGGACGACCTGGCCGCCGGTATGGACGAGTACGTCAACATGGCCAAGCGCGGCCTGAAGACCTGGGACCAGATCGAGACCCTGCCTGACGGCCTGCGCGGTCTGGAAAAGACCCGCAAGATCGACCTGGAAGACTGGATGGACGACCTGGGCCTGGACGCGGTGCTGTTCCCGACCGTGGCCGACGTAGGCCCGGCCGATGCCGACGTCAACCCCGCGTCGGCGGACATCGCCTGGAGCAACGGCATCTGGGTAGCCAACGGCAACCTCGCCATTCGCCACCTGGGTGTGCCGACCGTCACCGTGCCAATGGGCGTGATGGCCGATATCGGCATGCCGGTTGGCCTGACCTTTGCGGGCCGGTCCTACAGCGACAACAACCTGTTGAGCTTCGCTGCCGCGTTCGAATCGACCGGCTCTCGCCGCATGATCCCGCCGCGTACGCCCGCTCTGGGCTGATCGCCCTATCCCCAACGCCGGCTTGCCGGCGCTGGGGACAGCTGGTATGACATCCTTCTTTTTGTATTTAGGAATCAGAAGGCTGCCATGTCCCTGCATATCCAGACGCCCCTCATCGAATCCCGCCCCCTGACGCTGGCCGCTGGCCGTTCGGTCTGGCTCAAGCTCGATGCCCTTCAGCCCTGTGGCTCGTTCAAGCTGCGTGGCGTGGGCCATGCCTGCGAAGTCCACCATGCCCGTGGCGCGCGACATTTCGTTTCCTCGTCCGGTGGCAATGCCGGCCTGGCAGTGGCCTATGCCGGTCGCAAGCTCGGCGTGCCGGTGACGGTGGTGGTGCCTGAAACCACCAGCGACCGCGCCAAGGAGCTGCTGCGCCTGGAAGACGCCAAGGTGGTGGTGCATGGCAGCTCCTGGCAGGAGGCCAATGAGCTGGCACAGACCCTGGTCGGGGCCGATGATGCCTTCATCCACCCCTTCGACGACCCGCTGCTGTGGACCGGGCATGCCAGCCTGGTTGACGAGGTCGCTGCCGCCGGGATCAAACCCGACGCCGTGGTGCTGTCGGTCGGCGGCGGCGGCCTGCTCAGTGGCGTAGTCGAAGGGCTCAAGCGCAACGGCTGGGATGACGTGCCGGTGTTGGCGGTGGAAACCGAAGGTGCGGCTTCGCTTCACGCTGCGGTGCAGGCCGGTCACTCGGTGGAGCTGGAGCGTATCGCGTCGGTGGCGACCTCGCTGGGCGCCAAGCGTGTTGCCGACCAGGCCCTGGTGTGCGTGCGCGAACATCCGGTGCAGAGCGTTCTGGTCACCGATCGCGCGGCACTGGAGGCGTGCGAGCAGTTCCTGAGCGATCATCGGGTACTGGTCGAGCCTGCCTGCGGGGCGGCGTTGGCGCTGGCTTACGCGTCTGGGAAGTTGGCCGGTTACCAGAATGTGCTGGTCGTGGTGTGTGGCGGCGCTACGGCAACGCTTGGGCAGATTCAGGATTGGTTGAAGCAGGTCGACTGACGCTACCTTTACTGGCCTCATCGCCGGCAAGCCGGCTCCCACAGGGCACCCCAGAGCATCTGCGACCTGTGGGGTAACTGTGTGGGAGCCGGCTTGCCGGCGATGAGGCCAGTAGTCTCACTCGATTAATGGAATGATCCGCGGCACCAGTTTCTCCCCTTCGACCTCAATCACCGCCACCGTCACTGGCAACTTGAACCGCCGCGGCCCGGCACTCCCGGGATTCAGGAACAACCGCCCTTCCCGCCAGTCGATCAGCGGCTTGTGCGAATGCCCGGTGATCACGACCCGCACCCCCTCATCCAACGCGTCCGGCACATCGGCAATGTCGTGGACCAGCAGCACCTGCCAGCCCCCCATCTCGAAGCGCAACTGATCGGCTATCTGCGCCGCCCAAGGCAATTTCAGGTCGTTGTTGCCACGCACGACCTGAAGCGGCGCCAAGGCCCCAAGCGCCTCGATGACTTCGGGTTTGCCGATATCGCCGGCGTGCACGATCTGTTCACACCCCTTCAGCGCATCGATCGCCTCGGGGCGCAGCAAACCGTGGGTGTCGGATATGACGCCAACTTTCATGCTCAGCTCCTGTTCGATAACGGCTACTCATCCGATTCTTCTTCATCTGCATAGCCGGTGATTAGGATGTTCACACAGGCCTGTTCAAATAAGCCCGTCGCCATCGGAAAAACCCGCCCCAACAGCAACGACCGCGACGAAATGCTGATCTCACTCTTTCGATATGCAGCAAGTGAAGGCACAATGCGTGTCCTTTTTTTGGCCGGCCTGGCCGGGGGCCTTTAAATGATCAAGACGCCGTACTACCTCATCGATAAAACCAAGCTGCTGGGCAACATGGAGAAGATCGCCTACGTGCGCGAACACTCCGGTGCCAAGGCACTGCTCGCCCTCAAGTGCTTCGCCACCTGGTCGGTTTTCGACCTGATGCAGCAGTACATGGACGGCACCACCTCTTCCTCGCTTTACGAGCTCAAGCTCGGCCGCCAGAAGTTCGCCGGCGAAACCCACGCCTACAGCGTGGCCTGGGCCGACGACGAGGTCGAGGAAATGCTCGAGAACTGCGACAAGATCATCTTCAACTCGATCGGCCAGCTGCAGCGCTTCGCCGAACAGTCCGAAGGCAAGGTCCGTGGCCTGCGCGTCAACCCGCAGGTGAGCAGCTCCGATTACCTGCTGGCCGACCCGGCCCGGCCGTTCAGCCGCCTGGGCGAGTGGGACCCGGAAAAGATCGAGAAGGTCATCCAGCAGATCTCCGGCTTCATGTTCCACAACAACTGTGAGAACGGTGACTTCAGCCTGTTCGACAAGATGCTCACGCACATCGAAGAGCGCTTTGGCCACCTGCTGCACAAGGTCGAGTGGGTCAGCCTCGGTGGCGGCATCCACTTCACCGGCGAAGACTACGCAGTCGACGCGTTCTGCGCGCGCCTGAAAGCCTTCTCGGAAAAATACGGCGTGCAGGTCTACCTGGAGCCGGGCGAAGCCGCCATCACCAACAGCGCCTCGCTGGAAGTGACCGTGCTCGACACCCTGTACAACGGCAAGCACCTGGCCGTGGTCGACAGCTCGATCGAAGCGCACCTGCTCGACCTGCTGATCTACCGCCTCAATGCCAAGATGGCACCCAACGATGGCGAGCACACCTACATGGTCTGCGGCAAGTCGTGCCTGGCCGGTGACATCTTCGGCGAGTACCAATTCGATCGTCCGCTGGCCATCGGCGACCGCCTGTCGTTCGTCGACACCGCGGGTTACACCATGGTCAAGAAAAACTGGTTCAACGGTTTGAAGATGCCGTCCATCGCGGTCAAGCAACTCGACGGCAGCGTCGAAGTGGTGCGCGAGTTCGGTTTCGAAGACTACGTTTCCAGCCTGTCGTAAAGACCGGCACTCAAGTAAGGAGCAAAAGGTAAATTGAAGAAGAACGTTCTTATCATTGGTGCAGGAGGTGTCGCCAAGGTGGTGGCCCACAAGTGCGCGCAGCATAACGACGAACTGGGTCGTATCGCTATCGCGTCACGGAACATCTCCAAATGCCAGGCCATCATCGACAGCGTCAAGGCCAAGGGTAGCCTCAAGGTTCCCGCCGACATCCAGGCCTTCTCGCTCAACGCCCTCGATGTCGAGGCGACCAAGGCACTGATCCGCGAGACCGAATCGCAGATCGTGATCAACGTCGGTTCCGCGTTCCTCAACATGTCGGTGCTGCGTGCCTGCATCGATACCGGTGTCGCCTACCTGGACACCGCCATCCACGAAGAGCCGGGCAAGATCTGCGAGACCCCGCCGTGGTACGGCAACTACGAGTGGAAACACCTCGAAGAGTGCCAACAAAAGAACATTACCGCCATTCTCGGCGTCGGTTTCGACCCGGGTGTGGTGAACAGCTACGCAAAACTTGCGCAGCAACAGTACTTCGACAGCATTGATTCGATCGACATTCTCGACGTCAATGCCGGTTCCCATGGCAAGTACTTCGCCACCAACTTCGACCCGGAGATCAACTTCCGCGAGTTCACCGGGCAAGTATGGAGCTGGCAGAACAGCCAGTGGACCAGCAACACCATGTTCGAAGTCAAGCGTACCGACGACCTGCCGGTGGTTGGCTCGCAGAACCTGTACCTGACCGGTCACGACGAGGTCCACTCGATCTCGAAGAACCTGAACGTGCCGAACGTGCGCTTCTGGATGAGCTTCGGCGAGCACTACATCAACGTGTTCACCGTGCTGAAGAACCTTGGCCTGCTCTCCGAGCAGCCGGTCAAGACCGCCGAAGGCCTGGAAGTGGTACCGCTGAAAGTGGTCAAGGCCGTGCTGCCCGACCCAGCCTCCCTGGCCCCGGGCTACACCGGCAAGACCTGCATCGGTGACCTGGTCAAGGGCACCAAGGACGGCCAGCCGCGCGAAGTGTTCATCTACAACGTGGCTGACCACGAGGAAGCCTACGCCGAGACCGACAGCCAGGGTATCTCCTACACCGCCGGTGTCCCGCCAGTGGCTGCGGCCCTGCTGGTCGCCCGTGGCGAGTGGGATGCCAAGCGCATGGTCAACGTCGAGGAGCTGCCAGCCGAGCCGTTCCTCAAGGCGTTGGACGTCATGGGCCTGCCAACCCGCGTGAAAGATGAGAAAGGCGATCGTCCTTGGGACGCTGAAGCCTAAGCAAGACTGAAAGGGGCGCCAACCAGGCGCCCCTTTTTTGTCTGCCCCGGCCTCATCGCCGGCAAGCCGGCTCCCACAGGTACCCCACTGTACTCAGGTTCGGTGCCGTACCTGTGGGAGCCGGCTTGCCGGCGATGGGGCCGCTAGCTACTTCCTGGCCTCCAGAATCAGGTTGAACGGCGTCTGCGTCGCCCGCCGGAACCTTGTGAACCCTGCCTCCTCGAACACCGCCCGCAACCGCGCTTCCCCCGCCTGCGCCCCCAACCCCAGCCCCACTTCCTGGGACAGCGAATTCGGCGTGCAAATGAACGTCGACGCCGCGTAGAACAGGCGCCCCACCGGCGTCAGGTTGCCATCGAGCGAATCCTCGGCATAGGGCTCCACCAGCATCACCGTTCCGTCGGCCTTCAGCGCCCGGTAGGCATGCCGCGCCGCGCCGACCGGGTCGCCCATGTCATGCAGGCAATCGAAGAAGCACACCAGGTCATGATCGTGGCCCGGGTAATCCTTGGCCGAGGCCTGCTGGAAGTTCACGCGCCCTTCCAGCCCCGCCTCGCGCGCACGCTCGCTGGCGGTGGTGATGGAAGGTGCATGGTAGTCATAGCCGGTGAACGTCGATGCCGGAAACGCCTGGGCCATGACCAGGGTCGAGGCGCCATGCCCGCACCCGACATCGGCCACTTTGGCCCCAGCCTGCAACTTGCCCACTACACCGTCGAGCGCGGGCAGCCACTCAGCCACCAGGAAGGTCCGATAGCCCGGCCGGAAGAACCGTTCGGTACCGCTGAACATGCACGGGTGATGGTCACCCCAGGCCAGCCCGCCGTCACCACGCATGGCCGCCACGAGCTTGTCCTTGTCGTGGAACAGCGCCGCCACCACCGCCGCGCCTCCGGCCATGTAGGCCGGCGAGTCCTCCAGCGCAAGCGCCATGGCCTGCTCCTCGGGCAGCACGAATTGCCCTTTGTCATGGGTCATGTAACCGGACGCCGCCTGGGCATTGAGCCACTCGCGCACCAGCCGTGGGTGGCAACCGGTCTTGGCCGCCAGCGCTTCGGGCGTGGTCGGCTGACTGTCGGCCATGGCCCGATAGAGCCCCAGTTCGTCACCGAGAATGACATTGGCCAGCGTCGCCGCCGCGCCCATGTCGCCCACCAGCTTGCCCATGAAGTCCTGAAGCCTTGCCTCGTCCATGACCTGCCCTCCTCTGCAAGAAGGCCACCGTCGACGAGGGAAGTCCGGCCCGGGGGCGGTGGTCATTGGAATGGATGGTTATGCCTCGCCGTAAGTTTAGCCCTTGGGCTTCAACCCAAGGGCTACACATCGGCAGACGATGGCTGGATCAGCCGGCGCCTCCGGCTAGGGGACGGTCGCTTGCGTTTCAACGGTGGACGGCGGGCTCAGTTGCAATACCTCATTGGTATAGGCCCACTCTTTCTGCACCTGGTCGGGATGATCGTTCAGGCGGATGCCATAGGAGGGAATGATCTGCTTGATCTTCGCCTGCCAGTCCGCTGAGGCCATCTTGTCCTTGAACACCTTGCCCATCAGGTCGAGCATGATCGGCGGCGCGGTGGAGGCGCCTGGCGACGCGCCGAGCAGGCCGGCGATGCTGCCATCCTTCGAAGTGACCACTTCGGTACCGAGCTTGAGCACACCGCCCATGTTCGGGTCTTTCTTGATGATCTGCACGCGCTGCCCCGCCTGCCACAAGCGCCAGTCCTGCTGCTTGGCTTCCGGGAAATAGGTGCGCAGCGCCTCGAAGCGGTCATCGTCGGACTGCAGCACCTGGCCCACCAGGTACTGCACCAGGTCGAACTCGCGCACGCCCACCCGCACCATGGGCCAGGTGTTGTGCACATTCACGCTGGCGAGCAGGTCGAGCAGCGAGCCCTGCTTGAGGAACTTGGTCGAGAACGTGGCAAACGGCCCGAACAGGATCATCCGCTTGCCATCGAGGACCCGGGTGTCCAGGTGCGGCACCGACATCGGCGGTGCGCCGGTGGCGGCAATGCCGTAGGCCTTGGCCATGTGCCGCTGGGCGATGGCCGGGTTGTCGGTCACCAGGAACGAGCCACCTACGGGGAAGCCGGCGTAGTCCTTGGCTTCATCGATGCCGGACTTCTGCAGCAGCGGCAACGCCGCGCCGCCGGCACCGATGAACAGGAACCTGGCATCGGTGGCTGCCTTGTTGCCGTCCTTGAGGTTCTTGTACTCGACATGCCAGGAGCCATCCTCATTGCGGGTAATCTCTTCGACTTCGCTGGACAGCTTCAGGTCGAAATTCGGCCGCGTTTGCAGGTAGGCAACATATTGCCGGGTGATCTCGCCAAAATTGACGTCGGTGCCGATGGGCGTCCAGGTCACCGCCAGTTTCTGCTGAGGGTCGCGCCCCTCCATCATCAGCGGTACCCACTTGCGAATCTGCTCATGGTCTTCGGAGTACTGCATGGGCTTGAACAGCGGGCTGGCCTGCAGCGCTTCGTAGCGTTTCTTGAGGAAGCGGATATTGTCGTCACCCCAGACGAAACTCATGTGCGGGGTGGTGTTGATAAACGAGTGCGGGTTCTTCAGCACGCCTTGCTTGACTTGCCAGGCGAGAAACTGCCGGGTGATCTGGAACGACTCATTGATCTCCACCGCCTTGGTGATATCGACCTTGCCGTCTTTTTCCGGTGTGTAGTTGAGTTCCGCCAGGGCGGAATGGCCGGTGCCGGCGTTGTTCCAGCCGTTGGAGCTTTCTTCGGCCACCTTGTCCAGCCGCTCGACCATCTGCATCGACCAGCCCGGCTCGAGCTCGTTGAGCCAGACCGCCAAGGTCGAGCTCATGATCCCGCCGCCCACCAGCATCACATCGACCTTTCGGCTGTCGGCGGCCTGGGCGTTGAGCATGCCCCAGGCCAACGTCATGCCGGCCAGCAACAGCTTCGATTTGAGCGTGATGTTCATGATTACTCCCGCGCGCTAGCTGTCGGTAAAGTGCAGAACAAGCTTAGCTGACGGATTTTGTCGGGTATAACCGGCTTCCACTCGGCACTGGCTGCATCCGGCGCCGTGCATATTTTTCACATTCACTTCACTTCAGCGCCACAACCACAAGGTTATGGTGCCGGCCAGTTTCGGGTGATAGGCCATGCCGCCCACCCGTAGAACCGGAGTCTTGGAGTGCCAGCATGCTGGAGAATGTGATCGATACCCGCCTGCGCCCCGTGCGCGCAAAGCGCCGCCGACTGCCCTGGCTGTTTGGCGGGCTGCTGGCGGTGCTCCTGCTCGGTCTGTGGCAGGCTTCCGGCACCCAGGTCAGCAACCTGGGCAGCGTGCAACAGATGAACAAGCACGGCGTTTATAGCGCCTGGGCCAAGGGCGAGGTGATGGTTCTGGTTCGCCATGCCGAACGCTGCGATCGCTCCAACAATGCCTGCCTCAACGACCCCACCGGCATCACCGTCGACGGCAGCCACGCGGCGATGGCCGTGGGCGAGGGCATTCGCCGCCTGGGGCTGGGCACGGCCGACCTGCTCAGCAGCCCGGAAGTACGTACCCGGCAGACCGCATTTTTCATCTATGGCAAGGCCATCGAAACTCAAGACTGGCTGGTGCAATGCGACGGGACATTTGCTGACTCGGCGTTCGCCCACAAGCGCGAGGGGCGCAACCTGGTTCTGGTCACCCACAGCGGCTGCATCGACCAACTGGAGCGGCAGTTGGACGTTTCCGGGGGGCAGCGAGACAGCGGCTATGCCAGCGCGCTGTTCGTCACCAAGGGCAGCGACGGCCAGCCCCACATCCTGGGCCAACTCAATGCCAAACAATGGCGCGAACTTGTCAGCAGCACAGGGAAGTAACCATGCCAAATCCTTCACGTACCACGTTCTACATCAACAACTTGCTGCTGCCGCTGGTGCTCTCGCTGATCGTCTTCCTGCTGTTCGACCTCACCGAACTGGACCGCTGGATAAGCAACCTGCTGATCGACCCGGCCACGGGCAGCTTCCCGCTGCTGCATGACCAATGGTTCGAAAAGGTCACCCACAAGTGGCCGCGCATCCTGCCGGATTGGACAGGTGAACTGGCCGTGATCGGCTCGCTGCTGTCGTTCGTGTGGCCGCGTCTGCAGCATCACCCGGACGCGTGGGTGACGCGCATGCTGAACAAGGCCAGGATCAGCCCGGCACTGCGCTTCACCGCCCAGCATCGCCGCGATTTCCTGTTCGTCGTGGTCGCCTTCGCCTTGAGCACCACGGTCATCCACTACCTGAAAAGCCACACCAGCGTGTACTGCCCCGTGGAAACCACCTTGTACGGTGGCCATGAACTGCGCAAGGAGTGGTACGAAAACTTCACCCTGCTGAGCAAGGCGGGCGATGGCCGCTGCTGGCCAGGCGGCCATGCTTCCAGCGGCTTCACCTTGTTGGCGTTGTACTTCGTGGCCCTGCGCCACCGCTGGCAGCATGCACGCAAACTGCTGGTGGCGATCCTGCTGATCGGTTTCGTCTACGGCACCACCCGGGTCCTGCAAGGCTGGCACTACATGTCGCATACCTTCTGGGCCGGGATCTTCGTCTGGTTCACCAGCTGGGCGACCGCCCTGCTGTTCTACGGCCGGCCGGCCTTGCAAGGCGCTGAGCAACCGGCCTCGGACAATCCTGCGGCGGACGCCTATGCTTGAGCTGTCCCACTGCACTGGAGGGTGCAATGCACAGCCGCGAAGCCGCCTTGCTGCACAGCTGGCAGCACAACGCCCAGGCCTGGATCGACGCCGTGCGCAGTGGCGCCATCGAAAGTCGCCGGCAGGTGACCGACCAGGCCATCCTGTTGGCCATACTCGGTCGCCAGCCTGAGCGCGTGCTCGACCTGGGTTGTGGTGAAGGCTGGTTGCTGCGCGCCCTGGCTGACCGAGGCATCGACGCCACGGGCGTGGATGGCGATGCCGCGCTGGTCGCTGCGGCGCGCGCGGCCGGTTCGCCACAGGTGTACCAGGCCAGCTATGAACAGCTGGCCGAAAGCGCTTCTGGCATGGGTACAGGTTATGACGTGATCTGCGCCAATTTCGCCTTGCTGCAACAGGACATCATTCCCCTGCTCGCCGCCATGAAAGCACTGCTGCTGCCGGGCGGCGCACTGCTGATCCAGACCCTGCACCCATGGAGCGTGGCCAACGGTGACTACCAGGATGGATGGCGCGAAGAGTGTTTTGCAGGCTTTGCCGGGGACTGGCGGCCAATGCCGTGGTACTTCCGCACCCTGGCCAGTTGGCTGAATGCATTGGACATGGCGGGGTTCAGGCTGGCCAGTCTGCAGGAGCCGCAACATCCACAGAGTGCAGTGCCGCAGTCGCTGCTGCTGGTGGCTGAATAACCCTCGACGAACCGGGTTGATCTCCCCCCGTTCAACCCGCTAGCCTGCGCTGCCCCCTCTCGGACGGACCCTGCCCCATGCGCCCACGCGATCTCGCCGCCTACCTGTTCCTGGCCATCGCCTGGGGTTTTTCCTTCCTGGTGGTGCTCAAGGTGGTGCACGCCTTCGGCTGGGCCGGTGCGGTGAGTTTCCGCTCGCTGATCGCGGGTAGCACACTGGCGGTGCTGGGCGCCCTGCTCGGCCGCCGACTGAAACTGCGCCCCTTGCTCAAACCCTTGCTGGTAGTCGGCGCCACCACCGTGGCTGGCCAACTGATCGGCCTGTCCTACGCCACGCCCTTGATCGGCACGGCCATGGCCGCGATCTTCATCGCCACCATCCCGCTGTTCTCGATGCTCATCGGCCGTGCCTGGGGCCTGGAGAAGATCACCGCGCAGGGGCTGGCCGGATTGCTGCTGGGCGTGCTCGGCATCGTGATGCTGGTGGGTTTCCCGGCCCAACCGGTGAATGAAGCCTTCATCCACGGCTGCATCGCTTCGGTGTTCGGCTGCGTGTGCGCCGCCTTCGGCAGCAACTACGCCAGTTTGCACCTGCGCGGGCAAGATCCCTGGACAGTGACCGGCGGCGCCTTCCTGGTCGGCGGCGTATTGACACTGCCCCTGTTACTGCTGGTACCGGTGCCAACCGTGCCACAGGCCAGCGACTGGCTCTATTTGCTGCTCAGCGGTTGCGTGATGAGCGCCACCACCTATGTGCTGTATTTCGGCCTGGTGGCGCGCATCGGCGCGACCCGTGCCATCAGCGTCGAGTTCGTCGTGACGCTGGTGGCCGTAGTGATTGGCGCATTGTTCCTGAACGAGGCGTTGAGCCTGCTGCAGGCCGCGGGCGGCCTGGTGATCCTGCTGGGCTGCATGTTGGTGCTGGGGCTGCTGCCTGGGCGCAGGCGCCGCTTGCCCAGTTAACGCTGGGCGGTGCTTTGCTCAGGGGGTGGGGTCAGTTGCAGCACCCGGTTGCGGCCACCTTCGGCCAGCAGATAGCCGCCCTTGCCGTCCGGGGTGATGGCCTGGGGCGCCTTGAGGAAGGTCAGCACGGTGTGCCGGGTGCCGTCGGCATCGATGCGCAGCAGGCGAGCACGGTGCGTGCTGTCTTCACTGATCCACAGCCCGCGCTGGTCGCACAGCAGGAAAGTCGGGTTGCGCAGGCCCTCGACCACCACCGGGTCCTGGCCATCTTCGGTCAACGCGCGGACCTTGCCGGTGGCTTTTTCGGTATAGAGCAGGCGGCCATCGGCGCAACGGGTCAGGCCTTCGGTTTCAGTCAGGTTCGAGCGCAACACCTCAAGCTGGCCGCTGGCCCACTGGTAGCGCATCAGTCGGCCATTGCCCTTGCGATCCTCGATGGCGTAGAGGTAGTCGCCATCGTTCCACAGCCCCTGCACGCTCTCGCCGTCGAACAAGTGCGTGACCTGGCCGTCACGCGACAGGCTTACCGGCGCGAGCCCGCCTTCCTGGCTGAACACCCAGCCGCCCTGGGCCGCGACCATCCCGTCAGGCTTGGAGAGGTTATCGATCAACACCACGCGCTCGCCCTGGGCGGTGATCTTGAGGATGCTGCCGCGGCCGTCGTCCAGCTCGCGGCTGACCAGCAGGCTGCCATCGGCCTGCAGCAGCAGCGAGGCGGCCTTGGTCACGTCACGGTGCAGTATATCGACATCCCAGCCGCCACTGGCCTGGACGGGGTAGAAGCTTTGCCAGGCGAAGAAGCCAAGGGTGGCGGTGAGCACTGCGGCGGTGGTGGTCAGAGCGATACGGGTGCCGCGCTGGCGCAGGATGGGCATGGGTTTGAGGCTCCTGGAAAGTGCTGGGGATCCTAGCAATGGGATGTGAAAAAAATGTCAATGAAAGCTGGGGGGTGTACTTGTGGGAGCCGGCTTGCCGGCGATAGGGCCCTGACAGGCTAGCCAATGTTTGTCTGCCCGGGCCTCATCGCCGGCAAGCCGGCTCCCACAGGGAGATCGCGCTGATGCAAAAGGATATAAAAAGAACAAAACAATCTAACCAAATGGAATTAAAAAATTGAAAGCCAAACGCCACCTCCTTAGGCTGAGTGCATCCATTACCCGCCGTTCAAGGAGCTTCCCCCATGCCTGCCCGTGCCTTCTCGCCCTTGCGCCGCCTGCTCGTCGGCGGCCTCCTGGCCACTGTCGCCAGCGCCCTGCTGCCCTGGTCCGACGCCTTTGCCGATGACGCCAAGACCCTGCGCATCGGCTACCAGAAATTCAACAGCATCAACATCCTCAAAGGCAGCGGCGCCCTGGAAAAAGCCCTGGCCCCGCAAGGCGTCAAGGTGACCTGGCACGAATTCGCTGCTGGCCCGCAACTGCTCGAAGCGCTGAGCACCGGCGCCATCGACCTGGGCCACGCCGCCGATGCGCCCTCGGTGTTCGCCCAGGCCGCCGGCAAACCTGTGGTCTACCTGGCCGCCGAACAACCCTACCCGCGCGGCATCGGCCTGGTGGTGCGTGAACAAGACCAGCTCACTAGCGTGCAAGACCTCAAAGGCAAGCGCGTGGCCACCGGCCGTGGCTGGAACGCCCAGTACCTGCTAGCCGTGGCGCTGGAACAAGCCGGCCTGAGTTACCAGGACATCACACCCGCCTACGTCAACAACGCCGCCGATGCCGTGGCCGCCCTGCAGTCGGGCAGCGTCCAGGCCGCCACCCTGTGGGATCCGTTCCTCGCCGCTGCGCAAAGCCAGCCGGGGCTGAAGAACCTGCGTGACGGCAGCGGGTTGTCCAACAACCGCACCTTCTACCTGTCCACCGCCGCCTTCGCCGACCAGCACCGCGACCTGCTCAAGACCTTCTTCGTCGAACTGGGCAAGGTCAGCCAGTGGGCCAACGCCAAGCCTGCCGAGGTTGCCGCCCTGCTGTCGCCACAACTGGGCATCAACGCCAGCGTCCTGCAAGTGGCCAGCGAACGTCGCAACTACAACGCCGTGGCCATCACCCCGCAGATCGTCGCCGAACAGCAGAAGCTGGCCGACACCTTCCAGGGCCTGGGCCTGATCCCGCACAAGCTGCAGGTAGCCGATGCGGTCTACCCGACCTCCGTGCTGCCTTGACCTGAGAGCCTGCGCCATGCCCCGCCCGATCCGCTTCAACGCCTTCAGCATGAATGCCGCCAGCCACCAGTCGCCTGGGCTGTGGCGCCACCCCCGCAACACCAGCGTGGCCTTCAACCGCCTGGACTACTGGACTGACCTGGCGCGCCTGCTCGAACGCGGGCTGTTCGACGCCTTGTTCATCGCCGATGTGCTGGGCATCTACGACGTCTACCAGGGTGGCCCGCAAGCCGCCCTGCGCGGCGGCGTGCAAGTGCCGGTCAACGACCCGCTGCTGCTGGTGCCGGCCATGGCCGGGGTGACCGAGCACCTGGGCTTTGGCCTGACCTTCTCGCTGACCTACGAACACCCCTACCCATTCGCCCGGCGCATGTCGACCCTCGATCACCTGAGCAATGGCCGGGTCGGTTGGAACATCGTCACCGGTTACCTGGACAGCGCCGCGCGCAACCTGGGCCTGGCCCGCCAGCTTGGCCACGACCAGCGCTACGACCTGGCCGAGGAGTACCTGGAGGTGCTGTACAAGCTCTGGGAAAAGAGCTGGGACGACGACGCCGTGCAGCTGGAGCGCGACACTGGCCGCTACATCGAACCGAGCAAGGTGCACGCCATCAATCACGCCGGCGAGCACTTCCAGGTGCCCGGCATGCACCTGTGCCAACCGTCGCCGCAACGCACCCCGGTGCTGTTCCAGGCCGGTGCCTCGGCGCGTGGCCAGCAGTTCGCCGCGCGGCACGCCGAGTGTGTGTTCATCAGCGGGCCGACGCCCACGGTGCTGCGCCGCTATGCCGACGGCATCCGCCAGGCCAGCGAAGTGGCCGGGCGTGGCCGCGACGAAGTGCTGATCTATGCCCAGGCGTTGCTGATCGTTGCCCCCACCCGTGAAGAGGCCCAGGCGCGCTTTGCCGAGTACCGCCGCTATGTCGACCTGGACGCCGCCCTCGCCCTGCTTTCGGGATGGACCGGCATCGACTTCGCCGGCCTCGACCCCGACACCCACATCGAGTACGTCGAGAACGACGCCGGCCGCGCCGCGTTGGCGGCCTTCACCGCCGCCGACCCGAACCGGCGCTGGACCGTGCGCGAGGCTGCGGAATTTGTCGGCCTCGGTGGCCGTGGCCCGGTATTGGTGGGCGACCAAGAGGACATTGCCGACCAGCTGGAACACTGGCTCGACCAGACCGGCATCGACGGTTTCAACCTGACCTACGCCGTGCAACCGGATGATCTGACTCATGTCGTCGAGCTGCTGGTGCCAGCGCTGCAACGTCGCGGCCGCTACCCGCTGGGCTACCGCGACGGCACCTTGCGGCACAAGCTGTTCGGCAAGGGCGACCGGCTACCCGAGGCCCACGCAGGCCAGCAGGTCCGCATTCAGTAAGCAAATACCGGGTATTTCAACATTTAATTTGTGGATGCCACGGACTGCCCCATATGCTGTCCGTACATCCCCTGCACGCACCGGCCGGTGTGGTCCAAGGCACGGGGAGAGAACAACAAGTCGAGACCGTCCATGTCGAATCACTCCTACTTCGCCCCCCACGGTGGGCACCCGGCTCAAACCGAGCTGCTGACTGACCGTGCCATGTTCACCGAAGCCTATGCCGTCATCCCCAAAGGCGTGATGCGCGACATCGTCACCAGCCACCTGCCGTTCTGGGACAAGATGCGCATGTGGGTCATCGCTCGCCCGCTGACCGGTTTTGCCGAAACCTTCTCCCAGTACATCGTCGAACTGGCCCCGGAAGGCGGCAGCGAGCGGCCTGAGCTGGACCCGAACGCAGAAGCCGTGGTGTTCATCGTCGAAGGCGAGCTGGACATCACCGTCGAAGGCAAACACCACACCCTGGTACCGGGTGGTTATGCCTTCCTGGCACCGGGCGCCGAGTGGAGCCTGCGCAACAACAGCAAGTCCAACGTCACCTTCCACTGGCTGCGCAAGCACTACCAGAAGGTCGAGGGCCTGGACATCCCCGAGTCGTTCGTCACCCACCGCGACAACGCTACCGTCATCGAAATGCCGGGCACCGAAGGTCGCTGGAAAACCACCCGTTTCGTCGACATGGCCGACATGCGCCACGACATGCACGTCAACATCGTCACCTTCCAGCCGGGCGGCGTGATCCCGTTCGCTGAAACCCACGTGATGGAACACGGCCTGTACGTACTCGAAGGCAAGGCGGTGTACCGCCTGAACCAGGACTGGGTCGAAGTGGAAGCCGGCGACTTCATGTGGCTGCGCGCCTTCTGCCCGCAAGCCTGCTACGCCGGCGGTCCAGGCAACTTCAGCTACCTGCTGTACAAGGACGTCAACCGCCACGTGCACCTGACGCTCAACCCGCAGCGCTAAGCCCAGGCTGCTTGAAGAAGCCCGCCATTCTGGCGGGCTTTTTATTTGCCGCGCATACTGCAGGTTCCCCTGTTGCGCGGTACTTGCCATGAACCGCTGCCTGCTGCTTGCCGCCCTGCTGCTGTCCACCGGCGCCTTGGCCGACGATGGCTGGAGCCTGGCCTACGACCGCGAGGGCATTCGCGTCTACCTCAGCGGCGTGGCGGACTCCCCCTACCAGCAGTTTCGCGGCGTCAGCACCATCAAGGCCAGCGTGCGCACCCTCGTCGACCTGCAGGAGAACCTGCGGGTCGCCTGCAAGTGGCTGTATGCCTGTGACCAGATGCGCCTGGTCGAGGTCGACGGCGACAGCACCTGGATCTACCTGACCACCAACCTGCCTTGGCCGACATTGCCGCGCGACATCATCCTCAAGGTCACCACCGAGCGCCTGGACGACGGCACCCTGGTGCGGCACCTGAGCGCCGAGCCCGGCAAGCTGCCCGAAGAGCCGGGATTGATCCGCGTGCAGCACCTGAGCGGTGAATGGGTGATGAAACCGCTGGGCGAGCGAGAAACCGAAGTGACCTACCAGCTCAAGGCCGACCCGGCTGGTGACGTGCCAGGCTGGCTGGCCAACCGCTTCGTGGTCGATGCGCCGGTGGTTACCTTGCGGACCTTGCGGGCGGTCGCCGAGCGCCAGCGCTGAGGCCTGGCGCTGGAAACCCGGTCGATGAACTGCAGCAGGCAGTGGCGCTGCCCTGAAACGCAAGTTACTGCACTACGCCACAGGCGACACGGGCACCACCACCGCCCAGCTTTTCGGGATGGTCGCTGTGATTGTCTGACCCGGCATGCACCATCAATGCATGCCCCTTGAAATCGGCGACCTTCAGTCTTGGCGCCAGTACCGGGTAGCTGGCCTTGCCGTCAGCACCGACATACAGCGCTGGTAGGTCGCCGCGGTGACCACTGTCGTCATATGGCCCCTTGTGCGCATTGCTTGAGCTGGGATCCCAGTGGCCGCCTGCAGCGCCCGCGGGCACGGGCTTGCCGTTTTCTTCTGCTGGGCCGCAGGAAGGGTTCTGGTGCAGGTGGAAGCCATGTACGCCGGGCGGCAGGTCCTTCAGGTCCGGCGTGAGCAAAGTGCCGTACGGGTTCTGCTCGATGCTGATGGTACCGATCGACTTGCCTGGGCCGTCTGGCCCGGCGAGCTTGAGTTCCACCGTCTGCGCGGCCTGAGCAAAGCCGGCAGAGGCCAGCAAGGCAGTGAATAGCGCTGCTTTCATGTAGATTCTCCATGGCGTGTGAAACACGGGCGTTGCTACCCGCGTAACAGCTGGGACTGCCCAGGCCGCCAGGCATTCCATCCAGCCACAGACTGAAACACAATGCCGCATTGCCCGCTCAACCCGGAGCCTGCCCGCGTGTCCCTCAAAGCCCTGCGCACCCTGGTGACCATCGCCCGCCACGGCACCTTCGCCCGTGCCGCCGACCTGCTCAGCCTCACCCCGTCGGCGGTGAGCCTGCACATCAAGACCCTGGAAGAGGAGCTGCAGGTCGTGCTGTTCGACCGCAGCCGCCGCCAGGTGCTGCTGACCGAGGCGGGGCAACTGGCCGTGGCACGCGCCGAGACCCTCCTGGCGGCGTATGACGAACTGGCCGACGCCCTGGCCAGCGGCCCGAGCCTGCGTGGCCGCCTGCGGCTCGGGGCGATTCATACGGTACTCGCCCGCCGCCTGCCCAACGCGCTGGTGTGGATCAAGGCGCATCACCCGGATCTGCACATCAGCGTGGCCTCGGGGATGTCTGCGGAGTTGGCGCGGCGCGTGGAGGACGGCGAACTGGATGCGGCGATCACCACCGAGCCCGTCAGCCCCTATCCGCAAAACCTCGACTACACGCCGCTGTTCGAAGACCGCTTCTGGGCCATCGCCAGCCCTGAGCTTGCCGGCCAGAGCCTGCCACAGCTGTTGGCCAGCCAGCCTTTTCTGCGCTTTGACAAGCGTGCGTGGGCCGGCCGGCAGATCGAGCAGGAACTGCGCCGACAGCACCTGCAGGTGAGTGAACAGATGGAACTGGACAGCCAGGAAGCGCTGGCGCGCATGGCGGTCATGGGGTTGGGGGTGGCGATCATTCCCATGTCTGACGACGATGTGCAGAGGCTGCCACCTGCAACCTGCCTGCCCTTCGGCGAGCCGCAACTGACACGGCGGGTGGTGCTGCTGGAGCATGAAAAAAGCCAGCGGCGGCATTTGAGTGCGGTGGTGAAGACAGCGCTGGAAGCAGACGTGATTCCTGTGGGAGCGTGTCGTGCGAGCATAGCGCGGCTCAATTGAGGCAGGGCAGGCCCTATCGCCGGCAAGCCGGCTCCCACCGGTAAGCGCAGCCTTCAAAGCCTGTGGTGCACCTGTGGGAGCAACTCTTTTGTACATGATCTAAAAGCTTGCACCACCCCTGTGGGAGCCGGCTTGCCGGCGATGAGGCCCTGACAGCCAGCACCTCAATCAAAGCCAGATTGCATCCCAATGCGGATAATCCCCCACCCGATCAACCAAACCCGCCCGTTTCGGGTTCAAGACGATATACCGCGCCACATCCTGCACATCCTCTTCGCGCCGCAAAGCCCGGTCATGAAACCCCTTCTGCCAAAGCCTCCCATATCGCCCTAGATGATGGTTGATGACGCAGGTACTTCGCGACTTCACTCGGCGCATGAGGGTTTTCAGGCTCACCGGCCCCAGCTCGATCAACCAGTGGAAATGATCAGGCATCACCACCCAAGCTAATGATCGGGCGGCACCTTCCAGTTCGGCCTGGCGAAACTCGCGGACCAGCAGGCGAGCCGAGTGAAATCCACTCAGTACTGGGTCTCTGTGCAATGTGGTGCTGGTGAGGAGATACAGCCGATTCCTTTCTGAAAACCGGCCAATTCTCAACTGATTTGAATGGGGACGTTCCATGTACCCTGCCTCCTGATGGTTGGCTCATCAGGCTAGTAATGATGGAGCTGACAGGTTGGGTTCAATTGGCACCTGGTGTTACTGCGTTGCTCCCATCGCCGGCAAGCCGGCTCCCACAAGCCCTCAGATGCACTGCAAAACTCCCGTGGGAGCCGGCTTGCCGGCGATAGGGCCTGCCCCACAGGAGGGGTGGGGCAGCTTCTGGATTCTGAGCTGGAACTGTGCAGTTTTTCTCAACGGTGACTGCAGAAATGCGCGTTTTTAATGACCTGTCGGCCGCGCTAACCTGTGCCGGTACCCGACCACGGAACACCTGCCATGCTCCCCCTGCTGCTGACCACCCTGGTGCCCATCATCCTGCTCATTGCCCTGGGCACCCTCTTGCGC
Organism: Pseudomonas sp. NPDC089396; assembly: GCF_044749545.1. NCBI lineage: Bacteria > Pseudomonadati > Pseudomonadota > Gammaproteobacteria > Pseudomonadales > Pseudomonadaceae > Pseudomonas > Pseudomonas sp. NPDC089396. The sequence goes on along the minus strand of NZ_JBIVIC010000004.1, from coordinate 204,755 downwards.
ATCCGCGGCTTTCTCGCCGAAAGCTTCTGGCCCGGCGCTGAACGCCTGAGCTACTACGTGCTGTTGCCAGCGCTGTTCCTCCACGGCCTGGCCACCGCCAACCTCGAGGGCGTGCCGGTGCTGGGGATGGTGGGTGTGCTGATGCTCTCGACCCTGCTCGGTGCCGTGCTGCTGGTGCTCTACCAGGGCGCCGTGAACCACGACGGCGCCGACTTCACCTCGGTGTTCCAGGGCGGCGTGCGCTTCAACAACTACATCGGCGCCACCCTGGCCGCCGGCATCTACGGCAGCGCCGGGATTGCCCTGGCGGCCGTGGCCAACGCGGCCATCGTGCCATTGGTCAACCTGCTCTGCGTGCTGGTGTTCGCCCGTTTCAGCGCCCGCCACAGCTCACCCGCCACGGTGCTGCGGGCGATTTTCGCCAACCCGCTGATCGTCGGCTGCGCCGGCGGGTTGCTGCTGCGGGTGACGGGGCTGGGCCTGCCTGCGGGCCTTGAACCGACGGTAAAAGCCCTGGGCCAGGCCGCCCTGCCCCTGGGCCTGCTGTGCGTAGGCGCAGCACTGGGCGGTGCCAGCCTCGGTCAGCAGGTGCGGCCACTGATGGCGGCATCGACGTTCAAGTTCCTGGTCATGCCACTGACCACCTGGGGCCTGTGCCGCCTGCTTGGCCTCAGTGGCCAGGCGGCAGTGGTGGCGGTGCTGTTCCAGGCGCTGCCAACGGCGTCATCGTCCTATGTCATGGCGCGGCAGATGGGGGGCAACGCGCCGCTGATGGCGACCATCATCGCCTTGCAGACCGTGGCCGCCGCCGTGACCTTGCCCTTGGTATTAATGCTTACGCTGAAGTGATGGCGTTTGGCTAGACTGTGAGGCAACCCACACTACGGAAGCTCGACCATGCGCTGCTCGTGGATGCTGATCGGATTGACCACAGCCCTGCTCGCAGGCCCTCTGCACGCCGTCGAGCCAGCCAAGGCCGCAGTGGCCGAAGACAAGGCGGAAAAGCTCGAAGAAAAAGTCGTCGAAGACGCGCCGCCGCCGAAAAAGGCCGAAACCCTGACACCCGGCGAGGTAAAGGCTGTCGACCCGGCAGGCCAGGCGCCCATGGATGACAGCATCACCTGCCTTGCCCGCACCATCTACTGGGAAGCCAAGGGCGCCGATGCCAAGGACATGAGTGCGGTCGCCAGCGTGGTGCTCAACCGCTTGGGCCATGAGGGCTTCCCGGACACCATCTGCGGGGTGGTCAAGCAAGGGGTCGAAAGCAAGTCCTGCCAGTTCTCCTGGTGGTGCGACGGGCGCTCCGACCAGGTCGAGGAAGCGCAGCGCTATGACATCGCCAAGGAGATCGCGCGCAAAGCAATCAACCAGCAGCTCAAGGACTCGACCGGGGGCGCGCTGTACTTCCATGACCGCAACGTGCACCCCGACTGGGCGAAAACCTATCGCAAGACCGCCGAGACCCGGCATTTCCTGTTCTACAAGCCCAACCAGGCGTTGGCGCGCTGACCGATGAACGCCCTGCTCATCAGAAGTCGATCGTCCCGGAGAACTTCACCAGGCGCGGATCGCCCTGGGTCAGATAACCGCCATTGGCCGAAGCCCAATAGTTTTTGTCGGTGAGGTTTTCCACGTTCATCCGCAGGGTGACTTCCTTCTCCTGCACCTTGAAGCGATAGCGCGCGCCAGCGTCGAAGCGGTTCCAGGTCGGCAGGCTGAGGGTATTGGACGGATTCGCATACTGCCCGCCCGTGCGCAGCATGCGGGCATTGAGCGCCACACCTTCGAGCCCTGGTACATCCCAGTCGACACTGGCGTTGAGCTGGAAGGTCGGCACCCCTACCGCGTGATTGCCATCGTTGGCGCCGTTCTGAGTCTTCTTCAATTCGCTGTCCATGCGCGTGCCGCCCGCCATCAGACGCAGACCTCGCAGCGGCTCGCCGAAGACACTGAGTTCGATGCCCTTGTTGACCTGCTCGCCGTCCTGGACGAACACATTACCCTCAACGAAACCGTCGGTAGGCCGTTCGATGCGGAACACGGCCAGGTTGGCCCCGAATGTCTGGTAATCGAGCTTCACCCCGGCCTCCACTTGCTTGGTCTTGGCTGGCGGGAACACTTCGCCGGCGTTGACCACCTGCCCCGATGCCGTCGCGCCCTGGGCCAGGCCTTCGATTCGGTTGGCATACAGCGAGATCGACGGGTTGACCTTGTAGACGATGCCGTACACGGGCGTGGTGACCGACTCGTCGTAGAAGGCATTGCGGCCCAGGTCCGGCCCCTCGCCATCGTAGGCATAGCCCTCGACGCGCAGCTGCTGGCGGCGCACACCGGCGGTGAGCAGCAAGGTATCGTCGAACAGGCCCACGGTGTCGGACACGGCGATACTGCGGTTGCGGGTCTTGCCAGTCACCCCTGGGTCATCCAGCTTGCCACTGGCGAAGGTCGGCGTGGTGGGTTTGGGCAGAGGGTCGGTGTTGTAGATGTTGGTCGCTTGCGAATTGTAGAAGACGAAGGCGTTTTCCTGCTGGGTCCAGATGCTGGCTGCGCCGAGGTTCAGCTGATGACTGACCGGGCCCGTCTGCAAGCGGCCATTGATGCCGCCCATCAGCGTGCTGTTGTCCTCGTTGTGGGGGATCTCCGACCCGCCGATGGTGGCCGCGCCGGTGGCCGCGCCGGTGGCCGCATTGGTGAGGATCGGCGTGCCGTAGAAGCCGTTTTCGTGTGTGTGCTTGAGGCCACCGGCCAGGTAGCCGCTCCAGTTTTCGTTGAAGTCGTAGTCGCCGCGGACCATGCCGAAGGTGTCCTCGGTCTCGGTCCATGACCAGTCCTGGCCGTAGTTGTGATCGGCATCCGGCGCACGCGGGATATCGGTCAGGCCAGCGCCCAGGCGCACCGAGTTGCGCATGTGGTTGACCCGCTGTTTCTGGTAACCGATGTCGGTAGAGAGGCGGAAGTTGTCGCCACGGTAGTCGAGGCCGACGATGAACAGCTTGCTGCGCTGGTCCTGATCGTCGACCGCGGTTTCGCCTTCGCGCTGCGACAGGTTCAGGCGCACGCCAAAGCGGTTGTCCTCACCAAAGCGCTGGCCCAGATCCAGGTGCTCGCCGAGGCGGCCATCGCTGCTGATGTCCTGGGTGTAGCGCCGGGTTGGCGTATCACCCGCGCGCTTGGGCTGCAGGTTGACGTTGCCGCCAAGGCCGGTGCCGGTGGGGCTGGCACCGTTGAGGAAAGCGTTGGGGCCCTTGAGCACTTCTACCCGCTCCACGGCATCGGTGGAAATCATCTGCCGTGGCAGCACACCGTACAGACCATTGAACGCCACATCGTCGCCATTGAGCGGCAGCCCACGGATGACGAAGACCTGGGACTGGTTACCGAAGCCGAACGACTGGCGCACCGAAGGGTCGTTGAGCAGCACATCGCCGATGTCCTCGGCCTGTTGGTCCTCGATCAGCTGCGAGGTGTAGCTGGTCATGGTAAAGGGCACGTCCATCATGTCCTGGTTGCCCAACACGCCCATCTGCCCGCCGCGCGCGACCTGGCCACCGGCAAAGGCTGGCGGTGGTTCGCCCTTGGGCTGTCCAGCCTCGGCATTGATGGCGGTGGCATCGAGTTCGATGGCGCCGTCGGCCGCCTGGGCACTGACGGCAACGGAACAGCAAGCAACGAAGAAGGTCAACCGATACGAAGGGAAGCGTGCCATGCAAGGCTCCGGTGTTCTAAGTAAAGCCTCCCTGGCAAGCGCAATCATTTTCAATTGCGTATTGTTTACAGCCGATATTACGAATATTTAACAATGTTTCGCACTTTTTTGTCGACCAGTGGTCTACTCCCTCTTTTGCCGCCTGCAAGCCTTTGCCGGCGTTTACTTCGCGATGCACGATTCCGGGCCAAAAGCCCTGGGCTTGTGTAGGATGAGCAGCGCATACCAAGACGCTGCCAGTCACAGGGAGATCCACATGCGCGTCCTGTCATCCGTTGCCGCCTTGTCGCTGGGCCTGGTCGTCACGACCGGGAGCCTGGCCGCCACCGGCGAAGAGGCGCAGCTGATCGAGTCGATCAATACCTACCGCAGCCAGGCCCAGCCCTGTGGCGGCGAGGCATCGCTGGAACTGCCACCGCTCAATAGCGACACCCGCCTGGCGCTGTCGCCGGAAGGCACTCGCGACCTGCAGCAGGCCATGACCCGCGCCGCCTACCCGATGGTCAACGTCCAGGCCATCAGCCTGTCCGGCCCGCGCGACGCTCGCGCCGCGATGCATGCCATCGAAGAGAGCTTCTGCCAGGTGGTGCTCGACCCGCAGTTCGTCGATATCGGCGTCAGCCAGGAAGGCCGCGACTGGCGCATCGTGCTGGCCCGCCCCTTGTTGAGCGGGCGCCTGGGTGATTGGCAGGCCGAGGGGCAGAAGCTGATGCAAGCCATCAATGTGGCGCGCAAGGCGCCGCGCCAATGTGGTGGCCAGCCGTTCGCGGCGACATCGGCGCTGACCTGGAGTACCGCCCTCGCCGGCGTGGCGGCCGGCCATACGCGGGCGATGGCCAACCAGAATTTCTTCGACCACATCGACCGCGATGGCCGCACCCCGGGTGACCGGGCGGAGCTGGCCGGCTACCTGTACCAGCAGATCGGCGAGAACATCGCCGCCGGGCGCGACAGTGCGCAGAAGGTGGTGGATGGCTGGCTGGCCAGCCCCGGGCATTGCGCCACGCTGATGAACCCGGATTTTCGCGAGATGGGCGCCGCCTATGCCGTGGACCCGAAGAGCGATGCCGGGATCTACTGGACGGGGTTGTTTGGCACACCGCAGTAATCAGTTTCACTTCTGAAAACACCCCGATCCCTGTGGGAGCCGGGATCGCGTCAGTGCTTGGAAATTGAGCAAGACTGTTGCTCACGCAACGCCATCGCCGTGCACCCAAAGCGTTGCCGCACGCATCTCCCCAAGTAACTGGCATCGCCCAGCCCCACCTCATCGGCGATCTGCCCCAGGCTGTGGCTGGAATTGAGCAACCGCCAGCGCGCCTGCTGCAGGCGCATCTCCTGCCACCAAGCCTTGGCGCTCATGCCATGGCTGGCCTGGAACTGACGGTCCAGCTGCCGCCGGCTGATGCCCAGCTCGGCCGCCAATTGCTCGATGGACAGGCGCGCCGCCATGTGGTGTCGCATCAGCGCCAGGGCGCGCTGCACCTGACGCCCCTGCCCTGCCCCTGCCTCCAGCGAACGCAGGGCATGGCGGCTGTTCCGGGACTCGTCCACCAGCATGTCGGCCAGGCCCTTGAGCGCACGGGCGCGCCCGCAGCCGTGTGACAGCAGTTCCACGGCAAGGTCGATGGCAGCCGTACCGCCGGCGCAGGTGATACGCCCCCTGTCGATGCAATACAACTGTTCACGCAGCACCTCAAGGTGAGGGAAGCTGGCGCGAAACTCGGCTTCATGCCGCCAGTGCACCACCACCTTGTGCCCGTCCAGCAAGCCGCAGGCCGCCAGCAGAAACGCGGCATTGTCGATGCCAACCAGCTTCACGCCAGCCCGCGTCGCGCGCTTGAGCAGGTTTTTGTATTGCGGCGCAAGGCGCGCCGTGGCCCCGGCATTGCGGCCGCCAAACAGCACCAGGTAGTCGTAGTCCGCAAGCCGCTGCTGGGCGATGGCCTCGACCTGCAGCACCGCCCCGCTGCTCGACATCACCGGTTCACCCGTCAGGCTACCCAGCGTCCAGGCGCAATAGCGTTGGCGGCTGTAGTCCTCATCGTCTGCACTGAAACGCAGTTTGTCGAGAAAGGCGCCAAAAGGCAGCAGGGCGAATTCCGGCAGTGGCAGGATCAGCAAACGGATATCAGGGGGCACGGTGGAATGTCCAGAAAGCACCATAGGATGTCCAGATAATACCCTTGGCATTCCTGGCCGTCCCTTAAACTGGCCGCCTTCGCTCACACAAGGCATTTTCCATGGCACTGGATACCTGGCTCATCTACCTGCTGGCGAGCATCGGCCTGTCGCTTACCCCGGGCCCCAACAGCTTGCTGGCCCTGACCCACGGCGCGCTGTACGGCGCGCGACGGACCTTGTTCACCATCGTTGGCGGGGTGTTCGGTTTCAGTGCATTGATCGCCCTGGCCATGTTCGGCCTGAGCGCCTTGCTGCAGACCTCGGCATCGGTGCTGACCGTGCTGAAGTGGGTAGGCGGGGCCTACCTGGTATGGCTGGGTATCCAGCTCTGGCGCAGCCCGGCCTTGCACCTGGACGTGAATGCGCGAGCTGCGCGCTTGAGCAACGCCGGCATGTTCCGCCAGGGCCTGCTGTCGGCCATGGCCAACCCCAAGGTGCTGCTGTTCTACGGCGCGTTCCTGCCGCAGTTCATCGACCCGCAGCGCGGCTTGTTCCTGCAGTTCGTGATCATGGCTGCTACGTTCGCCAGCGTGGAGTTCGTGGTCGAGTACCTGCTGGCGCGCCTGGCGTTTCGTATCAAGCCCTGGTTGGCCAAGGGCGGCAAGGGTTTCAATCGCTGCTGCGGGAGCTTGTTTGCCTTGATCGGCGTGGCCTTGCCGCTCGGGCGTTAGGGCGAGCGGCACCGCCGGATCGCCAGAAGCTTGTCCAGATGTACCCTTTTTTTTTAAGTCTCAGACAATTCCTACATCCCGGATAGGCGGTCAAGAAGCGCGCCGCCTTTCGATGAAGTCCATAGTGAATTACCTCCCGAAGAGCGAGATTTCCTATGACACTCACCAACGTGCTGACCCCTCTCCCCCCTTGTGACCCTGCCACGCCAGAGTGGGTCGACGACCTGCTCAAACGCCCTGGCCTGCGCATCGAGCGCATCGTTTCCAGTGGCCAGTGCAGCCCACCTGGCTTCTGGTACGACCAGCCCGAAGGCGAATGGATCTTGCTGCTGAGCGGCAGTGCCGGACTGCGCCTGGAGCATGAAGCCCACACCCGGTCGCTGGCACCCGGTGATTGCCTGGACATCCCGGCGCACTGTCGACATCGCGTGGAATGGACCGCCCAAGGCACCCACACCGTCTGGCTTGCCGTGTTCTACGACAGCACAACGCCCTGGCCTGTCAGCTGACCTGATCGCCCCAATTCATCCTTTCTAAACGCCTGCGCGGCCTGTGGCCGTGGCGCAGTGCCCCCGCTTGCCTGTGAAAAATCACTCACAGCTCGGCTTCACTCTCCAACGCTGGACGTTCGAACATGCATGACCTCACTACCGACCGCAATATCCGCAGCGCCCTGCGCAGCACCGCCTTCGGCCTAGGTGCCGCTTCCCTGTGTGGCAATGCCCTCGCCGCGCCACCCTTGATCGAGCTGGAGGAAACGGATGTCACGGCGCCAGCCGCGATCAGCCCACGTACCGAACGCTCGGCATCGATCAAACACAGTGCCCCATTGCTCGATACCCCACAGACCATCAACGTGGTCCCTGCTCCTGTGCTCGCCCAGCAACAGGCGCTAGGCTTGCGCCAGGTGCTGTCGAACGTTTCAGGCATCACTTTCAATGCCGGTGAAGGCGGTGGCGGCTCTGGTGACAGCATCAACATCCGCGGCTTCTCGGCCAGCAACAACATCCAGGTCGACGGCCTGCGCGACAGTGCACAGACCACGCGTTCCGACACCTTCAACACCGAACAGGTCGAGGTCGTCAAAGGCCCCAGTTCAGTGTTCGGCGGCGCCGGCACCACCGGCGGTAGCATCAACCTGATCAGCAAGCAGCCCGAGCAACAGGCTTTCACCCACCTGGGCGGCAGCCTGGGCAGCGCCGGCTATCAACGCCTGACCCTGGACAGCAACCAGCCACTGAACGATGTCGGCCAGGGTAGCGCCGCGCGTATCAACCTGATGGCGCACAGCAACGAAGTGCCCGGTCGCCCCGGCATCGACCAGAAACGCAGGGGCATTGCACCGGCCCTGCAACTCGGCCTAGGCGACGCCACCTGGCTGACCCTGAGCGCCGTGCATCAGCGTGATGACAACCTGCCGGACTACGGAGTACCGGCTCTTGATGGCAAGCGTCTGGCAGGTGTCGAGCGCAAGCAATACTTCGGCTGGAAAAACCTCGATAAGGAACACATCGAACAGAACCAGTTCACGCTCAACCTGGAGCATGACTTCAACGAGCGATTGCGCCTGCAGCAACTGGCCCGCTATGGACAGCTCAGGCGTGACACGGTGGTGTCCGCCTCCCACGTCAATACCGAGGGTTTGCCACCTGGGCGCTACTGCCCGGCCGGGCCACAGGGGTACGGCCGCGACGCCACCACGCAGATGTGGATCAGCCAGACCAGCCTGCTAGGCCACGACCAGCTGTTGGGCGTGGGCCACGACTGGGTAGTCGGCGTAGAGCTGTCCCGCGAAACGCTGGACCTGAAAACCTACGATCACGGCCTCGGCACCACGCGCTACCCCGCCAACGGTTACGACCTGGGGAACCCACCCGGTTACTGGTACGGCCCAGTGGAAAAGGCTGTCACGGGGTACAGCGAAACCGCGCTGGACAACCAGGCCATCTACCTGTTCGACACCGTGGCCCTGAGTGAACGCTGGGACCTGCACCTTGGCCTGCGCCAAGACCGTTTCGCCGGCAGCGCCAAAGGCTATTCCCCGGCCCACGTACGCACCTCGGCGTTCAATTCCGTGGACACCCCCCTGAGCAGCCGCGCGGGGCTGGTCTACAAGCCCACCGAACACGGCCGCGTGTACCTTGCCTGGGGCAACTCCTTCAACCCGTCGGCCGAATCACTGGCCGGTAATGCCCGGGGCCTGACCGCGGCAACCGAAGGGCTTGCTCCGGAAAGAAATCAGAGCTGGGAGCTCGGCAGCAAGTTGGCGTTGCTCGACCAACAATTGGAGCTCGATGCAGCGCTGTTCCATATCGTCAAGAGCAACGCCCGCGAGACGCTGGCTGACGGCTCCACCCAGCTGTCCGGTAAACAACGTGTACAAGGCCTGGAACTTGGCCTCACGGGCCATCTGAGCGAACGCTGGACGGTGTTCGCCAATTACACCTTCCTCGACAGTGAGACGCTCAAGGCCACCGCAAGCGGCAACAGCTTCGCCAGCAAGGGGCATGCGCTGGCCAACACCCCGCCCCGTTCGATGAACCTGTGGACCACCTACCGGCTCACCCCTGGCTGGACCTTCGGCTATGGCGCCCGGTATATCAGCGAACGCAATGTCACCTCCAGCACCACCGCCAAACTCGATGCCTACTGGCTGCACAACGCCATGCTCGGTTATCAGGTGAACCGGCAACTTGACTTGCAGTTGAACGTCAACAACCTGTTTGACAAAGCCTACGTGGAACGGGTGCGCCAGCAAAACGGCAACGCCGCGCGCTCCTCGGCCATCGAGTATGGCCCCGACAGGGCAGCAATCCTCACCGCCAAGTATCAGTTTTAAGCAAAAAAGGGCCTGCCTGCGGCAGGCCTTCATGCCTAATACAAAAGTCTGACCACTCCTCAAGCCGTGAATCAAACGTGCTGTTTTCTGCAATTTTCAACGCATGTTCTAGACTTTTCGCGACCAGCCTGCAAGTTCAGCCCTGCGACAATCAGCCTCAGAAGAATATGTACTAACTTGTTAATTAGCTTGCTAAGGGCTTAAACTGCGCGCATTCCACCTGCTGAGATCCCTGGCATGAACGAAACACCGCGCGCCTCTGGCGCCACAAAACTCATTCTGGTCGGCCTGGGCGTGATCATCGCCCTGCTCGGCCTCCTCCTGGCTGCTGGCGGCGTCAAGCTGGCCGGCCTGGGCGGTTCCTGGTACTTCCTGATCGGCGGCCTGGCCATGGCCATCGCCGGTGTCCTCATCGCCCGCCGCAAACGGGCCGGTGCCTGGCTGTACGCGGCATTCCTGGTCGGCACCGCGCTGTGGGCGCTGATCGATGCCGGGCTGGTGTTCTGGCCACTGTTCTCGCGCCTGTTCATGTTCGCTGCGATCGGCATGGTGGTGGCGGCGGTCTATCCGCTGCTGGTGCGCGCCAATGGCGGCAGCACCGGCCGTGGTGCCTACGGCATCGCTGGCGTGCTGGCCGTGGTGCTGGTGATCGCTGCCGGCAACATGTTCGTCGCCCACCCAAGCGTTGCGCCCACCGGTAAAGGCCCGGGCATGACCCCGGTCGAAGCCGGCAAGGGGCAGAAAGACTGGGCCCACTACGGCAACACCGAAGGTGGCAGCCGCTTTGCCGCACTGGACCAGATCAACCGCGACAACGTCGACAAGCTGAAAGTGGCCTGGACCTACCACACCGGCGACGTGGCGATCAGCGACGGCAACGGTGCCGAAGACCAGCTGACCCCGCTGCAGGTCGGCAACAAGGTGTTCATCTGCACCCCGCACAACAACCTGATCGCCCTGGACGCCGACACCGGCAAAGAGCTGTGGAAGAACGCGATCAATGCCCAGTCCAAGGTCTGGCAGCGTTGCCGCGGCATGGCCTACTTCGACGCCACGGGCGCCATCGCCCAGCCGACCCAGCCGAACAGCTCGCCGATCACCGTCGCCAGCGTAGCGGCCGGTGCCAACTGCCAGCGTCGCCTGCTGACCAACACCATCGACGGCCGCCTGATCGCGGTCGACGCCGACACCGGCGCGTTCTGCCAGGGCTTCGGCAACAACGGCCAGGTCAACCTGATGGCCGGCCTGGGTAACGTACCGGACTCCTACTACCAGCTGTCGTCCGCGCCGCTGATGGCCGGGACCACCGTGGTGGTGGGCGGGCGTGTCGCCGACAACGTCCAGACCGACATGCCTGGCGGGGTGATCCGTGGCTTCGACGTGATCACCGGTGAAATGCGCTGGGCCTTCGACCCGGGCAACCCGGAAGATCGCAACGCGCCTGCCGAAGGCAGCAGCTATGTGCGCAGCACCCCGAACAGCTGGGCGCCGATGTCCTACGACCCGGCGATGAACACCGTATTCCTGCCGATGGGTTCGTCGTCCACCGACATCTATGGCGTCGAACGTAGCAAGCTGGACCACACCTACGGCGCTTCGGTACTGGCCCTGGACGCCACCACCGGCAACCAAAAGTGGGTGTTCCAGACCGTGCACAACGACCTCTGGGACTTCGACCTGCCGATGCAGCCGAGCCTGATCGACTTCACCAAGGACGACGGCCAGTCGGTCCCTGCGGTGGTGATCGGCACCAAGGCCGGACAGATCTACGTGCTCGACCGCGCCACCGGCAAGCCGCTGACCCAGGTCGACGAAGTACCGGTCAAGCCCAGCAACATTCCCAACGAGCCGTACGCCCCGACCCAGCCCAAATCGGTGGGCATGCCGCAGATCGGCGCGCAGACCCTGACCGAATCGGACATGTGGGGCGCCACTCCGTATGACCAGCTACTGTGCCGCATCGACTTCAAGAAGATGCGCTACGACGGCCTGTACACCGCGCCAGGCACCGACCTGTCGCTGAGCTTCCCGGGCTCGCTGGGTGGCATGAACTGGGGCAGCATTTCCACTGACCCGGTGCATGGTTTCATCTTCGTCAACGACATGCGCCTGGGCCTGTGGATTCAGATGATCCCGTCGCAGAACAAGGGCCAGGCCACCTCCGGTGGCGAAGCGCTGAACACCGGCATGGGCGCCGTGCCGCTCAAGGGCACCCCGTATGCGGTGAACAAGAACCGCTTCCTGTCGGTCGCCGGCATCCCGTGCCAGGCGCCTCCGTTCGGCACCCTGACCGCCATCGACATGAAGACCCGCCAGATCGCCTGGCAGGTGCCAGTGGGTACCGTGGAAGACACAGGTCCGCTCGGTATCCGCATGCACCTGCCGATCAAGATCGGCCTGCCGACCCTCGGCGGCACCCTGTCGACCCAAGGCGGCCTGGTGTTCATCGCCGGCACCCAGGACTTCTACCTGCGCGCCTACGACAGCAGCAACGGCAACGAAGTCTGGAAAGCCCGACTGCCAGTGGGTAGCCAGGGTGGCCCGATGACCTACGTTTCGCCGAAGACCGGCAAGCAGTATGTGGTCATCACCGCCGGCGGCGCCCGTCAGTCGACTGACCGTGGCGACTATGTGATTTCTTACGCCCTGCCATAAATCGCGTCGTTTCCATCGCCGGCAAGCCGGCTCCCACAAGGTTCGCTGCAGTACCTTTGGGAGCAGGCTTGCCGGCGATGAGGCCCTGAAAGATCAATCGAGAACCCGCAATGCCATCCGCTTTTCGCATCACTTCCCCCCTGCTGATTGCCCTGGCCAGCACCACCGCCATGGCCGAAGGCGACCTGATGACCCGCAACACAATGACCGGCGACTGGGGCGGCCTGCGTCACCAGCTCGAAGATGACGGTATCAAGTTCACCGGCGACTACAGCGGTGAAACCGCCTACAACGCCCACGGCGGCCTGCACCGCTCGGCCCGCTACTCGCAGAACCTCAAGCTCGGCGTGCAGTTCGACCTGTCGAAGCTGTATGGCCTGGACAACGGCGGCAAGGTCCAGCTGACGATCAACGACCGTCGCGGCAACAGCGCCTCGGAAGACCTGGTAGGCAACCGCCTGCCGATCCAGGAAAACTTCGGTGGCCTGTACACCCGCCTGACCGAGCTGAGCTACGAGCGCACGCTGTTCACCCCGGCGCTCAACGTCAAGCTCGGCTACATGGCCATGGGCAACGACCTCGGCGGCCTGGACAGCGGCATCCTGTGCAACTTCATGAACGCAGGCTTCTGCGGCCACCCGCTGAACATGTCCGGCGGCAGCGGCTGGACCAACTACCCCAACGCCCACCTGGGCGTGCGTGTGAAGTACGACCTGTCGCCGTCCTGGCAGCTTCGTGTGGCAGCGTTCAATGTCGACCCGGAAAGTAACGGCAATTCCAGCCGTGCCTGGCACCTGGGGCCAAAGCACACGACCGGTACGGTGCTTCCGGTGGAGCTGGTGTACAAGCTGCAGGGCGAGCTGCCGGGTGAGTACAAGCTGGGTTACTACTACGACAGCTCCGACGTGAAGCGCATTGGCAGCGACGAGGAAGTATCCGGCCGAGGCGGCCACTATGTGCTGATCGACCAGGCGGTGTGGAACGATGCCGGCTCGCCAGGCCGCAGCTTACACGCCTTTGGCCAATATTCGGCATCGAGCGAGGCCGCCTCGCCGTTCACCAAGTGGTATGGCACAGGCGTGGTGCTGTACAAGCCGTTCGAGGGGCGTCCGCGCGACACCGTGGCCCTGGGTTATGGCCGCGCCGTGCCCAACCCGCGCAGCCGCGACGTGCTGGAGGACGCGGCGTTCAATGCCGGGCAGCCCTTCCCGAATATCGACAGTGCAGAGCAGCTGATCGAATTGAGTTATGGCTACCAGGCAACGCCGTGGCTGAACCTGCGGCCCGATGTGCAATACATCATCGAGCCGGGGGCGTTCTCCGGGAAGGCCATCGATAACGCGCTGGTGGTTGGGTTGCAGGTCAAGGCGATCTTCTAAGGCCCTGGGGCCGCTTTGCGGCCCATCGCCGGCAAGCCGGCTCCCACAGGGTTCAGTGCAGTACCTGTGGGAGCCGGCTTGCCGGCGATGGGCCAGCGCAATCAGCCCTGCTTGAGGTAATCCACCAGCCTCAGCAGCATCGCATCACACCCCTGCAACTGCTCGACACTGACGTACTCATCCGGCTTGTGCCCCTGATCCATGCTACCCGGTCCGCACACCACCGTGGGGATGCCGGCCTGGTCGAACAACCCACCTTCGGTGCCGAACGCCACCGTCCCGAAATCCTCCGAACCACTGAGCAGCGCCACCAACCGCGCCGCCTCGCTGTCCGCCGGGGTGGCCAACCCCGGGTAGGCACTCAACGGGGCCAGACGAATCGCACTGGCCGCGTTGACCTTGCGCATGCGCGGCAACAATTGGGACTCGGCATAGGTCTGCAACTGGTCAGCCACAGCCTGGGCCTCGAACCCCGGCAAGGCACGCACCTCGAAGTCGAACGTGCATTCCTCGGGCACGATGTTCAGCGCCCTGCCGCCGTTGATCACGCCGGCCTGCACGGTCGAGAACGGCGGGTCGAAACGTTCGTCATGGTGTTCGGGCAGCGCCAGCGCCTCGCCGATCTCGCCCAACTTGCCGATCAACTTGGCGGCGTACTCGATGGCATTGACCCCGTAAGGCGCATACGCCGAATGGCAGGCAGCGCCCTGCACCTGGCAGCGCATGGCCAGCTTGCCCTTGTGCCCGAGAACCGGCTTGAGCTCGGTGGGTTCGCCGATCAGGCACAGCCGGGGCTTGTGCGGGCGCTGTTGCAGGGCGGCCAGCATCGAGCGCACGCCCAGGCAACCGACTTCCTCGTCATAGGAAAACGCCAGGTGCACCGGCATGCGCAGTGGTTGCGCCAGAAACGCCGGCACCGCTGCCAGCACCGAGGCGATGAAGCCTTTCATGTCGGCCGTGCCGCGGCCATACAGGCGCCCGTCGCGCTCACTCAGAGCAAACGGCTCGACCGTCCAGGCCTGGCCATCCACGGGCACCACGTCGGTATGGCCGGACAACACCACACCGCCCACATCCTTGGGGCCGATGGTGGCGAACAGGTTGGCCTTGGTACCTTCAGGGTTGAGGAACAGCTCGCTGTCCACGCCAAGGCCCGCCAGGTAATCACGCACGAAGCCGATCAGTTGCAGGTTGGAATCGCGGCTGACCGTGGCAAAGCCGACCAACCGCGCCAACAAGGCGCGGCTGCTGAACTCACTCATCACCCGGCACCCCATAGCTTGGCGCGGTGGTCGGGTCGAGGGCGCGGGTGACGTAGTCCTGCATCTGCGGGCGATACGCCTGCCACAGGCCGTCGAGCACGCCGATCGGGTCTTCGTCGGCCCAGTCCACACGCAGGTCCACCAACGGCCAGGTCAGCTCGCCGGCGATCTTCAGCGCCGCCGAGTGCACCGGCCCCGCCTCGCCACCGGCGGCCATCGCCGCGTGCATGGCCGCCAGCAGACGATCAGCCAGGTGCCCACCGGCCTGTTCGAAGGCCTGCACCATGGCCTCGATCACCTGCAGCGAAGACAACAGGTTACCGGCCGCAGCGCATTGCTCACCGGCAACGGCGTTGTGCACGCCCAATGCTTCCTTGCCGGTGAACAGGGCGACCTGGCCTTGACTGTCAATCACCGTGACCTGGCGGTACTCGCTCCAGCCATTGGCGCTGAGCACCCGGTCCAATGCCGCGGCGGGCGGCATCTGGCCCTGTTCCAGGGCATCGAGGATCTGCGGCCCCAGTGCAGGCAAGGTGATGTTCTGGGTGGCGACGGCGCCGACACCGGCACGTACCCATGGGCAACGCGCGCCAACGGCGATACTCGACGAGCTGATGGCGATACCGACCTGGCCGGTTTCCTGGCAGCGACCGATGATGGAAAAGGTCATGTGAATGCTCCTGTTGTTCTGTGCGATTGCAGGCAATCTGAACAGAAGCCTCTAGTGCGCGAAACGACCTTTTTCCTGTGCCTTGAACAGGAAAAAACTAAGGCTGCAAAGCGCCCTTTAAAACACGCGCAAAACAGCGCAAAACCTTCACGCAGGCCTTGCCCCTCAAGGCCTTCGCCGTTTTATCGGCAAGCACTAGCTAAATACTATTTTCGCGATTCCCCCTGCATCCCTAGTCTGGCCCCAGGTAACGGCGGTCCTCCAAACCGACCTGACAAAAACCGCCTGAACAAGGGCTCGGACATGACACTGAACAATATCGAAATCGACACCCTGGTCGTCGGCGCCGGCCAAGCCGGCGTGGCCATGAGCGAACACCTGAGCAAGCTTGGCGTGCCGCACCTGGTGCTGGAACGCAAGCGTATCGCCGAGGCCTGGCGCACCGGTCGCTGGGATTCGCTGGTGGCCAACGGGCCAGTCTGGCACGACCGCTTCCCCGGCCTGGAATTCAACCTCGACGCCGATGCGTTCGCCGGCAAGGAACAGGTGGCCGACTACTTCGAGCAGTACGTGCGCAAATACAACCTGCCGGTGCGCACCGGTATCGAAGTGAAGAAAGTGGTGCGCAATGCCGACCGCCCAGGCTTCACCATCGAAACCAATGAAGGCATGATCCGCGCCAACCGCGTGGTCGCCGCCACCGGCCCGTTCCAGCGCCCGGTGATCCCGGCCATTGCGCCCAAGGACGAGCAGCTGCACCAGATCCACTCCGCCGCCTACTTCAACCCCGAGCAACTGCCGCAAGGCGCCGTGCTGGTGGTGGGTGCCGGTTCCTCGGGCGTGCAGATCGCCGAAGAACTGATGCGTGCCGGGCGCCAGGTGTACCTGTCGGTCGGCGCCCACGACCGCCCGCCACGGGCCTACCGCAACCGTGACTTCTGCTGGTGGCTGGGTGTGCTGGGCGAGTGGGATGCCGAGATCGCCAAACCGGGCCGCGAGCACGTGACCATCGCCGTCAGCGGCGCCCGTGGCGGTCACACCGTGGACTTCCGCGCCCTCGCCCACCAGGGCATGACCCTGGTCGGCCTGACCCAGTCGTTCGACAACGGCGTGGCGCGTTTCCAGGACAACCTGGCCGAGAACATCCAGCGCGGCGACGAGAACTACCTGGCCCTGCTCGATGCCGCCGATGCCTATGTCGAGCGCAACGGCCTGGACCTGCCGGAAGAGCCCGAGGCCCGCAACCGCCTGCCCGACCCGGATTGCATCAGCAACCCGCTGCAGGAACTGGACCTGGCCAAGGCCGGCGTCACCAGCATCATCTGGGCCACCGGTTATGGCGTGGACTTCAGCTGGCTGCAGGTCGACACCTTCGATGCCAACGGCAAGCCTCAGCACCAGCGCGGCGTATCCCGCGAGCCAGGCGTGTACTTCCTCGGCCTGCCGTGGCTGTCGCGCCGTGGCTCGTCGTTCATCTGGGGCGTGTGGCACGACGCCAAGCACGTCGCCGGCCACATTGCCACCCAACGCACCTACCTGGCCTACCGCGATCGCGAACAGCGTGATGCGGATGAGCAACACACTTCCTCGATCAGCAACGTCAGCACCCTCGGAGCCCACTGATGCCTACTCACACTCGCATCCGCATGTTCAACACCAAGGTCACCTACCCTAACCAGACCCTGGACAACGACCTGTGCCAGGCCGTGCGCGCGGGCAACACCGTCTACGTGCGTGGCCAGGTCGGTACCGACTTCGAAGGGCGCCTGGTAGGCCTGGGCGACCCACGGGCGCAAACCGAACAGGCGATGAAGAACGTCAAGCAGCTGCTTGAAGAAGCAGGCTCGGACCTGTCGCACATCGTCAAGACCACCACCTACATCACCGATCCGCGTTTCCGCGAGCCGGTGTACAAGGAAGTGGGCAAATGGCTCAAGGGCGTGTTCCCGATTTCCACCGGGTTGGTGGTGGCGGGCCTGGCTCAGGCTGAGTGGCTGATGGAGATCGATGTGATTGCGGTGATTCCGGATCAGGAGTGATTCGGTGACATAGCCGGGGGCGCTTTGCGCCCCATTCGCGACACAAGGCCGCTCCTACAAGTATCGCTGTAGGAGCGGCCTTGTGTCGCGAAAGGGCCGCAACGCGGCCCCAACCATTTCAGAACTTGGCCAACTCTTCCCGGCAGAAATCCACGAACAGCTGCGCCGGCTTGGTCAACTGCACCCGCTTCAGCCGCGCCGCCGCCAGCCCCGACAGGGCCACGGGCTCGGTAATGTCCAGCGTCACCAGCTTCTGCCCGTCATAGGTGTATTCCGAATGTGGCCGGGTCACCAGCAGCGAAAACCCGAAGCCCTGCCCCACCATCCCGCGCACCATCTCGATCGACGGCGAACTGAACACGATGTTCGGCGTCAGGCCCATTTCATTGAACAGGCTGACGAAATAAGTACGGCTCGGCGCCACGTCCAGCAGGATCATCGGCTCGGGGCACAGGTCGCGCAGCGACACCTGTGCCTGGCCTGCGAAGCGGTGCTTCTCGGGCAGTAGCACATAAGGCTTCTGCGGCGGCATCAGCGGCTCGGCCTCGATGGTGTTGTCCAGGTCGTGATCGTAGAGAAACGCCAAATCGAAAGTGCCTGCCGTCAGGCCCTGGATCAGGTCTTGCTGTTCGCCATCGCGCAGGCGAATGTCGACGCCCGGGTAGCGCTGGCGAAAACCGGCGATCAAACGCGGCAGGTACAACGGCGCCACGGTTTCGAAGCAACCGATGTCGATCTGCCCGGCCACGGTGTCGTTGTCGGCCAGGGCGTTCTGCTCGAACTCGTGGGTCATCTGCAGCAGCGTCTTGGTCTTGGCATAGAAGCGCTTGCCGCTGGGGGTCAACGACACGCCCTGGGCGTGGTGGCGGATGAACAGCTGCACACCGAAGCTCTCTTCCAGGCTCTTGATCGCCGTTGAAATCGACGGTTGGGCGATGTACAGCTGGCGCGATGCTTCGGCAACACTGCCGGCCTCGACGGTGGTGACGAAATACTTGAGTTGTCGCAGGGTGTAGGAAGCCACAGGCACCTCTCTGGCGCCGATCAGCGCCGTGGGAATTTTCCTGTCACTTTACCTTGCGGGCGCAGGGCACAGGTTGCCGGGTGATAAAGGTTTTGCCTATGGCTTGAGCACATTTTTTTTCGCAGGTGCCTGGCAGAGCGTCTTTACTGAACCTAACGCGCCACAGGTACGGTGTACGCCTATGAAGATCGTTGTCACCAGCATCCTCGTCGACGACCAGGCCAAGGCCCTGGCGTTCTACCACTATGTGCTCGGCTTCGAGCCCAAGGACGATATACCCATGGGCCAGTATCGCTGGCTCACCCTCACCTCGCCCAACGACCCGAACGGTGTACAGCTCGTGCTGGAGCCTGACACGCACCCGGCTGCCAGAACCTACAAGGCTGCCCTCAGGCAAGATGGCATTCCGGCCACCTCGTTTGGCGTGCGCGATATCCAGGCCGAGTACACCCGCTTGTGCAAGGCCGGTGTGAAGTTCACCAAGGAGCCCACCCAGCTGGGCCCGGTCACCATTGCCGTGTTCGATGACACCTGCGGCAACCTGATCCAGATCGCCCAGAAGCACTGACCCTGGCCGCTGGCAGGCGGGGTACCCATTCGCTAAATTGGTTGCTGTTGCCCGTGAGCCACAATAAGGAAGCCAAATGCGCCACGAATTCAGCGAAGTGCTCAACGACCTGGTCGACTACTTCCTGGTCGGTGACATCCAGTTGCTCGACCGTTTCAAGCACGAACACCAGCTGCCTGCCGACCTGGCCAACGCATTCACCCATGGCGACAGCGGCGACCTGGCCGTGCAGGAAGGCGTCGTGTTACCCCTGGCCGGGATCGACAACCTGCCCTACCACATCATCTTCACCCTCGATGGTCACCCGCCAGCCCTGCTCGAGCCCGGCAGCCGCCTGAAACATCGGCGCAATGGCTACGTGCTGCAGGTTCAGAACCGTTCCGTGATGCTCTACACCTGGCGCATCCTGCAGCATTTCACGCCCAAGACCCTCGGCGACCTGCTGGCCCGCTACCAGGTACCTGGGCGGCCGATCGTCGAGGTGGACAATGGCTGGTATGACGTCGAAGTGCTGGGCGGGGCGGTGGTGCGTGATGGCCTGTACGAGCCGGCGTTCGAGTTCGTGATGAAAAAGCGCTGGAGCCGGGGGGAAGGCAAAGCCGTGGACATGGGGTACGCCTATACCTTGCGCGGCTACTTCGACTGACTGCACCGGCCCTATCGCCGGCAAGCCGGCTCCCACAGGTACATCACAAGTCTTGAAACCTGTGGTGTACCTGGGGGAGCCGGCTTGCCGGCGATAGGGCCGGCAGCCTCACCCCAAAACTCAAGTGTGGGTAATGTCCCGGTCCTTGGTTTCCGGCATGAAGAAGATCCCCAACACCGCCGTCATCACTGCAATCACGATCGGGTACCACAGCCCGTAGTAGATATCCCCGGTCGCCGCCACCATGGCAAAGGCCACGGTCGGCAGGAAACCGCCGAACCAGCCATTACCGATATGGTACGGCAGCGACATCGAGGTGTAGCGGATACGCGCCGGGAACAACTCCACCAGCCATGCTGCAATCGGCCCGTACACCATGGTCACGTAGATCACCAGAATGGTCAGCAGCAACAGCACCATCGGGTAATGGATCTTCGCCGGGTCGGCTTTTTCCGGGTAACCGGCCTCTTTCAATGCACCCGTCAACGTCGCGGTGAAAGCATCTCCTTGGGTCTTGAGATCCGCCGCCGCCAGGCTGCTGCCCTCGAAGCTTGGGATCACCCGCTCACCAATGCGGATCTGCGCCACGCTGCCCGGCTCGGCTTTCTGGTTTTCGTAGGGGATCGCCCGCTTGGCCAGCAGGCTCTTGGCGATGTCGCAAGAACTGGTGAATTTGGCCTTGCCCACCGGGTCGAACTGGAACGCGCACTGCCCAGGGTCGGCTACCACCACGACCGGGTTCTGCTCCTGGGCGACGAACACATCCGGGTTGCCGTACTCGGTCAGCGCCTTGAAGATCGGGAAGTAGGTGAGCGCGGCGATGATGCAACCGGCCATGATGATCTTCTTGCGACCGATGCGGTCGGACAGGCTGCCGAAGAAGATGAAGAACGGCGTACCGATCAGCAAGGAACCTGCGATCAACAGGTTGGCGGTCTGCGGGTCGATCTTCAAGGTCTGCAACAGGAAGAACAGCGCATAGAACTGCCCGGTGTACCACACCACCGCCTGGCCGGCGGTGCCGCCGAGCAGCGCCATGATCACCACCTTGAGGTTTTCCCAGCGGGCGAAGGACTCGGTCAACGGCGCCTTCGACGCCTTGCCTTCGGCTTTCATCTTCAGGAACACCGGCGACTCGTTGAGCTGCAGGCGGATGTACACCGAAATCGCCAGCAGCAGGATCGACAGCAGGAAGGGTATGCGCCAGCCCCAGGCCTCGAACGCCTCGGTGCCCATGGCCGTGCGACAGGCCAGGATCACCAGCAGCGAAAGGAACAGGCCAAGCGTCGCAGTGGTCTGGATCCAGGCCGTGAAGAACCCGCGCCGGCCTTTGGGCGCATGCTCGGCCACATAGGTTGCCGCACCGCCATACTCGCCACCCAGGGCCAGGCCCTGCAGCAGGCGCAGGGTGATCAGGATGACCGGAGCCGCCACGCCGATGCTGGCATAGCTGGGCAACAGGCCGACGATGGCGGTCGACAGGCCCATGATGATGATGGTGATGAGGAAGGTGTGCTTGCGCCCGATCATGTCGCCCAGACGGCCGAACACGATGGCGCCGAACGGCCGTACGGCGAAGCCTGCCGCGAAGGCCAGCAAGGCGAAGATGAACGAGGTGGTTTCATTGACGCCGGCGAAGAAGTGCTTGGCGATGATCGCCGCCAGTGAGCCATACAGGTAGAAGTCGTACCATTCGAACACCGTGCCCAGGGAGGAGGCGAATATGACCTTGCGCTCCTCCTTGGTGATGCCACGTTGGGGCGCGCTACTGCCCGTGGATGCGCTGTCGATAACCGCCATGGGTTGCCTCCGTCTTGTTGTTATCGCAGGCCGGAGCACCTCATACACGATTCAACTTCGCACCCAGGCCCCAGGGCTTGCAATGGTTGCGCGAAGCACGACGAGGCGGGCCGCCTCGAATCGCTGCAAGGTAAGCATAATAGGCTTTGTCGGGATATCCACTTGCCAGCATCGGCGGATGCCATCACCCCAGAAACCGTTGCACCTCGGCCAGCACGGTCGCCGCCTGCTCCCGGTGCGGTACGTGCCCGCAACCCTGCAACAGGCGCATCACGCTGGGGCCGCCGGCCCGTTCGGTGAAGCGCCGCGGATGTGCCACCGAGCCGAACTCGTCCTGGTCACCGTGCAGGCAGAGCATCGGGCAGCGCACCTTCGCCAGCAAGGCATCGAGGTTCCAATCGGTGAAGGCAGGCTGCAGCCAAGTGTCCACCCATGCCCGCAGGACCCACTCGGCCTTGTCGCCGTGATACCGCGTCAAACGCTCCAACTGCCCCGGCTCGGCGAACTGGCGGTCGGCATCGCGGATGCCCTGCAGGGTGAGATCTTCGACGAATGCCTGGGCCGACTCGATGATCAGCGCCTGGCACCGCTCGGCAAAATGGGCTGCACAGGCAACCGCCATACCGCCCCCGACGCTGTGCCCGAAGACAATGAAAGCGTCAACCCCGAGTTGACCCAGCACCGCCGCAAACCCCTGTTGCGCCTGTGCCTCGACGAAGCCCCGAGCCAAAAAACCCGGATGCCGATCGGAACGGCCAAAGCCCAGGCGATCATAGGCAATCACCCGATGCCCGGTGGCCGCGGCAAGTTGCGCGGGGAAGTCACGCCACAAGGCCACGCACCCCAGCGAGTCATGCAGCAGGATGATCGGCACACCCTGCGCTGAAGCCGGTAGCCAGTCCTGGGCGAACAGCCTGCCCTCGGCCGTGTCGATCCAGTGTTCACGCAATGTGACCGCCGTCATACCGCCTCCACCACCGGCCCCTTGAGCTCGACCTGGTTGCCATCGGGGTCGAAGCAGTACAGTGACAGCCCTTCGCCCTCGGCGCCGTAGCGCTTTTCGGCCGGCTCGACCGTCACACCGGCGGCCTCCAGGTAGGCCGTCAGCGCCTGTTCGTCGAACGGTTCGATGCGCAGGCAGAAATGATGCAGGTTGCGCCCTTCAGCGCCCGGTGCCGCGCCACCTGGGCGCCCCAGCGGGCCATCCAGGGTCACCAGGTCGATCATCGCCGTCCCCGTGGCCAGGTGGACCATCCCCAGGTCTTCGCGCTCCCGGCTGACCGTGCAGCCCAGCAGGTCGCGGTAGAACGCCACGCTGCGCTGCAGGTCACTGACCCGCAAAACCAGATGATCGATGTGCTTGAGGGTGAAGGGTCGCATGCCGGTTCTCCTTGTGGCGATTGCGCGAAGGCAGCGCCCACGATAGCCCAGGAGCCTGCACGCTGACCATCCTGCTCATTCGTTGACCAGCCGTTGCAGCAGGCCGCCGTCGTGGCGGCTCAGCATGCGCAATATCTGCTCGGCCAGCGCACGCTCCGGCGCCTCCAGGTGCAAATGGTGCCCACCGGGGTGCCAGGAAACCCGCGCATGGTCTGGCAGGGCTGGCTGGCGCCGCTCGAACGCACCACCGGTAAATGCGCCCTGGCGGCCGAGCAACAGGTACAGCGGGCAACGGATTTCCCGAAGCAGGTCGCAGGCCTCGCGCTCGGTCAGCGGCATCGGCTCGGGCAGCACCAGGCGCGGGTCATGCCGCCAGCAATAACCCTCCCCCACCTGCAGCAGGTCGCGCAGGGCCAGCAGCCGCGCGGCGTCTTCCGACAATTCGCCATCCAGGCGCTTGCGTCGCTGTTCCAGGGCCGCTTCAAGGTTGTCGAACTGACTGCCGTCAGGCGCAGCAAAGCCTTGCAGCTGGCTGCGCTGGACCATGCGTTTGAGCCGGTAGGCACGGGCCAGGTGCTGCACCCGGTCATCCTCGGCAACGGTGAACGGTGCGCCCATGCCATCGAGGAAGATCATGCTGGCGATGCCACTGGTCATGGCGGCAAGCAGTGAAGCGATGCCGGTGCCCATGCCATGGGCCAGCACATGAAACCGCCCCAGGCCCAGGCTGTCGGTCACCGCCAGCATGTCCTCGGCGTGCTCCCAGAGGTAGTAGCCGCTGTCGTGGCGGCGATGGTCGGAGCGGCCATGGCCGACCAGGTCCGGGGCCACCACGAAGCAGCCCTCGAGCATCGGCGCCAGGCGCTCGAACGACGCGGCGTTATCCAGCCACCCATGCAAGGCGAGCACGGGTATGCCGTCTTCCGGGCCCCAACAACGTACGGCAATCTCGATTCCGTCAAGGTCCAGCAGATGATCCTTGGGACTGAACGGCGAACGCATGCTCTCTCTCCCTGACTGTTGCCTGGCGTCTACGCGTCAGGCCGGCAGCCAACCATGACCCAGCCGAGCGGCCGCCGCTGGTCCCTTGCCGACAACCACATAGGCGTGACCGACCGCACCGTGCAGTTATCTACCGCACGGCAGTTGATGGTCTGCGGCCCCATAGCGGCTCCTTTCTCCGGAGCGCCAACATGACCCACACGCCTTATCACCATACGCAGATGGTCCGTACCCTGCCCGACTGGAGCAAGGCCCTGCACCCCGATCACGCCAGCCGAATCGTGCAGAGCCTGCGCAAGGACTACCTGGATGCAGAAGGTGTCGCCTACCCTTGGTACACCCAGGCCGATAGCCTCACCCGCGAAGCCTTGCAGCGGGCCATCGCCAAACGCGACAACAGCCGCAATGCCTTGCAGGCTGCCTTGAAGCCATTGCAAGGCGTCACCGAGTACTGCACACCGCTGCTCGAAGATCACTTGAAACTCGACACCCCGGTCAGCCAGGCGCAGTACGTGCATCAAGCGACCAAGGTCAAGCAACCGGAAGGTTTACCTGGCGGCCCTGGGGTACCTTCGGAACAGAACGAGATCGTGGCCGATGGCGCCCCGCAGTACCGTAGCCTGCTGGAAGCCGCCCTGCACAACTTCGAGGGCACCAGCGACACCACGCGGCTCAGCCGCTTGCAGCGCAGCCGCCAGGACATCATGCCAATCGCCGGCCTGACGCTGCCTCGCTTCATCGAAGCGTGCCGCACACTGGACCTTGGCCAACGCTATCAGGAGCACCTGGGCACGGTGTTCGAAGGCGAAAACAAAGACCGGCTTCATGCCCTGGCTGTCCAGGCACGACGCGATGAGTTTCGCGTCCAGGTCCGTATCGCCACATGCAAGGGCCTGCTCAGTGCCGCCCAATCGTTGGCGCTGCACGGGATATGTGCAGACGATGCCAACGCTCCGACGACCTATGAGGGCCGCCCGCTGCGCTGCTGGCAGCTGTTGCTGCTCGGCGTCCCTGTTCATGAACTGCTGTTCATCGCGCCAAAGACCAATGGCAAGCATGACCCGGTATTCCTCTACAACCCGGTCGATGAAGACCCGATCAGAGGGTTCGCCTCCTTGGGCGATGCCTACAAGCACCTGCGCACGCAATTGCTGGACACGGCCTACCGCGCACGCTTCGTGGCCCTTGCCCTGCAGGCGCAGCAAGCCGAGCTGGACACCAAGCTCAAGGGCCAACTGTTCAGCAACGCCGACGAAGCGCCCGACAAGCCACTGATACCTGACACTTCGATTCACCTTGAAGTCATCGAAAAGGCCTTGCCTGTCCGGCCGTGGGCGTCCCTGGAGTCGAATCACCTGATCAGGCTCAAGGCCGACGCGCGAAGGATCGCAGTCCCCACAGCGGATGTGGACGCCAACGTACGCCTGCGCAACCTGGAATACTGGTTCGAACTGGGCATGACCGTGCTCAACGTCGCGGCCATGTTCGTGCCTTGCCTGAACCCGATCATGCTCACACTCGGTGCCTCGCAAATCATGCAAAGTGTCTTCGAGGGCATCTCGGCCTGGGAGGAAGGCGACAACGCACAGGCCCTGGCGCAATTGGAGTCGGTGTTGCTGAACGTCGCGGTCATCGGTGTGATAGGCGCCGGTGCGGTGGCCCTGAAGGCGTCCGGATTCGTCGATGGCCTGCAGAGTATCGTCAAGGACGGTAAAGACCAGTTGTGGAACGGCTCCCTGAAAGACTATGTGAGCACCACGTCGATTCCGCCGCACCTTGAACCCGATGCTCTGGGCCGCTACGCGTTGGATGGCCGCCACTATGTGCGACTGGATGGCGAACTGTTCGAACAGGTGCAAAAGGACGGCCGCTGGCAGATAGACCACCCACACGACCCACAGGCCTACCGGCCAGCCTTGATCGACAACGAAGCAGGCAGCTGGCGCACGGTTCATGAAAACCCTGTTGAATGGGACCAGCACCGTTTGCTGCGGCGCCTGGGGCCGATCAGCGACGGCCTCGATGATGCAGAACTGGACGCAGCCATGACATGCACCGGCGAACGCAGCGATACCCTGCGCCATGTACAGGTCGGCGCACAACGCCCCCCCGCGCTGCTCGCCGATGTCATCGACCGCTTGAGGTCTACCCGCCAGGTAGACGACATCATCGACCGGGTGAGCCATGGCAAGGCGCTCGCAGCTTACAAGAACTTTGCGCTGCCCAGCCTGACCGAGCTCGATGGCTGGCCGCAGCAGTACGTGATCAAGGCCTACCATGGGCCGGAAAGCTGGGGGGAATGCACGCTCTACGGGCGGGTGGATCAAGCCCACCCGGTGCCGATCGAGATCAACCGCAGTGAACTGGAGAACGGCCAGCTCAGCGAGCGGATCGTGGCACAACTGGATGATGACGCGATCAACAGGGTTTTACCTGAAGGTACCGGCGTGGCCGATCAGGCCAAGGCGTTGAGCGAAAAGCTCGCTCGGCACCTTGAAAACGAACGCGATGCGCTGTTCGATCGACTGTACACCCATCACGCCGGCGTTCTGTCCGAAAACGCCCAGGTCATCGCCGCGCAGTTTCCCAGTGTGCCCCACCGAGCCATCGAGCAGATCATGGCCAGGATCAGCGCCAGCGAACGCTTGCACCTGGGCAACGGCCGAGTGCCCCTGCGCGTTGCCGAGGAGGCCCGGGCGCTGCAAGCTCACGCCCGGCTGGACAAGGCCCTGCTGGGGCTCTATCGGCCAGAACTGGCCAACACCGATAGCGCGGTATTGGACGCAGCCCTTGAAACCGAACATCCCGACGCCGATGCGCTGCAACGCTTCGAGATCGCTGCTGCCGACCGGCCCCATGCGGCCAAGCTGATTGGCCAGCAGCCGATCAGGCCAGGCTATCGTTCGCCGATGCGCCTGGCCGATGGGCGCACTGGCTATCCGCTCAGCGGTCGTCTGCGTTGGCCCAACACGGCTGATCGACGGCTACGCGCGCTCTATCCAGGCCTGAGTGCAAACGAGCGTAATGCCTTGCTGGGCCAGTTGCGCCAGCGCGGCGATGTCGCTGGGCAGATCCGTGCGCTGGAAATCCAACGCGACACACTCGACAACAGCCTGCGCGATTGGCAGAACCAAGGGCCCGAAGAGCAGCGCGCCGGACGTGGCGTGTTGCGCGAGCTGATCAACAGCGCCTGGCGCCGGGACGAGCCTGACACCCTGACCCTGCAAGGGCTGGATATCGCATCCTTGCCGTCATTGCCCGCGCGGTTCGATCACATCACCACCGTGAACATCCGCAACCTTGGCATCCGCCACATGCCGGCGGACTTCTTCCAGAGCTTCCCTTCACTGCGCACGCTTCGCCTGGCGCAAAGCCCTGAGCTGGACTTCGAAGAGGTGTTTGCTGCGCTCGCCTCCACCCCGCAGCTGGAAGCGCTGGAACTGGGCAACAACCAGCTAGGCACCCTGACCGAGAGCATGCGCCAGCGCCTGGCTGGCCTGACCCGCCTGCAGCGGTTGAGCTTGCGCCTCAACAGGCTGCAGATTTCCGATGCAGATCTGCAGACCATCACACAGTTGCCCCTGGAGCGCCTTGACCTGGAAAACAACGACATTGCCCTGACCCAAGCCTTGGCAGCACGTTTCTCCAACCTGACCCGACTGCGCGACTTGCGCCTGACCAACAACCCCCTGCAGCACGCACCCGACCTCACCGGCCTGACCCGCCTGGCCAACCTGCGCCTGCGCAACTGCCTGCTGCAGACCTGGCCACGCGGGCTCACGGCGCGGATGACGCAAGCTGACCTGCAGCTGCGCTACCTGAGCCTGAGCTACAACCCCATTGCCGAGCTGGTGGACCTCGAGCCGATTCTCACCAGCCCCTTCGCCGAGGCCGTACGCTCAGGAGAAGACAATGGCCATTGGGACTTCACTGCCAATGACCTGGATGCGCAAAGCAATCGCAGGCTAGGTGCCACGGGGGTCGTCATCGACAGCGAAAACGAGCTGGCGGCCGCTGCCGAAGATTTCTGGCCGCAGCATGCCAACGATGAACAGCGCGCGCTCTGGGACGAACTGTTCGAAGAGGATGCCAATCGCCATCTACGCGATGTGGTCGAACGCGTCGCAGGTTCGGCGCAGGCCCGGAACAATCTGCGCGAGTTGACTGATCAAGTCTGGCAACTGCTCGAGCAGGCCGGTCGAGATGAGGAGCTGCGTACGCATCTGGACACCGTCGCGCAAGATTATCCGCCCACCTGCGGCGACGCCGGGACCGATGGTTTCAGCGCCCTCGAACTCGAAGCACTGGCTTTCAGGGAGCTTGCCGAAGAAGCCGACCGCCCCGCCTACCTGTTCAACTTCTTCAGGAAGCTCTACCGCCGCGAAATGGTCAACGCACTGGGTGAGCGGATTCAACTCGCCCGCCTGGCACGGCAAGCGCGTCTGCTGGAACTGGAACGACTTCCGCCCGAGGCGCAGCCTGCAGACCTGGCCGTGCCGGCACTGGACGAACTCGATAGGCTCACTGACGATGACCTTCTGCAGGGCGGAACGGACCTGATCGAAATCCGCCTGGCGTTGCGCCAATCGTTGGCGCTGGGGCTGGATTTTCCGGAAACCAGTCAAGGTATGCTCTACCGCACCGAAGCAATGATCTCAGGACACGTGGCCAGCAACGTCGAACACGCGGTCCTCGCGCTCGACGAAACGGCCGCCGGGCGCAGGGCCTGGATTGCGCGACAACCCAGCTGGCAGCGCTACCTCAGCCAACACTTTGCCGCGCGCTTCATGGCCCTGGACGAACGCTGGTACCAGGGCATCCAGTACCTGGACTACTGCCTGGATGCAGAGAACGAAGCGGTAACTTCGCTGGATCAGGCGGTCTTGCAGGCAATCACCGATGTGATGCCCGAGGCGCCGCTGGATGACGCTGGCCAATTGCGCAGAATGGACCTGGGAAGCGCAGCCTACGACCAGGCCAGCCGCCGCCTGAACGCCGGCCGCGATCAGGATCGTCAGGCGTTGTTCGAACAACTGACCCGCGATCAGGACCGCAACGACTGAAGCTCGCTACTGGCCGCGCAGGTCTTCGAAGAAGGCCTGTCGGCCGTCCACCTGGCTTGACGCACGTGGCACCGCCGCCGCCTCACCATTGGCCGCTTCCACATGCCAATAGCAGTGCCTGACCGCCCGGGTCACCGCCACATAGGCCAGGCGCTGCACCTCCTCCTTCTGCGCCGTGTCGAACGGCTGGGCATCGCCGGCGCGGCCAAGGCCGGCCTGGCGATACACTTGGTTCTTGTACGGCGAGCTGGTCAGGTACTGACAATCACCGAGCATGAACACCGCATCGGCCTGCAGGCCCTTGGCACTGTGGTAGGTGAGCTGACGCAGACGCCGCTGTTCGGCGGGCAACGCGGCCTCAGCCTGCAACACACTGTGCAGGTGCTCACTCATCAGCGCTTTGTCGTTGCCTTTGCGGTACAGCATCATCACCGACTCGCCACGCTGGTAATGCTCGATCAGCGTCTGCCCCAGCGCCGCCTCGTCGCGCTCGAACACCTTGACCGGCGAACCTGGCAGCTCAGCCGCCGGACCCGCGGCCCGGGCTTTCTTGCCGGCGATGGCCGGCGCGCCCTTGACCAGGTGCTCGGCCGCATCGATCACCTGCTGCTGGCAGCGGTAGTTGTCGACCAGCATCACCCGGGTGTTGGCCGGCGACGGGAAAGCCTTGGTGAACTCCATGAAGTACTTTGGCGAACTGCCCCGCCAGCCATAGATCGACTGCCAATCGTCACCCACGCACAACAGCGACGAATGCTGGGCGTGGCGCCCGGCGTGCAGGGTCGGGCCACGGCGACGGATCTCCACCAGGCAGGCGCGCAACCAGCTGACGATCTGCGGCGAGACGTCCTGGAACTCATCGATCATCAGGTGTGCCAGGGGCCGCAACAGCGGGTCGGGCAGCAGTTGCAGGTTCTCCGGATTGTTCTCGCCGAACAGGGCGAACATGCGGTTGTAGCTCATCACGGGCGGCGACTGGTTCAGCAGGTGCGCTTCCAGCGCTGTCCAGTACAAGGCCAGGGCTTCGAAGAACAGCGCGTCATGGTCGCCCGACGGGAAGCTCATGGCCGTCACAGCCGTATTCACCTCAAGGCCGAGGTTCTCGATGAACGTGGCGGCGCCGACGAAGGCATCGAGCAACGGCGCCGGGGCAAGCTCGCCTTTGACCTTGTACTCGAAGCCAGGGCCGGCCACGGCATCGCCTGCCAGCGACGCAGCGAGGCGCCGGGCCATGGCGTAGTTGTCCAGCCAGATCAACGGCTTGTCGCAGAAAGCTTGAAGTAACGTGCGCTTCACCGCCCATTCCGCGCGCACCGCAAGCTTTGCGCCGGGGCGCTGGTACTGGGCACTCTCGGACGGGTCGAAGCCCAGCACCACCCAGGCATCCAGACCGTCCAGGAGACCATGGACATGAAAGCGGCTGCCACGGATCTCGACGGTTTCGCGGCACGGCTCGATGCCCTTGATCGGCCAGGCGCCGGCGGCGAACCACAGGTCCTCGATTACGTCGCACAGCTCTTCGTCGCGCTGGGCGGCCAGTTGCAGCACCTGCACGCGTTTCTGCACGTCGGGATGGTCCGGGTCCAACGGTTTGAGCTGCAAGGCTTCACGGCGCAGGGTGGCGATGATCTCGGCAAAGCGCGGGCTGTTTTCGAGCAGGTCGCGGTAACAGAGGTTGAGCTGCTGGCGCTGGGCATCGTTCAGGCGCAAGTCGAACGGGTTGCTCTCGGCTTGCGCCTCGCTGCCGGCGGGCATCTCGTTGCCCAGGGTCTCGAATGCCCGCAACTGGCCAAAGCCCGGCAGGCTGCGCACCAGCGGCAGGATGCGCGAGTGGAAGGTGCGCACCAGTTCGCGGGCGCGGGCCGGTTGCAGGTCGAGCTGCCACAAGGCGAACACCTGCACCAGGCGCTTGATGAAGTCCTTGCGCGACTCGCGGGTGAAGGTCACCACGGTCATGGCGTCCAGCTCGTAGCCCAGGTAGTGGCGCAGCAGCAGGATGCGCAGTACCAGCGAGGTGGACTTGCCCGCCCCCGCCCCCGCCACCACGCAGGTGGACGGCGTGTCGCTGAAGATCAGCTTCCACTGCGCGGCGCTGGGCTGGGCTTCTGCGGGCAGGCGCTGGGCCACATCGGCCTTGAAGCGTTTCTTCAGCTCCGCAGTCAGTGGCAGGCGCCAGTCGTCGAACAAATTGTCATCCTGGCCGGGCACGGCGGCGCTGTCGGGGCGCGAGTCGCGGATCACCAGTACCTGGCGCCCAGCCTCGTAACCTTCTGCACGCCCCCGCTCGAAGCCTTCGCGGTGGCCATCGACATGGCCGCTGCGCTGGCCACTGGCGTGGCCGAGGAACCAGGAGTCGCGGTGTTGCGCCTGCAGGCGGGTCAGGCCACGGCCCAACAGGCGCGCGGCGAGGCGGCGAAACCAGGGCAATTGGGCGGGTGGGATCAGTTCGGCGGGGGCCTGGGGTTGCTCGTGGGCCACGGTCACTCCGTTGCAAATCGAATCAGCGGGCATGTTCGCTTCATCTGCCAAAAATCGCCAGCGAATGCTTGCAGATCAGTGCATTAGGCGATGAACCGGAGATTTCACAACGCCTTATACAATCGATTATACCGATAATAATCAGCCGATATTTACGCTTATTTTCGATGTTTCATTGGCGCATCATGGCGTCATTCCACTGATTCAAGGAGCACGACCATGCTGCAACTGCGACCATTCGAAAGCCTCGGCCACGCCAACCACGGCTGGCTCGATGCTCACCACCACTTCTCGTTCGCCGAGTACCACGACCCCGCCCGCATGCACTGGGGCAACCTGCGGGTGTGGAACGACGACTTGATCGCTGCCGGCAGCGGTTTCCCGCCGCACCCGCACCGCGACATGGAGATCATCACCTACGTGCGTGAAGGTGCCATCAGCCACCAGGACAGCCTGGGCAACAAGGGCCGAACCGAAGCCGGCGACGTGCAGGTGATGAGCGCTGGCAGCGGTATCGTGCACAGCGAGTACAACCAGGAAGCGGTCGATACCCGCATCTTCCAGATCTGGATCGTACCGGAGCGTGTGGGTGATGCACCGTCGTGGGGCACGCGGCCGTTCCCCAAAGGTGAACGTGGCGAAGGGTTCGTGACCTTGGCCAGTGGCCGGGCGGGTGATGCAGACAGCCTGCAGATTCGCACCGATGCACGGCTGGTGGCGGCGACGCTGAAGGCCGGTGAAACGGCCGAATACCGCTTCGATGCCGGGCGCCGGGGTTACCTGGTGCCGGCCAAGGGACTGGTGGAGGTCAACGGGGTGCGGGCCAAGGCCCGGGATGGCATGGCGATCGAGCGGGAAGAGGTGCTGCGGGTGACTGCGGTGGAAGACAGCGAGATCGTGCTGGTTGATGTGGCTTGAGTGAATTGGGGCCGCTTTGCGGCCCAATCGCCGGCAAGCCGGCTCCCACAGGGATCAGCGCAGGTTTCGAGAGCTGCGCTGTACCTGTGGGAGCCGGCTTGCCGGCGAGTGGGCTGCAAGGCAGCCCCAGTCACCGATCAATCAGGCAATCGCCGCATCCACCAACACCTGCGCTTCGGCCACCAAACGCTGCAGGTGCGCCTCGTCGACAAAACTCTCGGCATAGATCTTGTAGATATCCTCGGTGCCCGAAGGCCGCGCGGCGAACCAGCCGTTGGCAGTCATCACCTTCAGCCCACCAATCGCCTGGCCGTTGCCCGGCGCGTGGCTGAGGATCTGTACAATCGGCTCACCCGCCAGCTCAGTCGACTTGACCTGCTCTGGCGCCAGCTTGCTCAGCAACGCCTTCTGCCGCGCATCGGCCTTGGCCTCGACACGGGTAGCAAATGGCTTGCCCAGCACCGCCGTGAGGTCGTCATAGGCCTGGCTCGGATTGCGGCCGGTGCGCGCGGTCATCTCGGCCGCAAGCAGCGCCGGAATCAGCCCGTCCTTGTCAGTGGCCCAGACCGTACCGTCCTTGCGCAGGAACGAAGCGCCGGCGCTCTCCTCGCCGCCAAAGCCCAACGAACCGTCGAACAGGCCTTGGGCAAAGAACTTGAAGCCCACCGGCACCTCATACAGCTCACGCCCCAGACGCTCGGTCACCCGGTCGATCATGCCGCTGGACACCACGGTCTTGCCCACCGCGGCATCGCTGCGCCATTGCGGGCGGTGGCGGTACAGGTAGTCGATGGCCACGGCCAGGTAGTTGTTCGGCTGCAGCAGCCCATCGGCGGTGACGATACCGTGGCGGTCGTGGTCCGGGTCGCAGGCGAAGGCCACGTCGAAGCGTTCGCGCAGGCCGATCAGGCCTTGCATGGCGTAGGGCGAGGACGGGTCCATGCGGATCTGGCCGTCCCAGTCGACGGTCATGAAGCGGAAGGTCGGGTCGACCTCGGTGTTGACCACTTCCAGGTTCAGTTGGTAGCGCTCGGCGATCGCCGACCAGTAGCGCACCCCTGCCCCGCCCAGCGGGTCGACGCCCAAGCGCAGGTTGGCGGCACGAATGACGTCGAAGTCGATGACGTTTTCCAGGTCGGCCACGTAGTGTTCGATGAAGTCATGGCGCTGGGTGGTCGATGCCTGCAGCGCCTGGGCATAGTCCATGCGCTTGACCCCGGCGAGGTCCGCAGCCAGCAGTTCGTTGGCCTTGGCCTCGATCCATTTGGTCACATCGCTGTCGGCCGGGCCGCCATTGGGTGGGTTGTACTTGAAGCCACCGCTTTGCGGCGGGTTGTGCGACGGGGTGATGACGATGCCATCGGCCAGGCCCTGCGCACGGCCACGGTTGTAGCAAAGGATGGCATGCGACACCGCAGGCGTCGGGGTGTACTCGTCGTCTTTGGACAGCATCACCTGCACGCCATTGGCCGCCAGCACTTCCAGCGCGCTGGCGGCGGCCGGCGCGGACAAGGCGTGGGTATCGGCACCGATGAACAGCGGGCCGTCGATGCCTTTTTCCTGGCGGTACAGGCAGATCGCCTGGGTGATCGCCAGCACGTGGCTTTCGTTGAAGCTCAGATCGAACGAACTGCCCCGGTGTCCCGAGGTGCCGAAGGCCACGCGCTGGGCCGCTACGGCGGCGTCAGGGCGGCCGGTGTAGTAAGCGGTGAGCAGGCGGGGGATATCGACCAGCACGCTGGCCGGAGCCGGCTTGCCTGCCAAAGGACTGAGCGTCATGCAGAAACCTCGAGTTCAACGGATGTTGGGGTTGGAACACGCAGTGTACTGGGAGTTGCAATGCCGCGCGACGGCCCGTCGGGATTATTCGCTGGCCGTTCGCCACCAGCCGGGAAACATCTGCTGCACCCGCGGTTCGGCGAAGCGCTGATCGATCAGCACCAGCACACCACGGTCCTGGTCGCCCCGAATGACCCGGCCTGCCGCCTGGATGACCTTGCGCACGCCCGGGTACAGGTAGGCATAGTCGAACCCCGCGCCAAACTGGCGGCCCAGGCGTTGCTTGAACTGCTCGTTGACCGGGTTGACCTGGGGGAGCCCAAGGGTGGCGACGAAGGCCCCGATCAAGCGCGTGCCGGGCAGGTCCACGCCTTCGCCGAAGGCACCACCGAGCACGGCAAAACCAACCCCTTGGCCATCCGCCACGAAGCGATCGAGAAACGCCTGGCGTGCCGCTTCATCCATGCCAGGTGCCTGGGCCCACAACGGGATCGCGGGGTGCTGTTCGGCCAGCAGGCTGGCCACCTGCTGCAGGTATTCGAAGCTGCTGAAGAACGCCAGGTAATTGCCCGGCTGGCGCTGGTATTGCTCGGCAATCAGGGCCACGATCGGCGCCAGCGATGCCTGGCGCTCGTTGTAGCGGGTCGACACCTGGCTGGCGATGCGCACTTCGAGCTGCTCGGCACGAAACGGCGCGGCCACTTCCAGCCAGGCGGTATCGGTCGGCATGCCCAGTAGGTCGGTATAGAAATGCCGTGGGCTGAGGGTGGCGGAAAACAGCGTCACGCTGCGCGCGGCCTGCATGCGCGGGCCCAGCAGGCGAGCCGGGTTGACGTTGCGCAGGCAGAGGCTGGCCAGCTTGCGCTTGCGCGGGCCCTCGCGCAGGGTGATGTCGAACAGGAAATGCTCATCGAACAGCTCGGCGACCCGGCTGAACTGCAGGGCCTGGTAGAAGAACTGCAGCACCTGTGGGTCCAGCTCGGCGGGCTGCTGGTTCAGGCGTTCCTGGATCAGCCCGATGCACTGCTGCAACGCGCGCAGAAAATCATCGGGCAATCGCTCGCTGGCCTGATAAGGCGCCCGCTGCGCCTTGTACAGGGCATTCCACTGGCGGTTCAGCCGGTCCAGCGCGCTGGTCAGACCTTGCGGCCTGCTCTGGCGCAAGGCGAGCAACTGGCCCTGATCAAGGCTGGCGCTGTACATGCCGCGGCCGCGCTCGACCAGGTTGTGCGCCTCGTCCACCAGCGCCGCGACGCGCCACTGGTTGGCCTGGGCCAGGCTGAAGAGCAAGGCATGGGCGTCGAAGTAGTAGTTGTAGTCGGCCACCAGCACATCTACCCAGCGGGCCATCTCCTGCCCCAGGTAATACGGGCAGACCTGGTGCGCAAGGGCCACCTCACGCAGGTTGTCGCGGTCCAGCAAGGGGCGCAGCGCCGCTGCCTCGCGTGCGGCCGGCAGGCGGTCGTAGAAACCTTGGGCCAATGGGCAGGACTCGCCGTGGCAGGCCTTGCCGGGGTGCTCGCAGGCTTTGTCCCGGGCAATCAGCTCCAAGGTGCGCAAGGCGGGTTGGGGGGCGGCCTCGGTCATCTGCCGAAGGGCATCCAGCGCCAGCGCCCGACCCGGCGTCTTGGCCGTGAGGAAAAACAGCTTGTCGAGCTGTTGCGGGACCATGGCCTTGAGCAGCGGAAACAGCGTGCCCAGGGTCTTGCCGATGCCCGTGCTGGCCTGGGCCATCAGGCAGCGCCCGGTGCTCACCGCCTTGTACAGGGTCTCGGCCAGCTGGCGCTGGCCCTGGCGGAACTGCGGGTAGGGAAACGCCAGGGCCTGAAGGCCCTGGTCACGCTCGGCCAGGCGGCGCTCCTGGCCTTGGGCCCAGGCCAGGAAGCGCTGGCACTGGGTTTCGAAGAAGGTGCGCAAGGTATCGGCACTGTAGTGTTCGCTGATCAGCGTCTGGCCGTCGTTGTCGACGTCCAGGTACACCAGCGCCACCTCGATGGTGGGCAACTGCCGCGCTTGGCACAAGAGCCAGGCATAGACCTTGGCCTGGGCCCAGTGCAACTGGCGATGGTTGGCCGGCTGGCGCGTCAGGTCGCCGCGGTAGGTCTTGATCTCCTCCAGGCGGTTGGCGACAGGGTCGTAGCCGTCGGCACGGCCGCGCACCTGCAAGCCTTGATAATGGCCTTCGAGGGGGACTTCCGCCTCATAGCCGGCAGCACGCCTGGCCACCACCCGAAGGTGGCCTTCGATGCCCTCCTGAGCCGTTGGCGATGGGGTAAAGCGCAGGTCCAGGTCACCCACCTTGGCACTGAACTCGCACAGGGCGCGCACTGCCACCCTGTAGCTCACGCCGGCTCACTCCAGCGCACATGACAAACCGCCACCGGCAAGCCGTGTTCGGCGCAGAACGCCAGCCAGCGCAACTGGTTATCCTGCAGGCGATCACCCGGGCCCTTGACCTCGACCATGCGGTACTCGCCCTGCTCGGGCCAGAACTGGATCAGGTCGGGCATGCCGGCGCGGTTGTTGCGGATGTCCTGCAGCAGGCGCAGGAAGCACTGCTTGAGGTGTGCGGGCGGCAGGCAGGCCAACGCCTGTTCGAGCAAGGCCTGGTCAAGCATCTGCCAGAACACGAACGGCGACTGCAGACCGTACTTGGCGGCAAAGCAATCGAGGATGGCCTGGCGATGCGTGCCATCGTCGAGCCGGCCCAGGCAGGCATCGAACAGCGCTGCACGGCGTAGCTGGAAATCGCTGTCGTGCAAGTCCTGGGGCGCGGCCTGGAACGGATTGAAAAATGCGCCAGGGACCGGCGCGAAAATCGCGTCCCAACACAACAGGCCGAACAGGCTGTTGAGCAGCGTGTTTTCCACGTAGTGCACCTGCCCGCCGACCTGCGTCAGGTGTTGGCGCACCGCCTCCTCGACACCCAGCGCCGCGAGCTCGCGCGGCAGATTCAGCTCGATCAGCTGCGGCGCCAGGGTGCGTCGGCGCGGTTGCGCTGGCCCGCCGAGCTTGCGCGCCAGCCGCGGCAGCATGCGCTCCAGCGCCTGCACTTCCAGCGCGTTGGCGGGTGCCGCGGCCAGTTGCAGGGCCAATTCATGGGCCTGTGGCCAGCGCTCGCTGCGTTCGAGCACTCGCACCTGGCGGATACGCGCTTGTGCATGGCTGCTGCGGGCATACACCGACAGCGCCTGGTCCCAGTCGCCCAGCCGCTCGCACTGCTGGCCCAGGGCAAACAACAGGCGCCCATGGCGCCGGGCCAGCCACGGGTTGTCGCTGCGCCACGGGGCCAGGTCATCGAGGATCGCCGCAGGTGCCTCACCTTGTTCCAGGCGCTCGGCACAGTGGTGCAAGGCCATCGCCAGGTCGACCTCACTGCGTTGCTGCAGGGCGCGTGAGCCGGGGCTGAACGGCACTTGCTCGAAGCGCAACAGGCCCAGGTCGGTGAGCACGAAGTCCGACCAGTCCTGGTACAGATTGCCGAAGAACAGCAAGCGCATGCGGTCGCACAGCGGCTGCAGGCACCACTGAAGAATGCACACGGGGGCATCGGCGTACCATTGCGACAGCGGCCTGGGCGCCAGTGCCAGGGCTTGCAGCTGGTCGAACAGGTCGCGCTTGGCGGCGCGAGGTCGACTCAGTTGCTGGGCGAAACACTGGACCAGCTCGTCCTTGCGCAGCAACGCGAACAACTGCTCAAGGCTCAACTGCTCGGGCTCGCGTACCCAGCCCAGCGCCTGCAGTGGCTGCAGGGCGCGCACGGTATCGCCGATCTCGGCATAGTCGAGCCGGTCGCTGCGAAACAGCTCGCCCTTGCGCATGACCATGCGCACCATCAGCGCCTGGGCCGGTTGCTCCAGGGCCGCGAAGGCCTGAAGGAAGGCCAGCTCCTGGGCGTCGAGCAGGTCGGCATAGCGTTGTTCGACCCACAGCAACACCTGGCGAAAGTTATGCAGGTAGTACAGCGGGTCATCGACGGAATGGGCAATCACAAGGTACGGTCGGTCAGCAGGCATGGATACTGTTTATACATACAGATAACACACGCTGGCAAGCGCCCATGGATCGCCTTGCCTGAAGCCCGGCAACCTGCCGACGAAAGGCACTCGCTCACCCTTCGTCATCCGCCTGCCGACCGCCGGGCTGCGCCAGGGTTTCGCCCAACCTGTTCAGCGCCTCGCGCAGCGCGTCGGCCCCCTCCCCCGTCCAAGTCAGCAGCAGGTGGTGCTGATAGCGCCCATGCGCGCTGAACTGAGCGCCCACCAGTGCTGGCAAGACGGTGCCAGCCATCGCCGTCACCACGCGATCCATCGATACCGGCCCCAGCAGACGTACCCATACGGCATGCCCACCCTCGGGTACGGCAAAGTCCAGTTGCCCGCCCAGGTGCGCCTGCAGTTGATGACAGAGCTGTCGCATGCGCCGGGCCAGGACCACACGCTGGCGGTTCAGGTGTTCGTCTATCTCCCCCTTGGCGAACATCTGCGCCAGGGCCTGCTGGCGCAGCGGCGGCAATTGATACGCACGCCGGGCAAACGCTTCGCCCATGGCCGGATGCCGGCCAAGCACATAGGCGTAGGGTGCCTCGGCCCCGACCGTGGCTTCCAGGGAACCCAGCACCAGTAGCCAGCGTTGATCGACCCAGTCACGCAGATACGTGCCGGGCGACGAGGTGAAACGGCGTTCGCTGTCCAGATCATTCTCCAGCAACCACACCGGATGCCGTGCCAGCAGGTGGGCAAGCTGTTGCTGAACGTGCGGCGAGATCATTCGCCCGCCGGGCAACCCCAGGCACGACGGCATGATCAACATCCGCACCGTGCCTTGCCCGAGCAGCCGTGCCAGGCTGGCCAGGTCGAAGCCGCCATGATGATCCAGGGGTATTTCCAGCACCTGCAAGCCAAAGCGCTGCAAAACCTGCAGCAAACGCCAGCAACAGGGTGACGCTACCAGGACTGTGCTCCCTTGCAGCGCCAAGGCGGCCAGCAGCGTTTCCAGCAATGCCTGTACGTCGGGGCCCAGGTGCACATGCTCCGGCTTCCAGGGCTGGCTGCCCGTGCGGGTATAGCGGTGCGCCAACGCCTCCCGCAGGCGCGCACCAGCACCGCATGGCGACACGGCGTGCGCCTGCGCTCGCTGACGCGCCAAACGCCGTTCGTGGGCCAACAGCGAACGTTCGAGGCTCGGCTGCACCGGCTCGGGGCTGCGGCGCATGCGATTTGCGCCCCCATTGCCGCGGGGCTGCACGAAGTAGCCGGATTTCGCCACCGAACGCACACGCCCTTCATTTTCCAGCAGGCCATAGGCTGCCTGCACGGTAGCCAGCGACACCCGCAGATGCCGGGCCAAGGCACGCAACGAGGGCAGGCGCGGCTCCCCGCCCCGCTCGGCTTGGTCGATCAACGCTTGCAGATAGCGATAGACCTTGAGATAGGCGAACTCTCGCCCCATCAGGCTGACGCCTCGCGATCCGCCGGGCGGGGCAGCAAGCGCAGGTGCACATCGCGCCGCGCCAGCGCCGCCAACAGACGCCGCGTACCCTGCTGCAGGTGCCCGGCATAGACAACCCGCAAATGCCGTAGCGAAAGACCGCTGATATTGACCAGCCAGTTCTTGACCGCGTCAGGGCAAGGCTTGCCTTGCAAGGCACGGTGCAGATAAGGCAAGGCCACCAGCATGTCGGGGTGACGACACTGCAGAAAGCGCTCCAACCCCCGCCCCTGTTCGGCGAAAGGGCCAGACAGCATGCAGATGAGCTGGGCCTGGTCAACGCCATGAACCTGGGTGAGGTGCGCGAGCTGTGGCCTTTGCGGACTGCCCGAGGCCCGCTGGCCAACCAGCCGCAACGCCTCCCGTGGCCGGACCGGCGCCAGGCAGCGCTCGCGCAGCTCCTGCAGCTGCGCCACTGCCAGCGGGTCCAGGTAGGCTGCCAGCGGCATGGCGTCCTGCGACGGCGCGAAAGGCTGCTCCATCATGCGATCGAGCGCCCCCTCACACAGCAGCTGAGGCAACAGATCATCAATGGCCAGCAGCCGCATCGGCGCTTGTGCAAGCGGCTCATGGCTTGGCATTTCCGGCTCGCCCACCGGTAACCCGGCAAGCCCATGCAACTGACGCAGTCGCTCGGCCAGGCTCGCCAGGCAAGGGGTCGCAGTGAGCTGGCCGGTGTCCCCCGCAAGGCGCAAGCCCCTGCGCGCCCAGGCCAGGTAACGGCGCCGCTTGCCCACAGGCATGGCGGTCACCAGCGCATCTGCGCAAGGCTGGTCTTCGCAGGTCAGTCCCACGGCAGCGGCCAGTTCCAGGTGCATGCGGCTACCCAGCAGCGCTTCGGGCCGCGAGTCGATCAGATGGCCGAACAGCAACATCGCATCGCGCGCCAATGCCCAGGGCGCACAGGCCCTGGGCTGGCGGTCGAAGGGCACCACCCTCCCCGCCGTGACCATCTGCAAGTGAACGCGCGGATCGTCATGCATGAACAAGTTATCGAAACAACGCTGATGTTGCTCCAGCAGCACGCGTCCGGTCGCCGGCAGGCCCACCACCCGTACCTCCAGCTGGAAAGTCAACGGTGCGCGCAGGGCGATGCTCAACTGCGCGGCACGCAAGATGGCCAGCAGTCGGGCGCTGCGGTTATCGGCGCCCTGCACCACGAGCAATTTGAAAGTACCGATGTATTCCGGCCCTCCGGACGTCACCAGCAAACGCTGGATAAGCAACTGCAATGAGGCACGCTGGGGTTGGGTCATATGGCCCAACAAACGCTCTAGAACTTGTTGGTAGATATAGTGCATTGCCTGGTCGTGAATATGGCTCACGGGTCACCTCACCGCTTCAGTCACGCGTCGCACAGTGGATGTTTAAATCAATAACCGCACGACGAAATCAATAGGAGAAAATTCCTATTTATATTTAGGAAAAACTGAAGTAGCGAAACTCTGTCGCCAAGCCATCGAGAAAAAAGATCCCCTTCGCGCACCAGCTGCCTGGCGCCCAAGCCCGGCGTGGGGCCATCCCTTCTCCATCGCACGCTCCTTGCGTTAAGTATCACTGCGCCATTATCAAGCGTTGCCGAACGAATAAAAGATACAGATGCCGGTAAAAAAACCATGCAGCCAGAAGAAAAATACCCCTGCAATCAATCACTCATAGAGGCAGCAGATAGCGATTTCAGGAAAGTGGCATCGACATACATATTTAACGCGGAAAGAACACAAGAAAATTGAAGTTTGCTTGTAGGAAAATTCTTATTCTGCAGGCAGAAAAAACCCGGGCTTAGCCCGGGTCCATTTCGCTGCCATAGCCCTCTCAGGGCTGTCCCATATCCAGCACCACCCGCCCACCACACGGACATTCATCCATGCACTGATGGGCCTCGACCACCTGACTGAACGGAAACACCTTGATGATCTGCGGTGTCAGCAGTTGGTCGGCGGTGAACTGGTTGATATCGCGCAAGGCACGCTGCAAGGCCACCTGATCCTGGCTGATGCCCAGCTCCGGCTTGCCTGTGAAGTTGCCGATGCAGTGCACGTAGAACTGAATGTTCTTCTGGAACGCCGCACAGGCCGGGAACGGTGTCTGGTTGCCCCCTTGCAGGCCATACAGCACCAGGCTGCCACGCGGCGCCAACACATCGCCGAGCAGCGACATCTGTGGCCCCCCCATGCCATCGAGGACCATGTCCACGCCACGCCCGTTGGTGTACTTGCCGACCTGCATCAGCAGGTCCTGCTCTTCGGTGACGATCACCTTGTCGGCGCCCAGCCCCAGCAGGTATTCACGCTGCTCGGGTTCCTTGGTGGCGGCGAAGACCGTGAGCCCAAGCGCCTTGCCCAGCTGCACGAACGCAGGGCCCGCGCAGTGGCTGGCGTCGGTCACCAGGGCGGTCTGCCCGGCCTTGGCCCGGGCCAGATCGACGTAGGCGAAGTAGGCGATGAGCAAGGGCGTGTAGTGCACGCTGGCTTCGATCGGCGTGAGCACGTCCGGGTAACGGGTAATGGCGGTGCGCGGCAGCACGATGATATCGCCATACACCGGATGCTCGTTGGCACTGGCGGCCGGGAAGCTGGCCACCCGGTCACCGACCGCGATATCTTCGACACCCTCGCCGACCGCCGTCACCACGCCCGCCATCTCACTGCCGATCCCGGCCGGCAGGCGGGCCTGGGACGGTGCCAGGTTCTGCCGCCAGAGCACGTCGTACCAGCTCACGCCAATGGCCTCGACGCGGATCTGCACCTCGCCAACG
Source organism: Pseudomonas sp. NPDC089396 (assembly GCF_044749545.1). NCBI lineage: Bacteria > Pseudomonadati > Pseudomonadota > Gammaproteobacteria > Pseudomonadales > Pseudomonadaceae > Pseudomonas > Pseudomonas sp. NPDC089396. The sequence continues at coordinate 162,444 of NZ_JBIVIC010000004.1, read as the reverse complement.
GCAGGGGATGGTTCGGCCTGCTCCTCGCAACGGAGCACATCGGCAGCGCCGAACTTGTGGAAACGGATCATGCGGGACATCGCATACCTCGCCTGTGTGAACCTCGTATTACCACGAACTTTATCCGGGCTTTAGCCGTTAGACCATCAGTGGCGGTTAATAGTCGACATGCCTGTCATCGATTGGGCACCTGGCTTTCCTGTGCATTGGCACCCGGAAATCGGTGCAGGGTAACAGCCTTTGGCCTTAAGATTCACCCCTGCCCCCTTTAAGGCGAAGCGCACCGATGAATCGAAACGACCTGCGTCGCGTAGACCTCAACTTGCTGATCGTGTTCGAAACCCTCATGCACGAGCGTAGCGTGACCCGTGCCGCCGAGAAGCTGTTCCTCGGCCAGCCGGCGATCAGCGCGGCCCTGTCGCGCCTGCGCAACCTGTTCGACGACCCGTTGTTCGTGCGCACCGGTCGCAGCATGGAGCCCTCGGCGCGCGCCAACGAGATCTTCGCCCTGCTCTCCCCGGCGCTGGACTCGATCTCCACCGCCGTCAGCCGCGCCGCCGAATTCGACCCGGCCACCAGCAACGCCGTGTTCCGTATCGGCCTGTCGGACGACGCCGAATTCGCCCTGCTGCCGCAACTGCTCAAGCGCATTCGCGCCGAGGCGCCGGGCATTGTGCTGGTGGTACGCCGGGTCAACTACCTGCTGATGCCGACCCTGCTGGCCTCGGGCGAGATTTCGGTGGGTGTGAGCTACACCAATGAACTGCCGGCCAACGCCAAGCGCAAGGTGCTGCGCCGCAGCATGCCCAAGCTGCTGCGCGCCGACAGCGTGCCGGGCAGCATCACCCTGGACGACTTCTGCGCCAGGCCGCATGCACTGGTGTCGTTCGCCGGCGACCTGTCCGGGTTCATCGACGAAGCGCTGGAGGAAATCGGCCGCAAGCGCCACGTGGTGCTGGCCGTGCCGCAGTTCAATGGCCTGGGGAGTCTGTTGGCGGGGACCGATATCGTTGCCACGGTGCCGGACTACACGGCGGATGCGCTGACTGCCGCTGGCGGGTTGCGCGCAGAGGAGCTGCCGATCGAGGTGCGCAGTTTCGAGTTGCACATGGCTTGGCGGGGCGCACAGGACAATGACCCGGCTGAGCGGTGGTTGCGGTCGCGGATACAGATGTTTTTTGGGGATCCCGATAGCTTGTGACTGACCTCCATCGAGATCCTTAAATGCTAATAAAATCAGTGCTTTAATCTGATTTTACGTCCAAAACCGTCCGTCGTATTCCGCTCACTTCCAATGCACCTGCGGGTATATTTTTGGGTACTTTTTCCGTTTCAGAAAAAGTACCCGCACATGACGACTTCCCTCCCCACGCCGGCATTGCGGCGTAAACTCAGCGATGCCTTCTTGCGTGCCATTGCTGAACCCGGCAAGTACTCCGACGGCGAAGTACCCGGTCTTTACCTGCATGTTCAGGCCTCGCAGAAGTCGAACAAGCCTGCCGCAAAATACTGGCGGATGAGGTATCGCCTGAACGGCAAGGTGAATCGCCCCTGGTTTCGTAGACACCTCCAAGCCCCATAATGAGGCCCAAATAGGAGGTGCCATGAACTGGCCTAATGATTTTGGACACCTTCACTTTTCGTACAGAGCCTAGGGTTCATTGCGCTGGGTGCATTGGCACTGACAGGCGCGCTTCCCGATGTTTCAGTCAGCGGCGTGGTCAACCTGAGCCATGAGTTCGGGTGCCAGCCCCATTTGCCCCCGAGGCCCAACACCCAAGCACAAATTGGACCTACCCCTCCCCTCATTCGCGCCCGACCATACCGCGAGCCATCATTCCCGAGTCTACTGGGCTCAGGTGGCCTGACGTCTATCAAGAAACAGAATAACCCGCTACCTCACGCCCTGAGGGCACGCGGTTCCTTGCATCTCATTAATACAATCATAAGAGCGTGCAACTTATGAAGTTCAGCTTTGTAGACAACAGCAAGCCGAGCCGCCGGCGTTTTCTGCGCGATGCCATGACCCTGGCGTTGGCGGCCTCGCCGTTGGCGAGTGTTGCCAACGCTGCCAGCAAAACCGGATCACCCGACAACAACCTCGATGAGGTGACCTTCGCCGCAGGCCCGCGGCCGCTGGTGCAATATCCACAGAAGCGACCATTGACCTTGGTGACCACTCGCCCGCCGCATCTGGAAACGCCGTTCGCTGTTTTCAACGAAGGGCCGATCACGCCAAATGACGCCTTTTTTGTGCGTTATCACCTGGCTAATTTCCCTACCAGCATCGATCCCGAGCGTTACCGCCTGACGATCAAGGGCGCGGTGGACACGCCGCTGTCGCTGTCCCTCGCAGAGCTCAAGGGGCTCGCCGAACCGATAGAGGTGGTGGCCGTCAATCAGTGCTCAGGGAACAGTCGTGGTTTCTCGATGCCGCGGGTGTTCGGCGCGCAGTTGGGCAATGGCTCAATGGGGAATGCTCGCTGGCGGGGCGTACCGCTCAAGGCTGTACTGGAAAAGGCCGGTGTCAAAGCCAACGCCAGGCAAGTGACCTTCCAGGGCCTGGACAAACCCGTACTGGCGAGTACGCCGGCGTTCATCAAGGCCCTGGACATCAGCCATGCCATGAACGGTGAGCCGATGATCGCCTGGGCAATGAACGGTACCGACCTGCCCTTCCTCAACGGTTACCCGATCCGTCTGGTGGTGCCCGGCTATTTCGGTACCTATTGGATCAAGCACCTCAGTGAAATCGAAGTCGTCGATCACACCTATGAGGGCTTCTTCATGGCTAAAGGTTACCGCGTGCCGGACAACGACTGCTTATGCATCGCCCCTGGCACCACCGCCGCGCAAACCAAGCCGATTTCGAAGATGCCAGTACGCAGCTTCATTACCAGCATCAGCCAAGGCGATGTTTTGCCGCTCAATACAAGCGTGGTGCTCAAAGGCATAGCCTTTGATGGTGGCGATGGGATCGACAAGGTGCAGCTGTCCATCGACGGCGGCAAAAGCTGGCGCGAAGCTCAGCTTGGGCAGGATCTCGGCCGTTTTTCTTTTCGTCAGTGGACGCTGCCAGTCACCTTCACCCACAAGGGGGCTACGCAGTTGATGGTGCGCGCCAGTAACCGTGCCGGCGAGATACAACCGCTGCGAGCCGACTGGAACCCCGGTGGCTACCGCCGTCATGTTGTCGAAACCAGCCACGTCACTGTCGCCTGAGGGAGCTCGTATGAAACGTCTGACCACCTTGCTGTGCGCGGCGCAGATTTGTTTCGCTGGCGTCGCCAATGCGGCGCCGCTGTCGATCAGCTTGCCGCCTGAAACCGCAGCGCTCAAGCCCAGTCCACTGCCAGGCTACAAGCTGGCCCAGCAAAAATGCTCGACCTGCCATTCCGCCGACTACATCAACTTTCAACCTCCCGGGATGACGTTGGCGCAGTGGACTGCAGAAGCCGGCAAGATGCAGCAGGTCTACGGGGCGCCGATCAGCAATGAGGATGTGAGCATTATCGGCGCCTACCTGGCAGTGACCTACGGCAGTGCCCAGAGCAGCGACGCCGATGTGCAGGCCGCACATTCGCCGATGGGCCAGCGCGCAGCAACGCCCGCAACAAAAGTTGATGCGATGGCCCTGCTGCAGAACAATGCATGTCTGTCCTGCCACGCATTCGATCACAAGGTCGTAGGCCCGGCGTATCACGAGGTCGCTGCCAAGTATGCGGGTGATCCGCAGGCAGCGGCCAAGATAGCCGCCAGCATCCAGCATGGCGGGGCAGGGAAATGGGGGCAAATCCCGATGCCGCCCTACACCCAGTTGAACCCAGAGGATCTGCAAACCCTTGCGGCGTTCATATTGGCTCGATAAGCCCTGCCGGGGTCGACCTTCATGCCGATGTTTCCAGCAATAGCCTGGGCAGCGAATCCCAGATCAAGCTGATGCCTGCCAGCGCCATCAGGACAAAGACTATCCAGCGCACCGTACGCGGCGACAACTTCGTCGGATAACGTCGAACCAGCCAACTGACGAGCAGCACCAACGGCAATGCTTCGGCACTCAATAGCAAAGTGGACATGTGCATCTGTCCCTGGGCGACGACAAGGCCGAGGCGCGCCGCCGCATTGGCGGCGAATACCGTGACCAGGGTATTGCGGATAATTTCGTAACCCAGGGGCTGGCGATACAGGTGATAGACAATCGGTGGCCCGCCACTGGAAAACAAACCATTGAGCAGTCCGCATAGCGCTCCGGCCAGCCAGAACGAAGGCTGTGGCGACAGTCGCGCCTTGGGTTTGCTCTGCACCACCAACATGAGGCTGGCCGCCAGAATCAATACGCCGAGCAGGACCCGAAGCCAGGCTATCTGACTGCCGTTCAACGCACCGAGGCCCCATATCCCCAGGCTGACGCCAAGCAGGCTGCTGAGCAGCACCGGCATCAACACCGAGCGGTCAAGCTGCGGCTTCGGTCCGCCAAGCGTGGCCATGGCATTGCCCAGGGTAAGGATGCTGATCACCACTGCCACTTCAGTCAGGGGCACCATGTGCAACGAGGCAATCATGCCCATCAGGATCAAGCCAAAGGCAAAACCGGTCAGGCTCTGGGCAACCGTCGCCAGGGCTACACAACACAGAAAAATCAGATGCACTTGCAGGCTCATACCGCCTCCATTACTGCTTGAGCCAAACTGCCGCCGCACAGTCACTGTGGCGGCGGCAGTCGTGGTGATCAGGTGGGGGCGATGAAGATCACCCAGGGTGCAGGCTCACGCCAGCCATTTGACCGCTATCAGAATCAAGGCCGCGAGAAACACCGTTTCACTCACCAGCAGGGTCGCTGGACGCCAACCGACTTCCAGCAGTGCCTTCAATGAGGTTTTCATTCCCAGCGCGGCGATGGCCGTCACCAGGCACCAGCGCGACACATCGCCGGCAAACGTCTGCATCTGCGCCGAGGCGACGCCGCTGCTGTTTATCGCCACGAACAGCACAAAAAAGATGATGAACAAGGGCAACGGCAATGCCGGACGGGGACCGCCATCGCCGCGCTTGCGCAAAAGCAACGACAGGCTGAAGACGATAGGTACCAGCATGGCCACGCGCAACAGTTTGACCACGGTTGCGGTATCGCCGGTCTGCTCCGACATGCTGTAGCCAGCGCCGACTACCTGGGCCACATCGTGAATCGTTGCACCGAGAAATACCCCGGCCTGATGGGCGTCCAGGCCGATCCACCGAGCGATCGGCGGGTAGGCAATCATGGCGATGGTGCTCAGTGCCGTCACACTGATCACAGTGAAGATGATGTTGCGCTCACTGTCCTTGTCCTGCGGCAGTACCGCAGAAATTGCCAACGCCGCCGAGGCGCCGCAAATGCCCACACTGCCGCCGCTGAGAATACCGAAATCACGTGACTGGCCGAGTAGCCGAGACAGCAGGATGCCGAAACTGATGGTCAGGAATACGGCACCAATCACCACCGCCATCAGCGTTCCTCCCAGCGAGAGTATCTGCTCCACGGTAATGCGCATGCCCAGCAACGCCACGCCACAACGCAGGATGATGCTGGAGGTGAAACGGATACCGGCGACCGCCCGGCCCTCCTCGGAGAGAAAGCCCAATGCCATGCCCAGCAACAGGGCCATCAGCATCACCGGCGCACCGTAATGTTCAGAAAGGAAAGTGGCACTGGCGGCGACCACAACCGAGGCAAGGATGCCCGGCAATAACAGGCCGAGGCTCTGCTGCCGGCGTGCCAGCCACGACGTCGAGGGCTGGGCCGTGTCGCGCGGCCGGCTGGGCATTGGGGGAATCGTGTGATGCTGTTTTATTTTCATTTCCAGCTACACCCTGTGGTTTATGAAATCACTGGGTTTTGATGCTAGAGAAATCAACTTCTTCCCATTAGGACCACGTCGGTTCGGTATAGGGGGCCAGTCGCCACCTGCGCGCCGCGATGCTTCAGACCGAAGCTCGCAGCGCATCCGAGGTGATGCCAATCAATCGGCTAACTGCTCCAGGCGCTGACGCGTTTCGGCACTGTACTGCACCGCGGCCAGCGCAACCCGATCGCCAATGGCATTGCGGATCTGCTCGACGTCGGCCTCGGTGAACGCGCCGCACAACTCGATCAATTGAACATGCCGGGTCAACAACTCCTGGGCCACCAGCACCGCCTCCTCGACGTTCGCAACGCCACACACGGTCGCAGTGAAGGCATCGGACTCCAGGCTGCCGTTGTGGGTGAGGAACTGCATGCCCGGTGCCTTGAAGATAAAGCCATAACGTTGCACAGCCATCATCGTTCTCCTTGGGTCTGGACGTTGCCTAACCGGCAGCCAGCAGCTGGCTGTGCGACTGGCGACGATAGTCGATAAAAATGGACGCCAGGGCGCAGGATGCCACACGCGCCTCCAGCGGGTCCGCACGCGAAGTGAGAATGATCGGCACCCGCGCGCCTAGCACCAGGCCAGCGGCCGTGGCACTCATGAAGTGAACCATCTGCTTGAACAGAAAATTGCCGGCTTCCAGGTTCGGCACCAATAAGATATCGGCATTACCCGCTACCTCGCCGCCGATACCTTTGATCCGCGCAGCTTCCAGCGACACCGCATTGTCAAAGGCCAGCGGACCTTCGACACTGGCATGGCCCAATGCACCGATCGCCGCCAGTTTGGCCAGCTCGGCAGCATCCTGGCTGGACGGCATGCTACGCATGACTTCTTCGCTCCCCGACAACACCGCCATGCGCGGTTTCTCGTAGCCCAGGGCATGCATCAGCTCGATGGCGTTGCGGGCGATATGGATCTTGTCGACGATCGTGGGCTGAACATTGATCACCGCATCGGTGATCGACAATGCTTTGTCGCTACCCGGCAGGGTCATGTGGAACACATGGCTCAGACGGTTGGCAGCACGCAGTCCGAACTCATGCTTGAGCACTGCACGCAGCAATACATCGGTGTGCAGATGCCCCTTCATCAGTGCCTGCGCAGTACCGGCCCCGGCCAGCATACAGGCGGCTTCGGCGCACTGTGCCTCGTCACTGACATGCTGGATGCGCAGATCATGCAGATCCCAGTCCAATACCTCGGCCACGGCGCGGATTCGCCCCTGGTCCCCGACCAGCACCGGCTCGATGAGCCCTTCATCACACGCCCGCTTGGCACCGCTCAGGCTGAGCAGGTTGACGGGATTGACCACCGCGGTGACCACGCGCGGCAGCGCCTTGGCCCGGTCAAGCAGGAATGCCGGGCATTCCGGAGGAATAGTGCTCAACATGCTTGGATTCCTGTCTGTCTACAGTCGAAGCTGCAACAGCGCCCGAAGGCGCCGCGGCAGTGTTTCAGGTGGCCGGGGCAAACCGGTCACTTCGGCGACTCAGACGTAGTCTTTGTACTTCTCGAGGAAACGCACCGGCTTGGACAGCGCATCGCGGCGGAACGGATCGCCCAACTCACGGGTGCACATGATCTCGATCACCGTGGTCTTGCCAGCCTTCTGTGCCTCACAGGCTGCCTGGAGTGCCGGGCCGACATCTTCGAGACGGTCGACTGTGACGCCTTCGGCACCCATCGAGCGCGCAATCCCTGCGAAGCTCTGGTTTTCCAGCTCGCCTGCGACGAAGCGACGGTTGTAGAAGTCCACCTGGTTCTTCTTCTCCGCGCCCCACTGACGGTTGTGGAACACGATCGAGGTGACCGGAATGTTCTCGCGGACACAGGTCATGATTTCCATCATCGACATGCCCCAGGCACCGTCACCGGCGTAGGAGATGGCGGTGCGGTGTGGTGCAGCGACCTTGGCGCCGATGATGGTCGGCAGCGCGTAACCACAGTTGCCAAAACTCATGGCGGCGAAGAACGAACGTGGTTTCTCGAAACGCAGGTAGCTATTGGATACCGAGTTGATGTTGCCAATGTCGGTAGACACCATGGCATCGGCGGGCATGGCTTTTTCCAGTTCACGCAACACTTGGCGCGGGTGCAGGTAATTGCCCTCCTCACCGCTTTGCTCCTTGATCATGTCCAGCGAGAATTCGTCCTTCTCGTGGATCCAGGCGCTCAGCTCGGTTTCCCATTCATATTTTTCCTTGGCGATTTCCTCGGCTCGCGCCCCTTTGCTTTCCAGGCACAGCACGTCGAGAGTCTGCAGACGGCCGAGCAGATTGACCGCCGCAGCTTTGGCATCGCCGCAGATACCTACGTTGATTTTTTTCACCAGGCCGAGCATTTTCGAATCGCAGTCGATCTGGATCACCTTCGCCTGCTTGGGCCAGTAATCCAGGCCGTGCTGCGGCAAGGTACCGAATGGCCCCAGGCGCGTTCCCAGCGCCAGCACCACGTCGGCGCGCGACAGTAGTTTCATCGCGGCCTTGGAGCCCTGGTAGCCCAACGGGCCACACCACAGCTGGTGACTGGCCGGGAAGGAGTCATTGTGCAGGTAGCTGTTGACCACCGGGGCGCCGAGGTATTCGGCGAGCGCCTGGCAGGCTTCGACGGCATCGCCCATGACCACACCGCCACCGGAAATGATCACCGGGAATTTCGCCCCCGCCAGCAGCTGGGCTGCTTCGGCCAGGCTTTGCTCGCCACCAGCGCTGCGCTCGATACGGATCGGCGTGGGGATTTCAACGTTGATATCGCCGTAGAAGAAATCACGCGGAATGTTCAGCTGGGTCGGGCCATTTTCCTGCATCGCCCGATCGAAGCAGCGGCCGGTAAATTCCGCCATGCGCGCAGGATTGGACACATGGGCCTGGTATTTGGTGATGGTTTCGAAGAACGGCAGTTGCTGGGCTTCCTGGAAGCCACCCAGGCCCTGACTCATCGAGCCGGTCTCCGGGGTGATGACGACCACCGGGCTGTGCGCCCAGTAGGCCGCAGCGATGGCCGTGACGAAGTTGGTGATACCGGGACCGTTCTGCGCGATACACACGCCGTGACGACCACTGACCCGCGAGAAGCCGTCAGCCATGTGCCCGGCACCTTGTTCGTGGACCACCGGGATAAATCGAATACCGGCTGGTGCGAAGATGTCCATCGCATCCATGAAGGCCGAACCCATGATGCCAAAGATGTCGGTGACGCCGTTGGCAACCAGTGTTTCTACCATTGCTTCGCTAGGGGTCATGCGTGGCATATCGATCTTCCTCTCGTTACTTGAAGTACGGCGGCTGCGCCGCCAATGACTCGGGGCTCAGCCTTTCAGCCCGGCGGCGGCATAGGAATTCGTTTCAGGACAGGCATGCCGATCTCTCCGATTGTTGTTGTGATGGAGTTTTGGGGCAGGTCGAACGAGCCGCCTCTGCTTCACGTTGACGCGAGGACTGGCTGTCTTGGAGCTAGAGTAGGAGCCGGGGGAAAGTGGCCGATAGGACCAGTTGAGGACCAACTGTTAAGCCAGTGGGTCCAGATGCGTGAGCAGGCAAAGACAGCCCAGGCTGGGGGCGATCGGGAACCCTGAAACTGTGCGTATGAGATCACCAGCCATCGCGGGGCAAGCCCGCTCCCACAGGGTATCTGTGGGAGTCCGGCTTGCCGGCAATGGGCCGCGCAGCGGCCCCATTGGCCTTAACCGACGGGCATCAGGTTAGCGCTTAGCTGATCTGCTGGATCAGTTCAGCAAGCAGTTTGATCCCCGGTCGAATGCGCTCAGCCGGAATCGACGAGTATCCGAGACGGAAGTAATTGAGCGGCGGTTGCTCGCCGAAGAAATGAATGTCACCGGGTTCAATCAAGATGTCGTGTTCGCCGGCAAGTTTCTGCAGACGCCGTGCGTCCAGGCTATCGGGCCCCTTAACCCAGTAGCAGGAGCCGCCGAAGCTCGGCTCCTTGGACGACTCTGGCAGGTATTCGCGCAGGGCCGCGCCCATCTGCTCATGACGTTCCTCGTAAGCCCGCATCAGGCTCATGACCAATGCATCGTGGTAGCCTCGCTCAAGGAACAGCGCCACCGAACGCTGATTGTTCGCCGCAGGATGACGCACCATCAACCGACGCAACGCCCGTGCCTCCCGGATCAGCGCTTCGGGCCCGACCAGATAGCCAACCCGAAGGCCCGGCGCCAGGGTTTTCGACAGGCTGCCGACATAGAGCACCCGATCATTCTTGTCCAGGCTCTTTAGCGCTGGGATCGGGTTGCGCTTGAAGTTGGTCTCGCTTTCGTAGTCGTCCTCGATGATCAGAAAATCGTGCTCATTGGCCCGCTGCAACAACTCGTAGCGCCGCTCCAGGGGCATGGTCACAGTGCTCGGGCACTGATGACTGGGCGTGGTGTAGATAAGGTCGCAGCCATTGAGCTCATCGCTGAGCATCAAGCCCTGGTTGTCCACCGCCAGCGCCTGGACCCGCGAAGGATTGAGCATGGCGATATTGCGCACGTCGACATAACCCGGTTCTTCAATGCCCATCACACTGTCGGAGCGCAACAACAGGCGCGCCAGCATATACAGCGCGTGCTGCGCGCCTACTGTGACCAGGATCTGCTCGGGCGAAGCCCAGACTCCACGGCGCGGCAACAGACGTGTTCTGATCTGCTCCATCAGCAGAGGATCATCGTTATCGAAACGATCGGAGGCCCAATCACGGATCGCCGGAATACTCACTGCATCACGACAGCATTCACGCCAGTTGGCCGTCGGGAACAGGGCCGGGTCGAACTGGCCGTAGATAAAAGGGTACTTATAATTCTGCCAATCGCGTGGCTTGCTCATGTTGCGTTGCTGCGAGGGCTGCATGACCAGCCGTTGCGACCAATCCTGCTGGGTGACGACGGTCTCGTCCGGGTGCGCGCGCGGCGTCTCCACCTTGCGCCCGAGGATGGCCGGATTCACATAGTAGCCACTACGCTCACGGGCCAGCAGGTAGCCATCGTCGAGCAAGTGCTCGTAGGCAAGCACTACCGTATTGCGCGCAATGTTCAGCTGTTTGGCCAACTTGCGGCTAGAGGGTAACGGATTGTCGAGCGGAATATTGCCGTTGAGAATGACTTGCGCGATCTGCTCGCGCAGTTGCTGCTGCAAGTTGGTGGATTTATCGGCGGACAAATGGAATAGCTGGAACATAGCGGCCTCGACTGAACGGACGACAAGCACTGGTACCGCACACCACTCGGCCAGGCATTTCAGAGTGCTCTTGTCAGCACATCGCTGACGCAGCGATCGTCAGGCAGACTAGCAACAACACGTCGACAAGACTATCCGGTGCTCGACCATAAACGCCGCGCCAACAACAAGACCGGCCCGTCAATGCAACTCGGGACCGGTCTGTTCAAGCTTCGCAAGCGTTATGGATTGGCGGCTAGGCGGCCAAAGGCGGCGTCCAGGGCGACGATGATCACATCCAGGTCCTGCTGTGTCGCGATCAGTGCCGGGCTAAAACACAGCGTATTGTTGAATTGCTCGAAGCTGCGGTTGGTACGCCCGATCATCACGCCTTGGCGCATGCAGTCAGCGGCGATGGCGATCGTTACGCTTTCGGCCACCGGCTCCTTGGTCTTGCGGTCCTTGACCAGTTCCATGCCACAGAACAGGCCCTTGCCGCGAACATCGCCAATGATCGGATACTTGTCCTGCAATTCGCGCAGGCGACCCATGAAGTACTCGCCCATATGGGTGACATTCTCCAACAGGCCTTCGTCTTCGATAATCCGCATGTTCTCAAGCGCCGCCGCCGGGCCTGCGGTGCAGCCGCCAAAGGTGCTGATGTCACGGAAGTAGCCCATGCGGTCATCGGCTTCCCCTTTGAATGCTTCGAACACTTCCTCGGTGGTCACTGTGCAGGAGATCGCTGCGTAACCGCTGGCCACACCCTTGGCCATGGTGACGATGTCCGGGCTGATGCCGTAGTGTTGATAGCCGAACCATTTGCCGGTACGGCCCAGGCCACAGACCACTTCGTCAATGTGCAGGAGGATGTCGTACTTCCTGCAGATCGCCTGGATGGTCTCCCAGTAACCCTCCGGCGGGGTGATGACGCCGCCCCCGGCGGTGATCGGTTCGAGCACCACGGCGCCGATGGTATCCGGCCCTTCGGCGAGAATCACCCGCTCCATTTCCTTGGCCGCGCGAATGCCGTAGTCGGCCACGTCACCGAACTGCGAGCGGTATTCGCAGCAATGGGGAAACTCGACGAAACCGGGGGTGAAGGGACCGTACTGGTTCTTGCGCTCGAACTGGCCGGTAGAGCTCAGCGCAGTGATGGTGGTGCCATGGTAGTCGCGCTCGCGGAACAGGATCTTGTGCTTTTTGCCGCCGTACTTTTTGTGCGCAATCTGCCGGACGATCTTGTAAGCCTTCTCATTGGCCTCCGAGCCTGAGTTGGAGTAGTACACCCGGCTCAGGCCAGGCATCTTCTCGATCAGCTTCTTGGCGAACAAGGCACCTGGAATACTGCCGGCGGAACCGGCGAAGAAGTTCATCTTCGCCAACTGATCGCGCACCGCGTCTGCAATGCTCTCGCGGCCGTAACCGACGTTGACGGTCCATACCCCGCCCGACACCGCATCCAGGTACTCATTGCCCTTGATGTCGCGTACGCGCATGCCTTTGCCTTCAACGATCATCAGCGGGTCGCTGTGTTCCAGTGGTTTGTGCTGGGACAAGTGATGCCAGACGTGAGCGCGGTCACTTGCCAAGGCCTCGACTGCATCGAACTCGTGAGCTGTTGTTTTCATGCTTACCTCTCGACTGGTGCATTGTTTTTGTTGGTCACCGGGCAGCAGACAATCACCAGGCACCCGCATACGAAGGAGCAGTACTGGGCATCGCAACGCAGCACTGCCCGATCCACCCCTGAGGTAGAAACTAAGAACAAGCAGCGTGCACAGTTAGATCCAGTTATTGACCTTGCGTGATGCCAGCCTTGTATCAGCACACTGGACCAGCGCAGCAATTGCGACTGGCTCTAATAGCACCGTGGCGATCCCCTCACCCTGCGAGCACGACAACCCTCATCGACACGAGAGCCTGAATGATCGAAGTGGAGATCAACGGGGTAGCCCAGCGGTTGCCAGCGGACATCGATCTGGCGCAACTGCTCGTCCGCCTGAAGTTGCAAGAGCGGCGCCTGGCCATCGAGTACAACCTCGAAGTGGTACCGCGTAGCGAATACGCCCAAGTGCGGCTGAAACAGGGCGACCGCGTGGAAATCGTGAATGCCATCGGCGGCGGCTGATTGCTCGTGAACCAGCCATTACCCCCAACTGGAGCTTCTATGACATCAATTCGCCCAACCCACGACCCACTGATCATTGCCGGCCAGCCCTACGCCTCGCGCTTGCTGGTCGGCACAGGACACTATGCAGACCTGAGCGAGACCGGCGCAGCGATCGAGGCCAGCTCGGCGCAGATCGTCACCTTTGCGGTACGCCGCAGCAACCTTGGCCAGGAAGCCGACCAGCCCAACCTACTCGACACGGTCATGCCGCAGCGCTACACCCTGCTGCCCAATACCGCAGGCTGCTACAAGGCCAAGGATGCCGTGCGCACCTGCTTGCTGGCACGTGAACTACTGGACGGCCACCCGCTGGTGAAACTGGAGGTGCTCGGTGACAGCCAAACCCTGTACCCCGATATCGGTGAAACCCTGATCGCCGCTCAGCAATTGGTCGACCTGGGCTTCAAGGTGATGGTCTACACCAGCGATGACCCGCTGGTGGCTCGGCGCCTTGAGGAAATTGGCTGCGTAGCGGTAATGCCCTTGGGCGCGCCGATCGGTTCCGGGCTGGGCATCCGCAACCCCTACAACATTCGCCTGATCGTGGAAAACGCCAAGGTCCCGGTGATTGTCGATGCCGGTGTCGGCACCGCCTCCGATGCCGCCATTGCCATGGAACTGGGCTGCGACGGGGTGCTGATGAATACCGCCATTGCTCGCGCCCGCGAACCGATTCGCATGGCCTCGGCGATGCGCAAGGCGGTCGAAGCCGGCCGCGAAGCCTACCTGGCGGGGCGTATGCCGCGTCGGCTCAGCGGCGACGCTTCCTCGCCCTTGAGTGGCCTGTTTCTGTAAGTGCTCGAAGGTGCGGCTCAGCGCACCTTCGAGCGCCTTGCGAACAGTTCAACCGCGAGCCCCATCCAAGGCCAACGACAGCGCCAATTGCGCGGCTGCCGCCTGCATCTGCGGAATGAACTCGATCAGCTCGTTGAGACTTTTCCGTGCCGTCGGCGCATGACAGGCCAAGGCTGCCAGGCACTGCCCATCGGCACCTCTGATTGGCACGGCGACGGCCACCATGCCCCTGACGAATTCCTCACTGTCGATGCCCACACCCCGACTGTGGATACGCTCCAGCTCGGACGCCAACACGTCGTGATCGGTGATGCTGCGATCGGAGCTCGGCGTCAGCTCCAGATGCTTGAGAATGGCGCTGCGCCGGTGCACGGGCATCTCGGCGAGGAACAACTTGCCACTGGCAGTGCAATGCAACGGCACATGGGTGCCAGGCTCGACATGCAGGCGCAAGGGTTCGTGCGTTTCCACACGGTCGACGTAAATTACCCTGTCGCCATCCAATGCGGTCAGGTTGCAGGTTTCACCCAACTGCCGCACCAGCGTCTGCAGAATCAGCCGGCTGCGCTCAAGCACCACGTGGTTGCGCAGTAGCGCCAGCCCCATGCGGCTGGCCCGAGGACCGAGCAGGTAAGTCTTCTCGTCCCCTTCACGGAGCAGATAACCCAGACGCTCCAACGCTACCAACATACGCAGCAGCGTGGCTTTCGGCGCTGCAAGCCGCTCGCACAACTGTGCAAGAGACAGCGGCGCATCGACGCTGGCGAGCACTTCCAGAACCAGCAAGGCGCGCAGGCTGCGATCCGGATTTTCGGCGTTGATCGGCTCCAGCGGCCGCCCCTCGGTTTTCGCTACGATATGTTCCATTTATCAATTGCCCGATGAAAAGCCGTGGTGAATTAATTCATTAATTATTAATGCATTAAGCCGTCTTTTAGCAAGAAAAACAGCAGTGGACTAATCAGCACTCCAAATCTGGCCCCACATAAGTGGAATGAATTGTTCTAGTTTTCGAGTGCAATTCGGGTTCACAACTATAAAAAGAAGGGGATTTCGGATGTCACGTGCCTATGACTTCGTCATTGTCGGTGCCGGTTCGGCCGGTTGCGTGCTAGCCAATAGGCTCAGCGAGAATGGACGATACAGCGTTTGCCTGCTCGAGGCGGGGCCTACGGATCGCTATCCGTGGATTCACATCCCGATAGGCTATGCCAAAACCATGTTCCACCCGGTCTACAACTGGGGCTTCTACACCGATCCAGACCCTGGCATGAACGACCGGCGCATCTACTGGCCGCGCGGCAAGGTGTTCGGTGGCTGTAGTTCAATCAACGGGCTCATCTTCATTCGCGGCCAGCGCGCCGACTACGATGCCTGGGCCAGCGCCGGCAATGTCGGTTGGGGCTGGGACGAGGTATTACCGTACTTTCGCCGCGCCGAGTGCAACGACCTTGGCCCAGGTCCCACACGCGGCACAGACGGGCCGTTATCGGCATCCAGCATCAAGGCGCGCAACCCTCTCACCGACGGTTTCATCGGTGCGGCCAAAGAACTCGGTGTCGCGCACGTCCAGGACTTCAATACAGGTGATCAGGAGGGCGTCGGCTACTACCAACTGACCACCCGCAAGGGGTTGCGCTGCAGCACTGCGGTGGCTTACCTGCACCCCGCCAGGCGCCGGGCAAACCTGACGATAGTGTCGCTTGCCCATGCCGAGAAAATACTTTTCGAAGGCACCCGTGCAGTCGGCGTCCAGTACTGCCAGAACGGTCGGTCGATGAGCGTAAAGGCTAGACGTGAGGTGATTCTCAGCGCCGGTGCACTGCAATCACCACAGCTCCTGCAACTCTCCGGCGTCGGCCCCGCGCCGTTATTGAAAAAACTCAATATCGCCGAGGTGCATGCCCTGCCGGGTGTGGGTGAAAACCTGCAGGACCATTTGCAGATTCGCATGATCTACGAGTGTACCCAGCCAATCACCACCAACGATGACCTACGTTCACCCCTGCGTAAACTGCGCATGGGTCTGCAGTGGTTGTTGACCCGCAGCGGCCCACTGGCAATCGGCATCAACCAGGGCGGTTTGTTCACACGCGTACTGGAGCAAAGCGCCACTCCCGACATCCAGTACCACTTCGGTACGCTCAGTGCCGACTCTGCCGGCGGCAGCGTACACCCCTTCTCCGGCTTCACCCTGTCGGTTTGCCAGCTGCGCCCGGAAAGCCGTGGCCATGTACGCATTACCTCTACCGACCCACTGCAAGCACCGTCGATACAGCCCAATTACCTGTCGACCGAACAGGACCGCAAGACGGTCATTGCCGCGGTGCGCTACACCCGCAAGCTGGCCGCGACCCGCTCGCTCAAGCAACTGATCCGCCATGAGTTCCGCCCCGGCAGCGAGACCCAGAGCGACGAGCAGATTCTCGAGTTCTGCCGTCAGTACGGGGCGACCATCTTTCACCCCTCCGGTACCTGCAAGATGGGTAACGATCCGCTCGCGGTGGTCGATTCACGCCTGCGCGTCCATGGCCTGCAGGGGCTGCGGGTGGTCGACTGCTCGATCATGCCGACCCTGGTCTCGGGCAACACCAACGTCCCAGTGGTGATGATCGCCGAAAAGGCTTCAGCAATGATTCTTGAAGATTGCCTGCGGCCCAGTGCCCGCACGCCGCACGGCGTGGCGCCAGCAATGCCGGAACCGAGCACATTGGCATCTTGATGAAACATCCAAGGCAGCGCGCAACCGCGCTCACCTTCCCTATGAATACAACAATAGGAACAATCACATGTCCACGGCCAGTCCTGTGCGCAAGGTGGTTATCGCCAGTGTTATAGGCGCCACCATTGAGTGGTACGACTTCTTCCTCTACGGCGTCGTCGCCGGTGTCGTGTTCAACCAGCTGTACTTTCCGAGCGATGACCCGCTGGTGTCCACCATGTTGGCTTACGGCACATTCGCCGTCGGCTTTCTCAGCCGCCCGATCGGCGGGGTGATCTTCGGTCATTTCGGCGACAAGATCGGGCGCAAGAGCATGCTGATCATGACCATGATGATCATGGGCGTGGCCACCTTTCTCATTGGCCTGGTCCCCAGTTACAACAGCATCGGCATCTGGGCACCGACCCTGCTGTTGCTGCTGCGCGTCGTCCAGGGTATCGGCCTAGGCGGGGAATGGGGTGGCGCCGTGCTGATGGCCTTCGAGTACGCGCCACAGCACAAGCGCGGCTTCTATGCCAGCCTGCCGCAGATTGGCCTGGCAATCGGCTTGTGCCTGGCCTCAGGCGTGGTGGGGCTGCTGTCCTACGTTCTGAGTGACGCCCAGTTTCTCACCTGGGGCTGGCGCATCGCATTCCTGGTCAGCGCTTTGCTGGTATTCGTCGGCACCTGGATTCGTCTGAACGTGATGGAAAGCCCCGAGTTCGCCAAAGTCAAAGCGGCCAATGCCGAAGCCGCCATCCCGTTCGTGGACATGATCAAGCGATACCCCAAGAATGTTCTGGCCGGTATGGGCGCGCGCTACATCGATGGGGTGTTTTTCAATGTGTTCGGGGTGTTTTCACTCAGCTACCTGACCCAGACACTTGACCTTCCACGTTCCGAAGCGTTGATCGGAGTGATGGTGGCAGCGATCGTGATGTGCTTCACCATCCCGATGTTCGGCGCCTTGTCCGATCGTATCGGCCGCACCCGCGTGTATTTCTGGGGATCGCTGATTACCGCGCTGTCTGCCTTCCCAGCCTTCTGGCTGATGATGGTCAGCAACGGCGATATGTTCCTGATCTGGATGGCGATCGTGGTGCCCTTCGGAATCTTCTATGCGGCGATCTACGGCCCTGAAGCCGCCATGTTCTGTGAGCTGTTCGACGCCAAAGTACGCTATACCGGCATCTCTTTCGTCTATCAGTTCTCTGGCATCTTCGCCAGCGGCCTGACCCCGATAATCGCCACCGCGCTGATGCGCAGCAGCGATGGCCAGCCCTGGACGACGTGCTTGTATGTCCTCTTCGCAGGTGCCGTCAGTGCTTACTGCGCCTGGTGGATAGGCACGCGCAAAGGTGAGCGGATGAACAGCGAATTCAGCCCTGCGCCGTACCCCAGCACCTGAAAACATCCTGCCCCGCTACACACGGCGCAATGCCCGCCCCATTGCGGGGAAGGCTTTGCGTCGCGTCCATACACTGACTTTTCTGCCGCAGGAGTCATTGCCGTCAAAGCTTTATCCCAGCATCGATCACGATTGCATCAGGCTGGCCATCCGGCGACCAAACAGCTGGGCCAGCACCTCGGGATCGCCAGCGGCTTCTTCCAGCGCCTCGACCACGGCCTGCAGCGTTGGCCGAGTCCTGGCCAGCAGTTCGTCGATATAATACTGCGGAGTGACCTGGGTATGCAGCTGGTATCGGCGAAACAGTTCCAGAAGCTGCGGATCCAGCGTGATCGTCAGGGTATCGGCGGACATCAGAGAGACCTCTCAAGGTTGTTCGGCGGCAACCGCCAGGCGCTTTACTGCGCGGACAATCCTTAGCCGCCATCGCACTGAACCATAGGGCCAGTTTTCGCCCTAACGTGGTGCCAGCCTCTACTGGCCGCATCAAGCTCCGCTAACTGGCCCCTCCCCCGCTCCAGCCCCCCCTCCTAGAATCAAGACTTCCTTTCCGGCCCTCAAGGCGACATTCATGACCGACCTGAACTTCGAACCTGCCAGCCGTCTGGTCCCTGTCTGGGAATTGTTCGGTATTGATTCCAGCATGCGTGTACCGATGTTCCTCACGCGCAACGAGCATGTGCCGGAGATCGACACGGCCTACCGTTTCAACCCGGAGGTCACCCTGGCGATTCTCGCCGGTTTCACCCGTAATCGCCGGGTGATGCTGCAAGGGCTGCACGGCAGCGGCAAGTCGACCCATATCGAACAGGTCGCAGCAAGGCTCAACTGGCCTTGCACACGGGTCAACCTGGACGGTCACATCAGCCGCCTGGACCTGATCGGCAAAGACGCCATCGTCCTGCGCGAGGGCAAACAAGTCACCGAGTTCCAGGAAGGCATCTTGCCCTGGGCACTGCGCCGGCCCATGGCGCTGATCTTCGACGAGTATGACGCGGGCCGTGCCGACGTCATGTTTGTCATACAGCGCATTCTCGAGCGCGACGGCAAGCTCAACCTGCTCGACCAGAACCTGGTGATCCATCCGCACCCCTCATTCCGCCTGTTCGCCACCGCCAACACCGTTGGCCTGGGCAACCTGAACGGGCTGTACAACGGTACCCAGGTGCTCAACCAGGCGCAGTTGGATCGCTGGAACATCGTCGCCACGCTGAACTACCTGCCACAGGCCGAAGAAGTTGCCATTGTCGCGGCGCGGGTGCCGCATGTGCTCGCCCGCCATGGCGAAGGTTTGCTCAGGCAAATGGTGGCAGTGGCCGAACTGACCCGCCAAGGCTTCGCCAGCGCCGACCTGTCGACGCTGATGTCGCCGCGCTGCGTCATTTCCTGGGCCGAGAACATGGAAATTTTCAGCGACCCGGCGCTGGCCTTCCGCCTGACGTTCCTCAACAAATGCGACGAAGCGGAGCGGCCAATCGTCGCCGAATACTACCAACGCTGCTTCGACCAGGAGCTGGCCGAATCGGCCCTCCCCCTGCTGGCACTGGCTTGAACACAGGAAGACCATCATGACCCCACCGCTACGCCGCGAGAAACGCCAGCAACAACTCGAGGAACTCTGCGCGGCGACGCTGCGGGCTCTGTCCGGGGAGCAGCGCGTACGCTATCGCGGCGGCCGCCTGGAAGTGCAGGAGCGGCACTATCCGGTACGCGCCCCGCACCTGCATCCCAACCCGGAATACGAGGAAAGCCACGCCTGGCGTGGCGTGTCAGATAGCCTCGCGCTGCGCCTGAAACACAGCGATCAGGCCCTGGTTCGCCAGGTACATCCGCCGCAGCCGATCGCCTGCCTGGTGTTCGAGCTGCTTGAGCAACTGCGCGTCGAGTCATTGGTAGCCGACTGTCATCCCGGTGTTCGGCGAAATCTGTTGCGCCGCTTCGAGCAATGGAGCCAGCAGTTTCTCGACGCCGGCCAAGCTGAGGGACACATTGGCCTGCTGCTTTTCACCCTGGCGCAAATGAGCTGGATTCTGCTGTGTGGCGGCCGTGCCGGGGAACAGACAGAGATGCTGATTGAAGCGCCACGCTTGAGTCTGCTCGGCCATTTCGGCGCAGCCTTCGGTCTACTGCGCCGCTGTCGCCATGACCAGCTGGCGTTCACCGAGCATGCCTTGCTGATTGCCGCCAAGGCGCACGAACTGATCGAGCAACTGGACGCTGAACTGCTCGGTAACGACGAGCGCAAGGTCTCGGAGGTCGTCGAGAAGACGCGTCTTGCCTTCGCGCTGATACTGGACCTGGATCAGGAGGGCGAAGGAGAGAACAGCAGCAGCGCTACTGCCCACGGCAATCCACGCGGCAGCAACGACAGCTTTTCCTATCAGGTGTTCAGCCGCGACCATGATTGCGAGCGTGACGCCACCAGCCTGGTGCGCAGCGACTTGTTACGCGAGCTGCGCCAACGTCTGGATCGGCGCCTGGCAGGTCAGGGCCTGAATCTGCCACGTCTGGCCAAGCGTCTGGGCGCCCTGCTGGCTGCTCCGCGTCGGGATGGCTGGGCCTTTGCCCAGACCGACGGGCAAATCGATGCAGGTCGCCTCAGTCGTCTGATCATCAGCCCTGAACAACGCGAGATTTTTCGCCACGAGCAGGAGCGTCCGCACTGCGATTGCCTGGTCACCCTGCTGATCGATAATTCCGGTTCCATGCGCAATCATATCGAGAGCATCACCTTGCTGACTGACGCCTTCTGTCGAGCACTGGAACTGGCAGGTGCGCGCAGTGAAATCCTTGGCTTCACCACCGGTCAATGGAACGGCGGACGTCCGTTGAAGCGTTGGCGCGCCCTGGGCCAGCCAGCCAATCCAGGACGGCTCAACGAGCTCAGTCATGTGGTCTACAAGGACGCCGAAACCTCCTGGCGCCGCGCCCGGCCAAGCATTGCCGCGCTGCTCAAGTCCGATCTTTTTCGCGAGAGTATCGACGGCGAAGCGCTGCTCTGGGCACATCAGCGGCTACTGCAGCGCGATGCCCGACGCCGCTTGCTGATCGTCATCTGCGACGGTTGCCCGATGGACAGCGCCACTCATCAAACCAACCAGCAGGACATCCTTGACCTGCACCTCAAGCAAGTAACGCGGCAGATCGAACAACAGGGGAATGTTGAGTTGTACGCCCTTGGCGTTGGTCTGGACTTGAGCACTTATTATCGTCGCAGCCTTGAGCTGGATTTATCGCGCAGTCTGGACAATGCGGTATTCGATGAGATCCTGCGTCTGCTCAGTGGCCGCCAGTAACTTGCGCTAGTGCCCACCCTTCACATTCGAATTCGGCCTTCCCACGAAACACAACGCCCCAGCGCTCGTGGGTTTGGCCGAACCGGGCAGTATGAATGCCCGGTTCGGCCAAACCCACGAGCGCTGGGGCGTAACGTTTAATTGCTTACCGGCACAACGGTCGGCAGGCCTTTGATCCGTCGCCAGATGCTGCGACTGATAAACGCCAACAGCAGAATCGCCAAGCTGACCACACCCAGTGCCAATGGCATGCGTTGCTCCGGTATGAAAGCCATGCCGGTGACGATGCCGAGCATGCCAATGATGGCGACATAGGTCAGGTAGGGAAAGCACCACATCCGCACTTTGAGTTTCTCCGGCGCCTCGCGCTCCAGCTTGCCCCGCAAGCGCAGCTGAGACAGGGCGATCAGCACATAGACGAAGATCGCTACGGTGCCGTAGGAATTGACCAGAAAGGCGAAGATGGTATCCGGCGATATGTACGACATGACCACCGACAAATAGCCGAACAGCGTGCCAAACAGGATCGCTCGACGCGGTACGCCCTGGGACGACAGCTTGGCCAGGCCGCGCGGTGCATCACCCCGTTTGGTCAGGGCGAACAGCATGCGCGAAGAGGCATAGATGCCCGAATTGAGACAGGACAGCACTGCCGTCAGCACGATCGCGTTCATCACATGTGCCGTCCAGCCGAAGCCCATGGCTGCCAGCGCACTGGAGTACGGCGTGAGTATCGCCGGTGAGTTCCAGGGGACCAGGGTGACCACCAGCAGGATCGAGCCGACATAGAAGAACAGCACGCGAGTGATCACCGAATTGGTCGCCCGCGCGACCGAGCGAACCGGGTCGGAAGATTCAGCGGCCGCTACGGTGACGATCTCGGCACCGAAATAGAATCCGGTCGCAGCCACCGCACCGGTCAGCACCGGCCCGATGCCATTGGGCATGAAACCGCCGTTGCTCAGCATCGAACTCAACCCGTGGTGGGTTTCGGTCGGCCACATGCCGAGCAGGTACAACCCACCCAGCAATAGAAAGACCAGGATTGCTGCCACCTTGATCGAGGAGAACCAGAACTCGAATTCGCCGAAGGAGGCGACCGAGCACAAGTTAGTGCATGTCAGAACTATCATCAGTACCAGGCTGATGGTCCAGGACGGAACCTCCGGTAGCCAAAACTGAATGAGAGAAGCACCGGCCACGGCCTCGACCGCAACGACAATCACCCAGAAATACCAGTACATCCAGCCGGTGAGAAACCCGGCCAATTGGCTCGTCTGTGGATTGTCGGCCCAGGCCATGCGTGCATATTCGTAGAACGAGCCGACAGCCGGTAAAGCACAGGCCATCTCGCCGAGCATGCGCATGATCAAAATGACCAGTACGCCGGTGACCATGAATGAAATCAGGGCTGCAGGCCCCGCCGACTGAATGACCACACCGCTGCCGACAAACAGACCGGCACCAATGACACCACCCAGAGCGATCATGGCCATGTGACGTTGCTTGAGCCCTGACTGCAGGCCGCCGTTTGAACTTTCTGATCGTTGTTGAGGTACGGACATGCTGCTCACCCCATTCGTTATTATTTTTGGTTGAAAGGCATTTTTCGAAGCAGTCGATTCTCGCCCCTCATGCTTGGGGAGCGCATTTGGCTGCTGACGCAGTGTCTTCCGGGTGTGCATAACTTTTTAGGGCCAATTGCGACACGTGGCTGGAGCCACGCCGAGACATCCGGCTTACGGGGCTCTGCTGAAGACGATTGTTGCCGATGAGTATCAGGTCAAAGGCAGGAGTGAGGATGAAATCAGTATCACCACTCATGGTGACCAAGGGGTGTTCCCTGAGAACCAGGACAACCTCTGCTGCGGCCAGCCCTGCGCCTCGAAAGGCTAAGCCGAACAGGCCGATTAAACTACGAATGGTCTGGCTGTCGTAGATGGCATCTTCGGTACCTTCATCGGAGAAACCGAAATACTGCTGCACGACATACATGCGCAGCAAGCGCGACAAGCCGATTACAGGGTGTCCGCGCTCGCGTGTGGTGTCGCTGTAGAACGGCACCGCTTGCGCCTCCAGTTGCGCCCAGGACACCAGCTGTTCCAGGTCAGCCAAGAAGCGATCGCGACGAGTCTGCCTTTACTTGCAGCGTCTCCCTAAATGGGTGACCGGTTTTATTAGACCACTACATCGGTAGGCCACAATCCGCCGCGCATCCTGGTGGGGGTATCGAGGGTATTTCTGGGGGTACATTGTTGCTTTTGCACGCCAGAAATACTGCCCTAGAGCCCTGTCCAAATGTTTTTTGTCAGTGATGAAAACATGTAGAACCAAAATCTGGGACCCCCTTTCAGCGCGTCGTCCTGCTGCAGAGCCTTCCGTCGCTCAGCGGGCACCCTCCCGCGAGCGGCAGGCCGAACAGAGGGTGAACAACCTAAAAAGGAGTTCCACCATGACACCAGCAAAACCCTCTACGTTACTGCTCGCACTGTGCCTAGGCTTCGCTGCCCCCCTTGCATTGGCCGCCACAGACCTGAACGATCAACGCGCCCCGGGCATGCAACCGCACGTCAATGGGCAAATGAACGGCCAAGGCGAGGCGACCGGCTCAGGAACACCAGGCGATGGCATGGGTACGGGTGATGGCGGTACTGATGACAATGGGACGAACAACACCGGAGGTGACGGTACCAACAGGGGCTCGGGAACCGGCAGTAATGGTTCTGGTGGTAGCGGCACTGGCTCGGGCAGTGGTAGCAGTGGCTCAGCCGGTAGTGGATCAGGCGCAGGTTCCGGCAGTTAGCTGAAATGGCAGGCCCTGCAGAAGCGGGGTGACGGGAGCGGATCGTCGCAGCGCAAGGCCCACGAGCCGCGCACTCAACGCCAATGCGTCATCAGCGCGCCCCGCATGCCGCTGACCGGGTCCTGCGCTGGGCGCGGCACCTTGGCGATGCGCGCCAGGGCGTACGGGTGCGCGGCGCTATCGGGCCGCTGAATGTCGTAGTCTTCCTGCCCTTGAGGATAGGCACCCACCACCAGGAAGTCATCGCTGCACGCGATGCAGCGATGGCCCGTGCCTGCCGGCAGCACCAGGACATCGCCCCGTTTCACGCTCATGCTTTGCCCAGACTCCCCGCCAAGCGTCAATCGGGCCCGCCCGCAGGCAATGCCCAGCGCCTCATGGGCGTTAGGGTGAAAGTGGTGATAATCGAAGATCCCGTCACGCCAGAGCGGAGTCCATTGGTGAGCCGCAAACAGGGCTTCGAAGGCACTGGCATTATCCCCGGACGGATCAAGCTTCAGCCGGTAGAGCAGTACGGGAAAACGGCTGTTCGGCGTCGCGCCGTCGTCTTCGAAATACAAAGCCTGCACGCTGGCATCCGCTGTACTCATGAGCGTCATGATGCGCATCCTGATCGGGTCATCGGTTCACTTTCGAACCCGCCGGCTGCTGCCAGGTTCCAGCCGACAGACCGGTGTACCTGACGTGACCGGCCAACATCACGCGGTGGAAACCTCTATCCGGGACGCCGGCCCCTATTTGAGGTCTATCGGTAAAAGGAGATAAACGATGAGTGCACGACTGAACGGCAAACGCGTGGCCTTTCTGGTCACCGATGGTTTCGAGCAGGTGGAGCTGACCGGCCCGCGTGAAGCGCTGGAAAACAGTGGCGCGGTGGTCGACATCCTGGGCGAGAAAGAAGGCAAGGTACGCGGCTGGAACCATGACAAACCCGCCGACGAGTTCGAAGTGGATGCGTCGTTCGAGGGTGCCCACCTCGACCTTTACGACGCCCTGGTGCTGCCCGGCGGCGTGCAGAACTCAGACACGATCCGCTTGAACACCGGTGCGCAAAAGCTGGTAAAGAGCCATGACGCGGCGGGCAAGCCGCTGGCCGTCATCTGCCACGGTGCCTGGTTGCTGGTGTCGAGTGGCTTGGTCAAAGGCAAGCGGATGACCAGCTACAAGACATTGCAGGACGACATTCGCAATGCGGGTGGCCTGTGGGTGGATGAGCAGGTGGTGGTGGATGGCAACCTGATCACCAGCCGCCAGCCGGACGATATTCCGGCCTTCAACGAGCAGTAGATCAAGGCGCTGGCAGGCTGAGCGCAGCGTTTCTGCGTCGCGCCCTCCGGTCGTGCTTCAGGGCGTCCCTAGGGCGCGGGTCACGCCAGTTGGATATAAACCGAATAGGTGCCTAGCAAGGCCCAGAAACCGAGAAAAATCCAAGGCGTGCGCAGGGAAAACAGCAGCGATTTGCGGTGCCCCGCCCGAGAGGTTTCCGCTTCGCAGAACAACGGGGATTCGTCGTAGGCCAAACCCATCATTGGCTCGCTGCGCAGCAAGTGGCTTTGCTTGAGCTGCCAATGCTCGATGATTCGAAAGGCCGCGCGGATGCCTGGCCAGGCGTTCAGCGTGCTCAGCACGCCGAGCAGTGCGAGAAACGCCGGCACCATCAACGTGAACATCTCGCCCCAGCTCTGGTTCAGGTTGCCCATCGACGACACGAACGCGATCACCAGGAATGACTGAGCCGCGAGGTAGGCATCGGTTCGGTTGGCCAGGATGGTGGTCTCGTACTGTATTTCGCGTCGATAGAAATCCAGACGCTCTTTTGGGGTACCGAACATCCTCGCATTCTGCTGATCGATCTCATGCTCGGGGGTGGTGGGTGTGATGATTCGAGGCACTTGGACGCTCCAGTCTCTGCTGACATTGTTGAGGCCCGCTGTTGCTGGCCTCAATGCTTCCTCTCCTCTTCACGACGCGCTGTTTTCTGCGCGGTCGAATCATGATCGGTGCCTGACGAGCCATCCGGTCGATGCGCATCATTGTCGCGTCTACTTCACCCTGAGCTTTTGACGGGGTCTGCGGTTTATGCTCGGCGTCTGTGTGTTTTTTCATGCCTGCCCTATCCTTTTCTCAATCATTCACATAGCGGTTCGGAGCCCAGCTCTGTATTTCCTACAGTGATATCAACGCGGGCAAGAAAGTTCAGGTCCAACAACAAAGCGAACCTGCGCTGAACCGGTGAACCATTTACATCGCCGATACGTCCACCGCAAAAGAACAACGAGTCGACACCAAGATGGCAAGTGATCCCGTACTGGCCGTGCTCGGCTATCTCAAAGACCATCACCTGGTACTCACCACTGCCGAGTCCTGTACAGCAGGCTGCATGGTCGCTTTGCTGGCGGCCTTCCCTGGTACAGGCGAGGTACTGGAAAGTGGCTATGTCGTCTATTCGCCCTCAGCCAAGAAACGTCTGCTCGGGGTAAGCCCGGAAACCATCGAACGGTACGGTCTGACCAGCGAGCCAGTCGCCTGGGAAATGGCCCTGGGGGCATTGAAGGACAGCGATGCCAACGTCGTGATTGCAACGACCGGTGTAGCCGGTCCTAGCCCAGAAACCGGGGTTTTACCCGGCACGCTGTGCTTTGCGTGGGCATTTGCCGGCGAGCCGACTGCCGTGTTTACCCGTACCCAGCGATTTTTTGGAGAGCGAGCGCAAGTCATGCACGACGGCGCCGTCTATGGACTGACCCGACTGATCCATTATCACGAGCGCTGGCTGCGGGGGGAGCGCGCCTGAGGGGTATGGCTATGGCGGATGATCAACGGGTGTCGAGACAGCACCTTGAAGGTGCCCCGAGCATGCGCCTTAAGGTACTAGCGATGATTGCGATAACGCTCGGTCAAGGACTGCACGCGGGTGACGTAGGTTTGCGTCTCGGCGTAGGGAGGCACCCCGTTGTACTCGACCACCGACGCTTCGCCGGCGTTGTAACCTGCCAACGCCAGCACCTGGTTGCCGTTGAAGCGCTTGAGCAGCCAGGCCAGGTAGCGCACGCCGCCACGAATGTTCTGCCGTGCGTCGAACGGATCGTCCACGGCGAAGCGCTCGGCGGTGGCGGGCATCAACTGCATCAGCCCTTGGGCGCCGGCCATGGAGATGGCGTTGGCGCGAAACGCCGATTCGGCATGTATCACGGCGCGGACCAACGCTCTGTCTACACCATATAGAGCCGCAGCGGCTTCGATCTCGCGCCGGTAGGATTGAGTGTCCAGGCGCAGTGAAGCGACGTTGAAATCCTTCGGCGCCATGCACAGATAGCAACCCTTGATGTAATAGAGATCAAGGACATCGACCCGTGCCGAGATCCCCACAGGACGCCGGCTTACATATTGCCGAACGCCCCGGTGCATGAAGGTGTACACCCGAACCCGCACCGCGCCAGGGTCGTCGAAATGCACAATCCGTGGCTGGGCCTTTGCCTTGACGCCAACAGCGGCGCCCGCCGAGCCATTCTCGCGGGTGCAGCGGGCGCTGGTGATGGCTTGGCGGGTGTAGCTGATGGTTCCGTCACTGGCCTGGCACTTGAACATGGCGCTGGCGCACAATGGCGCGACCAGCACGGCCAGCCCGATGCCACCAAGGAGGCTCCTGCGAGCCCATCGCCATGCCTGGGAACTCATCACATCGCTCCGCGCCGCCGATCAGGCCCGGGGCCTGCCTTTTGCCGGTCTGTTCCGGGTGCCCCGCCTGTTGTTCTGGTAGTTATACCCCTTGCCCCTCCCCTTGTAACCGGCCTTGCGACTGGCGTTGAAGCAGAGGCTCGATTCAACCCAGCGCATTGGCAAACGCCTCGGGCGTCGGGCTTTCTTCCCATTGCGCAACGCCTTCCGGCAGCGCCAGCCACGGCTGCTTGCGCCGCGTCCAGATGTGCGCAACCGGTACGAACTGCTCCGCCCCTTCCAGCACCCCGGCCCGGACCACGCGCATGCCAGGCGCTGCCGTGGTCTCGTTGAACAGCCGGGTATGGCACACACCGCAGGCATATTGCACAGAGGTCTGCCCCCGGTGCTCCTTGGCATAGGTGGCCGTCTCACCCGTCACGCGCACATCCGATGCCCCGCACAGCAGGTGCAGACCAAACGCGCTGCCGCTCCAGCGCTGGCAGTCGAGGCAATGACAGGCGTACAGCGGCGGCAGGTTCTGCGCTTCGATTTCGAGCGTGACGTACCCGCAATGGCACTGACCGGTGAATCCCATGCGTTGACTCCTTACAATGACGTCCGGAAATGTTCGGGGCGCATGATCCCCGTTCACAGGCCCTCGCAGAAGAGCAAAAAGGAAGCAACCGTTGGTCAAGAATGTATGAGCGGGCTTGAATGGGAAAGCCAACGGGTGTTCCTCGCGGTGCTGCGCTCGGGCAGCCTGAGCGGCGCCGCCAACCTGCTGGGCATAGCCCAGGCCACGGCGCGCCGGCGCCTGGATCATCTGGAGCGTGCGCTGGGCCTCAGTCTGTTCACCCGCACCTCCACGGGCCTTACGCCCACCAGCGGCGCGCAGCGCTTGATCGAGCATGTCGAGGCGATGGACCTCGCCGCCCAGGCCTTCAACCGCATGGCCAGCGCCGAAACGACGATGGACCAGGGCACGATCAGGCTCACGTGTGGCGAGCTGCTGGGAGTGGAGGTGCTGCCCGGTCTATTGCAAAATTTCCATCACGCTCATCCTGGACTGAAGCTCGAACTGAGCATCGCTGACGGGCTGGAAGACATCGCCAGGCTGCAATCGGATATCGCCGTGCGTTTGATGCGCCCCGTGGAGGCTGATATCGCAGCGCGGTGTGTGGGGCGGTTGCGGGTAGGCATTCATGCCAGTGCCAAGTGCCTGCAACGCTACGGCAAACCGGACAGCCTGCAGGCACTACGCCAGGGGCCGCTGATCGGGCCGGACCGCCGCTCGGCTGATCTGCGTCGGATCGTCGAAGCCGGGCTATGCGAAGCGGACCAACATTTCGCGATCGCCTCCGATAACCACCTTGCGCAACTGGCCGCGCTGAAAGCAGGGCTGGGTTTCGGTCTCTGTCCGACGCGGATTGCCAAGGAATACGAACTGATCGAAGTGCTGCCAGGCACTTTCGGCTTCGACGTCGAGGTGTGGATCGCGATGCACGGTGATCTTCGCAAGATCAAACGAATCGCCCGAGTATTCGATGTGCTGGGCGAGGCATTGCATGGCTATTTGCGCGAGGCCGACCGCTGAGGTCGGCAGAGACGCGGGTGCCGTCAGTTGAACACCCAAAGCACGCGGGTGGGCTTGTCCGTCAAGTTGGCATAACGGAACTTTGCATGGGATTGCAGCTGAAAACTGTCATTGGCATGAAGTGTCACAGGCTCGCCCTCGTCCAGCCAGACGGTCAGCTCGCCTTCGAGCACGAAGCAGCCCTGCTCCGAGCTGTCATTGAGGAATTCCTCGCCGCTGGTGGCCCCGGGTTCAAGGTGGCTATCGAGCATGGAAAACCCACCGGTGATGGTGGGTGATACCAGCACATCCTTGATACCACCGTCGAAATGCAACATACGGCGCTCATGCGGACGCGTTACCCAACTCAGGCCACGGGGCTTGTCCAGGTTGTAGAAGTACGCCGTCGATACACCGAGTGCTTCGCTGATGGCCGTCAAGTCCGCCACGGTCGGGCGTGAAACGCCGCGCTCAACCTGGGAGAGAAAGCCCACCGAACGACCGATGCGTTGCGCCAGCTCGCCCAGGGTCAGGCCCTTGAACTTGCGCAGGTCGCGAATCAGTGTGGCCAGCTCTTCAATTTCTTCGTGCACTAACGTGTGAACCATGATCAAGCGTGGCCAGTAATAAATGAATTATTGGCATGGAAAATACCTGAATAAATTCACAAATCAAGCGCGTGACGCGATGGGCGCCAGGACTTGCTCCTGGCGCTGAAACGAGCACTCCGGCAGGGCGCTGCGCCTCTGCCGGAGTGCCATGGCCTTATTGGATAGCCTGGTAGGTCAGGTCCAGGCACTTGCGGGCCTTTTCCACCAGTTCGTCGATCTCTTCGATGCTGATGACCAGTGGCGGCGCGATGATCATGGTGTCACCCACGGCGCGCATGATCAGGCCGTTATCGAAACAGTGCTGGCGGCAGATCATGCCGACGCCCTTGCCTTCGTAGCGCGCACGGGTGGCCTTGTCCTTCACCAGTTCGATCGCGCCCAGCATGCCCAGGCCACGGACTTCGCCCACCAGCGGGTGGTCGGCCAGCTCGCGCAGGCGCTGTTGCAGATAGGGCGCGGTTTTTTCGCGAACCTGCTCGATGATCTTCTCCTCGCGCAGGATACGCAGGTTTTCCAGGCCCACCGCCGCCGCCACCGGGTGACCGGAGTAGGTGAAGCCGTGGTTGAAGTCACCGCCTTCGCTGATCACCTTGGCAACGGTGTCACGCACGATCACGCCGCCCATGGGGATGTAGCCGGAGGTGAGGCCCTTGGCAATGGTCATCAGGTCGGGCTTGAGGTCGTAGTAGTCGGTACCGAACCACTCGCCGGTACGGCCGAAGCCGCAGATAACTTCGTCAGCCACGAAGAGGATGTCGTACTTGGCCAGGATTTCCTTGATCTTCGGCCAGTAGGTCTGCGGTGGGATGATCACGCCGCCGGCGCCCTGGATCGGTTCGGCGATGAAGGCGGCGACATTGTCCACGCCGACCTGCAGAATCTTCTCTTCCAGCTGCTGAGCTGCCCACACGCCAAACTCGGCCTCGGTCATGTCGCCGCCTTCGCCGAACCAGTACGGCTGCGGAATGTGCACGATGTCCGGGAGCTGGCCGCCCTGCTCGTGCATGCCGCTCATGCCGCCCAGGCCCGCACCGGCCACGGTGGAACCGTGGTAGCCGTTGATGCGGCCAATGATGACCTTCTTGTCTTTCTTGCCCTTGATCGCCCAGTAATGGCGAACCATGCGCAGCACGGTGTCGTTGCCTTCGGAGCCGGAGCCGGTGAAGAACACATGGTTCATGCCTTCAGGCGCCACGTCGGAAATCGCCTTGGCCAGCTCCAGCGCTGGCGGGTGCGCGGTCTGGAAGAACAGGTTGTAGTACGGCAGTTCCTTCATCTGCTTGCTGGCCACTTCGGCCAACTCGTCACGGCCGTAGCCGACGGCCACGCACCACAGGCCAGCCATGCCATCGAGGATCTTGTTGCCTTCGCTGTCCCACAGGTACACACCCTTGGCCGAGGTGATGATGCGGGGGCCTTTTTCGGCCAGTTGCTTGACGTCGCTGAACGGTGCCAGGTGATGGTCACGGCTCATCGCTTGCCAGGCCAGAGTCTGCGAATTCTTTTCACTCATTGACTTCTCTCCATCAAATAACGCAGTTGAACTGCGGGGAAACTTTCAGATTCGGCGTCGGCCGTTATTCAGGCCGATTTCAACATCAACTGGCGCAGTACCGAGCGTTGTCGGCACGCTTTACCAAAGGACTGGAAGATCGTCAGGTAATGGGGGTTGTCCATGACCTCGAACTCCGGGTGCCATTGAACGGCCAGGGCAAAACCCTTGCTGCCTTGAACCGAAATCGCTTCCACCAGACCATCAGGCGCAATGGCTTCCACCCTGAGCCCAGGCGCCAGCACATCGATGCCCTGGCCATGTATGGAATTGACGTCGATGACCGACGGAATGCCCATGCGGTCCATCAAGCCGCCGCGCTGGATATGCATCTTGTGGCGCGGGCCGTATTGCTTGGATACGGGCTCATCCTTGCCTTCTCGGTGGTCCATGAACGAGCCGGTTTCATGCACGCTCTGGTGCAAGGTGCCACCCAGGGCCACATTCATCTCCTGGAAGCCACGGCAAATGCCGAGCACCGGAACACCCGCGGCGATGGCCGCACGCATCAGCGGCAAGGTGGTGGCATCACGCAGCGGGTCGTGATGGGTGCCGGGTGCACTGGCCGGGCCGTTGTAGTGGAACGGTTCGATATTGGACGGCGAGCCGGTGAAGATCAGCCCATCCACCGTGTCAATTATGTCGGCGGTATCCATCAGTTCAGCGAGACTGGGAATCACGATAGGCAATCCACACGCCGCATTGGCCGCAGCGCGTGCGTACTTCTCACTGATTTTCTGGGTCGCATGCTCTTCAATCATGCTGGTGCATGCGGTGATGCCGATAACTGGCACACGTGGCATATCTCTCATCCTCCGGCAAATCACTATTGCGAGTAAGAATCAAACTTATGGGTAGAGGGTGCAGCGCAACGACTTGACGCTCGCTACTTACAAGAACCAGCGGTATTCGCGCGCATTGATTTCATTCAGGAAATCCAGTTGCTCCTGGCGTTTGTTTTCGCAATAGACCATCACGAACTCACTGCCCAGCCCCTCGTTGACCATCGGGTGCTGGCGCATGGCGGCCACTGCACTCAAGGCGTCCTTGGGGAAATCGATGCCGCTCTGGCGGTCGTCGTTCAGCGGGGCGATAGGTTCGACGCCGCGGTCCAGGCCAAACTCCATCCCGGTCAGGATCGCCGCCAGGACCAGGTACGGGTTGGCATCGGCGCCGGCGAGGCGGTGTTCGATCCGCAGGTTGCGTGGGTCAGACTCGGGAATGCGAATGCACGCATCACGGTCTTCGAAGCCCCAGCTCGCGCGGCTCGCCGCGTTGACCATGGCGCCGTAGCGGCGATAGGCATTGTGGTTGGGGGCGAAGATCGGCATGCAATGGGGCAGCAGCTCCAGGCAACCCGCCACCGCATGGCGCAGGTTGCGCTGCTCATGGCCGGCCAGGATGTTGTTGCCGGCTTCGTCGTACAGGCTCACGTGCACATGCATCCCGCTGCCCGGCGCGTCCAGGTAGGGCTTGCTCATGAAGCTGGCGCGGTGGCCATGTTTCATCGCGACACCGCGGGTACTGCGGCAGAACAGCGCCGACCAGTCCGCCGCGCTCAGCGGGTCGTCACTGTGGGAGAAGTTGATTTCGAACTGGCCAGGGCCAAGTTCGGCGGTAATGACGTTCGCCGGTACACCCTGCTCATTGGCGACGTCGACCATCTCGTGCAGCACGGAGGAGAACCGCGACAGCCGTTCGATGTGCATGTTCGGCTGGTCGTCTTCATCCTCGGTCGCGGTGTCGCGGGGGAACTGCGGCAGGCCGTCCTTGAGCTTGCGGTCGAACAGGTAGAACTCCAGCTCGAAGGCCACCACCGGGCGAATGCCACGCCGGGCGAGGCGCTCAACCACACGCGCCAGCACTTCGCGGGGTTCGAACTCGATAGGTTTCGCGGTGCCGTCCGAGGTGATCAGCATCTGCGCGATCACTTCCTTTTCCCAACGCACCGGTTTCAACGTACCCGGCACCAGGCGCCGAGGTGCATCCGGGTCACCGTCGGCAAAGCAATAGTCGCCAATCGGGTAGAGGCCACCCTGGGTGCCCAGCAATACGCAGTTCTGGGGCAACTTCAGCGGGGTGCCCGCTGCGACTTTCTCCAGCATGTCCATGGGGTAGCGCTTGCCATAGAAATGCCCGGGAATATCCAGTGCAATCAGGTCGACATAGCGCACTTCTGGATGTTCCGCTCGGAAAGCGCGTACTTCAGTCAACAGATCCGGAAAGATGACACTCATCTTCTTATCCTTGTTATGTGAACGAATTCAATTGAAAACCCAGAGCACGCGGGTGAGCTTTTCCGTCAGGTTGGCGTAACGGAAATGCGCGTGGGGTTGCAGCTGGAAGCTGTCGTTGGCCTTGAGGGTCACGGCGTCGCCTTCGTCGAGCCAGACCGTCAGTTCGCCCTCGAGCACGAAACAGCCCTGCTCGGAACGGTCGCTCAGGTACTGTTCGCCACTGGTCGCACCGGGCTCAAGACGGCTGTCGAGCATCGAGAAGGCGCCAGCGATGGTGGGTGAGGCCAGCACATCGGTAATGCCCGAACCCAGGTACAACGTGCGCCGCTCATGGGGGCGAGTCACCCAATTGACTTCGCGCGGCTTGCTCAGGTTGTAGAAGTACGCCGTCGAAACACCGAGTGTTTCGCTGATGGCGGTCAGGTCTGCCACGGTGGGGCGCGAAACACCCCGCTCAACCTGGGACAGGAAGCCAACCGAACGGTCGATGCGTTCAGCCAGTTCGCCCAGCGTCAGGTTCTTGAATTTGCGCAGGTCGTGAATAAGGATCGCCAGCGCTTCAACCTCTTCGTGCATCGTCATCGCTCAGCACCACCGTGAAAATATTGGACTTATTTTTCATGAAAAAATACATGAAAAATTTCACGAGTCAAGCGAGGCATGCGCATACGCCGTCGCGAGCGCTGGAAGAGATCCAGCGCTCGCGACGGTCATGAGGTTTGATTCAAGCGAAAGGTCCGGCGTGAAGGCTCACGCCAGAAAGGCAAGGCAACGCTAGAGGATGTCGGCTTCGCGCTCGATGATGCGGGTGATGATGGGGACCGGTGTCATCAAGTGCTCCAGCATCATCTTGCTGGCTTTGACGGCATCTCGCCCGAGGATGGTGGTGACCAGTTCGGCATGCTCTTCGCGCTTGAGCCGCAACGCTTCCTCGGACAATACCGTGCGCTTGAGCCAGATCTGGCGGTAGCGCTCAGCCTGGTCCTGGAGAAAAGCACGCGCCTGCAGCAGGCTCTTGGAGCCGCAACCACTGGCGATGGCGTTATGGAACGCCTTGTGCCGGGCATCCCAGACATCGACCATTTCCTGCGGGGTGTGCAGCTCGACCACCTTCGACAGCGTGTGTGAAGACGCCACGATGGACGCTTCCCAGGCTTCATCGCCCTTCTCTACCGCCAGCCCCACGATCAACGCCTCTAGATGCGCCCGGGCAATATAGACATCGACCATCTCGTCCAGCGACATGGTCGCCACCCGGTAGCCTTTCTGGTTGATGGCGCTGACCAGCCGCTCGCCCACAAGACGCGCCAGGACCTCGCGCATCGGCCCCACGCCGACGGCGTAGCGGTCTTTCAAGGCGCTCATCAGCAGCTTTTCACCGGGCCGGTACAGGCCGCGGAGAATGTCGGTCTTCAAGCGCGAATAGGCGGCATCCGATGTGGTTTCAGCGAGATCTGTCAGGTCCATCCAGCGGGTTCTCTTGCAAGGCGAACCCATCATACCGAACTCCACCCGGCAACGCGGAACGTTAACAAAAAGATTTAATGGTTACGTTTTCATAAAATGTAGACATTTTTAAATTTCAGCGATATTTTGGCGCCATCACTTGACCAGTTGATTCCAGGAGTCGCCATGAACGCCATCACCCATTTCGATATGCCCGTCCTCGAGCAGCCTGCCCTGCTGCAAGGCTTCACCCTGCAATCGACGCCGCAGTCCGACCGCCTGCTGGAGCTGCGCTTCAGCAAGGAAACCGTCGAGGCCTTCGTCGCTGCAGTCGCCGAGTGGCCAGTGCAGGCCCTTGAGTACAAGTCGTTCCTGCGCTTCCAGGTGGGCAAGATCCTCGATGACATCTGCCAGGGCACCCTGCGCCCGGTCATCGTCAATACCCTGCTCGACCGCAGCACCGGCGGCCTGCTGGTAGTGCCCGAAGGGCTGGACACCGTCGCCCAGGCTGACGACATGGTGAAACTCTCGACCGCTGTGGCCCACCTGCTTGGCCGTTCGAACTTCGATGCCATGAGTGGCCAGTTCTATGCGCGCTTCGTGGTCGAGAACGTCGACAACTCCGACAGCTACCTGCGCCAGCCACACCGGGTGATGGAACTGCACAACGACGGCACCTTCGTGAATCAGATCACCGACTACGTGCTGATGATGAAGATCGACGAGCAGAACATGGAAGGCGGCAATTCGCTGCTGCAGCACCTGGACGACTGGGCCGACCTGGACACCTTCTACAAGCACCCGCTGGCCCGCCGCGTGATGCGCTGGACCGCCCCGCCGAGCAAGAACACCCGCGAGGACGTGTTCCACGCCGTGTTCGACACCGACTCGGTTGGCCGCCCGACCATGCGCTACATCGACCAGTTCGTGCAGCCGGACAACTTCGAGGAAGGCACCTGGCTGTTCCAGCTGGGCGAGTCGCTGGAAAACAGCGCGAGCAAGGTCTCGATTCCGGTGGCCGTCGGCTCGTTCCTGCTGATCAACAACCTGTTCTGGCTGCATGGCCGTGACCGTTTCGTCGCTCACCCTGGCCTGCGTCGCGAACTGATGCGCCAGCGTGGCTACTTCAGCTTCCCGAAAATGGAACACCACCGCGGCCAAACCTCCAACTGATGGTCATGATGGCCTCGAGGGCTGGTAACTCGAGGCCATCCACCGCAGCGTGCTTTTCGCTTCTCAATGAGGGGTCATGCCCGCCCATGCCATCATGAGACGGAAAGCACCCGCGACAACGCCCAGCGCAATGACGCTGGCGACCCAGATAGCGATCAACCACGCCACGCGCTGAAACCGAGAAGCGCCACCACTGCTGCGACATTCCATACCCTCACCCATAGGCCACCTGCATCATCAGCAGTGCAGCCAACAGCAGTCCTCCTGCGCCCACTACGAGCATCAGCCCAAACTGTGCAACACCCCTGAAAACGGGTCTTGCCGTTTCACCGGCTTGAATATCTACCCTACCGTTCATGATTCAACCCTCAGCTTCAGTTAGCTTTTACCTGTTCATCGATGGCATCTATCAACCCATTCGCCCTATCGATTTGACTGCGTCAAATTGCCTCATATACCGTGCCGCGCTCTTCGAAGTTGGTTTTTCCCCTCCCATGAATTGAACCGCAGCCTGTCCCACTCCCTGCTTTTGTTAACCCTCCCAACGGCGTTACCGTCGTCCTTGCGTTCGAGTTGTTGAAATGTCTGTCAATACCCCCTCCCGGATCACCGAGCTGGCCATCGAAGCCGGCACTCGAAAAGCTCACCTGCCAATCCGTGCCACCTTGATCCTGGGCTTTCTGGCCGGGGCGTTCATTTCGCTGGGCTTTCTTCTGGCGATCCACGTCAGCACGATGATCCCGGCGCCCTGGGCCTCGTTCGGCAACCTGCTGGCCGCCGCGGTGTTTCCCATCGGCCTGATCCTGGTGATCCTGGCCGGTGGCGAGCTGCTCACGGGCAACATGATGAGCCTGCCGCTGGCGATGTTCGCCGGGCGTATCCGCCTCTGGGCGGTGGTGCGCAACTGGGCATGGGTGACCTTGGCCAACCTGCTCGGTGCCTTGTTCGTCGCCTACTTTTTCGGCCATCTGCTCGGGCTGACCGAAGGGCCGTACCTGAGCAAGACCCTGGCGGGCGCCACCAGCAAGGTCGACGCCGACTTCCTGCATGCCTTCGTGTCGGGTATCGGCTGCAACTGGCTGGTGTGCTTGGCCGTGTGGCTGTCGTACGCCAGCCGGGAAATGAGCGGCAAGATCCTGGGTATCTGGTTCCCGATCATGGCCTTTGTCGCGATCGGCTTTCAGCACGTGGTGGCCAACATGTTCCTGATTCCGGCGGCGATCTTTGCTGGTTACCTGAGCTGGTGGCAATTGCTGGATAACCTGCTGGCGGTGTTTCTGGGTAATGCCGTGGGTGGCGCGATTTTCGTGGGGTTGGCGTATTACGCGTCGTATGGTGCTCCGGCAGCGGAAACACGCGCCACTCAGTAAGGACGCAGGCCAGGGCTTCGCCCTGGATCGCCGGCAAGCCGGCTCCCACAGAGGTCGCGCCGCTATAACCCTGTGGGAGCCGGCTTGCCGGCGATAGGGCCTGAAAGGCCCTCAGTGATAGGCATCCCCCGGCTGCACCTTGCCGCGGAACACGTGGTAGCTCCAGAACGTGTACACCAGGATGATCGGGATGATGAACAGCGCCCCGATCAAGGCAAACAGCTGGCTGGTCAGCGGCGCAGCGGCCTGCCACAAGGTCACCCCCGGCGGCACGATGTTCGGCCAGATGCTGATCGCCAGCCCCAGGTAACCCAGGAACACCAAGCCCACCACGGCAATGAACGGCAAGTGCGAATGGCGCTTGCGCAAGGTCTTCTGGATCACCACCACCGCCACCACGGCCAGCAGCGCGATCAGCGCCGAGCGCAGCCAATGGCTGGCGCCGAACCAGCGCTGGGCGATGTCGTCATGCAGCCAGGCCGTCCAGGCGCAGATCACCACGATCACCGCAGCCAGCAGGTAAGTCAGCGGCCGGCTGTAGTGGCGCATGCGCGATTCGAGCATGCCGTCGGTCTTGATCAGCAGCCAGGTGCTGCCCAGCAGCGCATAGGTCAGCACCAGGCCCACACCGCAGAACAGTGGGAACGGCGCCAGCCAGTCCCAGCCCGAGCCTGCGAACTGGCGGTCTACTACCGGGATGCCGGAAATGTAGGTGCCGATCGCCACGCCCTGGAAGAAGGTCGCCAGCAACGAGCCGCCGATGAACGCCTTGTCCCACAGATGACGCTTGCTCGCTTCGGCCTTGAAGCGGAACTCGAAGGCCACGCCACGGAAGATCAACCCGGCCAGCACCAGCACCAGCGGCAGGTACAGGGCCTCGAGAATCACCGAATAAGCCAGCGGAAAGGCGCCGTACAACGCCGCCGCCCCGAGTACCGCCCAGGTCTCGTTGCCGTCCCACACGGGCGCCACGGTGTTCATCATCACATCACGATCACGGGCGTCGCTGATGAACGGGAAGAGGATTCCCAGCCCCAGGTCGAAGCCGTCCATGATCACGTACATCATCAGCCCGAAGGCGATGATCACGCCCCAGATGACCGACAGGTCGATACCTTGAATTGCCATTGTCATGCTCCTTCTCAGTCAGCCACGGCCAGCGGGCGACGCGCAGTGGCCAGCGAAACCGGTTGTGCCGGGGTCGGGTGATCGTCGTGGGCCGACGGCCCCTTGCGCACCAGGCGCATCATGTAGCCGATCCCCACGGTGAACACCGAGAAGTAGATGACCACGAAGGCTGCCAGGGTCAGGCTCATCTGCAGCGCGCTGTGGCCAGATGCAGCATCGGTGGTGCGCAGCATCCCGTAGACCACCCAGGGCTGACGGCCCACTTCCGTGGTGAACCAGCCGGCCAGCAGGGCGATCAGCCCTGATGGGCCCATCAGCAGGGCGAACCAGAGGAAGGCGCGGGCGCGGTACAGCGCGCCGTTGCGGCGCAGCGCCAGGGCCAGCAACGCGCAGGCCAGCATCAGCATGCCCAGCCCGGCCATGACCCGGAAGCTCCAGAAGATGATCGTCGAGTTGGGGCGGTCCTCCTTGGCGAAGCTCTTCAAGGCCGGGATCTGCTTGTCCAGGCTGTGGGTCAGGATCAGGCTGCCCAGGTACGGCACCTCGATGTTGTAGCGGGTGATTTCCGCGTCCATGTCCGGCAGGCCGAACAGCACCAGTGGCGAGGCCTCGCCCGGCTTGTTCTCCCAGTGCCCTTCGATGGCGGCGATCTTCGCCGGCTGGTGCTCCAGGGTGTTCAGGCCGTGGGCGTCACCGACCACCACCTGCACGGGTGTGGCGATGAGCACCATCCACATGGCCATCGACAGCATCTTGCGCACCTGCGGGGTGTTGCGGCCACGCAGCAGGTGCCAGGCGGCGGACGCTGCGACGAAGAACGCGGTGGACAGGAACGCGGCCAGTGCCATGTGCGCCAGGCGATAAGGGAACGACGGGTTGAAGACGATCTTGAACCAGTCCAGCGGCATCACCCGGCCATCGATGATCTCGATGCCCTGCGGCGTCTGCATCCAGCTGTTCGAGGAGAGAATCCAGAACATCGAGATCAGCGTGCCGATGGCCACCATGACCGTGGCGAAGAAGTGCAGCTTGCGCCCTACCCGGTCCCAGCCAAACAGCATCACACCGAGGAAGCCCGCTTCGAGGAAGAACGCGGTCAGCACCTCGTAGGTGAGCAACGGGCCGGTCACGCTGCCGGCGAAATCGGAGAAGCGCGCCCAGTTGGTGCCGAACTCGTAAGCCATCACCAGGCCCGAGACCACGCCCATGCCGAAGTTGACGGCGAAGATCTTCGACCAGAATTTGTAGAGGTCCTTGTAGACCCCGTTACCGGTTTTCAGCCAGCAGCCTTCGAGCACGGCGAGGAAGCTGGCCAGGCCAATGGTGATGGCCGGGAAAATGATGTGGAACGAGACCGTGAAGGCGAACTGCAGCCGCGCCAGGTCCAGTGCACTCAGATTCGACATGACAATATCCTTGTGGACAGGCAGGTATCGCCCGGGCGGCGGCCAAACAGGCGCCGCACGCCCGAGGGCCCGCAGTCGATGAATGAAGGAAAGTGAGGGTTATTCGGCGACAGCGTGGATCAGGGCATCCGGCTGCGCGCGCTCAAGGCGTATGGCGACGAACTTCGAGGTCGGTGTGAAGGTCTGGTCGCCGTAGCTTTCCAGGGGCACCAGCGGGTTGGTCTCCGGGTAGTAGGCGGCCGCCTGGCCAGCAGGAATGTCGTAGGCCACCAGGGTAAAGCCACTGACTCGCCGCTCAAGACCGTCTTCCCACAACGACACCATGTCCACCTTGTCACCGGGCGCGAAGCCCAGGCTCAGGATGTCGGCCTCGTTGGCAAAGACCACTTCACGCAGGCCGAACACGCCGCGG
This sequence comes from Pseudomonas sp. NPDC089396, assembly GCF_044749545.1. NCBI lineage: Bacteria > Pseudomonadati > Pseudomonadota > Gammaproteobacteria > Pseudomonadales > Pseudomonadaceae > Pseudomonas > Pseudomonas sp. NPDC089396. The sequence continues at coordinate 121,656 of NZ_JBIVIC010000004.1, read as the reverse complement.
TAGCGGTCGTCCAGGCCGTACAGGGTGGTGTTGTACTGGTCGTGCGAACGCAGGGTCTGCAGGATCAGGTCGGGTTTGTCGCCACGGGCCAGCACCGCTTCGTTGACCAGTTGCTCTGGCAGCGCAGTAGCGCTGAACTGCGCCTTGCCGCTGGCCGTGTTCCACTCGCGCTCGGCGGCGGCGTTGCCCAGGTAGAAACCACCGGGGTGCTGCAGACGCGCATTGAAGTCGGTGAAGCCGGGGATGGTGTCGGCGATCAGGTCACGGATGCGTGCGTAGTCGGCCACCACCCAGGCCCAGTCAATCGGCCGGTCACCCAGGGTGGCCTTGGCCATGCCGGCGATGATCGAAGGTTCCGAACGCAGCAACGGCGAACGTGGTTTCAACTGGCCGTGGGAAATGTGCACCATGCTGAAGGTGTCTTCCACGGTGACACCCTGCGGGCCTTCGGCCTGCACATCGATCTCGGTGCGGCCCAGGCACGGCAGGATCAGCGCGTCGCGGCCGGTGACCAGGTGCGAGCGGTTGAGCTTGGTGGAGATATGCACGGTCAGTTCGCAGTTGCGCAGCGCCACATGGGTACGCGGGGTGTCCGGCGTGGCCTGGGCGAAGTTGCCGCCCAGGGCGATGAACACCTTGGTGCGCTGCTCTTCCATGGCCTGGATCGCCAGCACGGCGTTGTGCCCGTGGCCGCGTGGCACGTCGATGCCGAAGCGCCGCTGCAGGTTGTCGAGCAGCCAGGTCGGCGGCTTTTCGTCGATGCCCATGGTGCGGTCGCCCTGCACGTTGCTGTGGCCGCGCACTGGCGACAGGCCGGCGCCCGGGCGGCCGACGTTGCCGCGCAGCAGCTGCAGGTTGACGATTTCCTGCACGGTCGGCACCGAGTGGCGGTGCTGGGTCACGCCCATGGCCCAGCACATGATCACCCGCTCGGCCTTGCGGTACATGCGCGCGGCCAGTTCGATGTCGGCCTTGCTCAGGCCGGACTGCTCGACGATGTGCCCCCAGGAGGTGGCATCGACCTGCGCCAGGTAGGCGTCCATGCCGTCGGTATGGGCCTTGATGAAGGCATGGTCGAACACCGCCGGCATGCCGTTGGCCTGGGCTTCGCGCTCCCACTGCAGGAGGAACTTGGCCATGCCGCGAAATGCCGCCATGTCGCCGCCCAGGGCCGGGCGGAAGTAGGCGGTGTTGGTCGGCTCGGAACCGTTGCTGAGCATCTCGAACGGGTGCTGTGGGTGCTGGAAGCGCTCCAGGCCACGCTCTTTGAGCGGGTTGAAGCACACCACCTGGGCGCCGCGCTCCACCGCCTCACGCAGCGGTTCGAGCATGCGCGGGTGGTTGGTGCCGGGGTTCTGGCCGATGACGAAGATCGCGTCGGCCTGCTCCAGGTCATGGAACACCACGGTGCCCTTGCCCACCCCCAGGGTTTCGCCCATGCCCAGGCCGCTGGCCTCGTGGCACATGTTCGAGCAATCGGGGAAGTTGTTGGTGCCGAAGCTGCGCACGAACAGCTGATAGAGGAACGCGGCCTCGTTGCTGGCCCGGCCGGAGGTGTAGAAGTCGGCCTGGTCGGGTGATTCGAGGCTGTTCAGGTGCCGGGCGATCAGGGCGAAGGCTTCGTCCCAGCTGATCTCGACGTAGTGGTCGGTGGTGGCGTCGTAACGCATGGGGTGGGTCAGGCGGCCCTGGTATTCGAGCCAGTAGTCGCTCTGTTCGAGCAAGGCGCTGACGCTGTAGCGGGCGAAGAAGTCCGGATCGACCGAGCGGCCGGTGGCCTCCCAGTTCACCGCCTTGGCGCCGTTCTCGCAGAACTTGACCATGCCGTTTTCGGGCGACTCGCCCCAGGCGCAGCCCGGGCAGTCGAAACCGTTGTTCTGGTTGGTCTTGAGCATCATGCGCACGTTCTTGACGGCATTCTCACTGCCCAGCCAGGCCTTCGTCACGCCCATGAGCGCGCCCCAACCGGCGGCCGGTCCGTTGTAACTTTTAATATGGTCTTCTTCGTTCATCACGGGTCACCCTTGATCGCGACTGGCGGAATAATCAGTGCGAAGTTTCATTGGGTTTGAATAACTAACTTCGACACTGTTGACCCGTGCAGGCTATTTTTGCGGGGCGCTGTCGTCAAATCAAAAGAAATGACCGGTTGATCGGTGATTTCTATCATGGTGTCGTGATAGAGCATACCGATCAACCAGTCATTAATTATGATTGGACGGGGTTAGTTCTCCGCTCATAAACTATTACCGAGCCGAAACTTTATTAATGTGCCTGCCATTGGATCCTGGGGCTGCCTTGCAGCCCAATCGCCGGCAAGCCGGCTCCCACAGGATCACCACAGTTCCTGAAATCTGTGGTGATCCTGTGGGAGCCGGCTTGCCGGCGATTGGGCCGCTGCAGACTGTGCGGGACTACCCCACCAGCCCATCAAATGAAATGAAATCGAGCACATCCCCCGCCTCGAACGTCTCCCCCGCGGGCACTTCCAGCAGCCCGTCCGCCTGCACCGCGCTGAGCAAGGTCGCCGAACTCTGGTTCTCCAGCAAGCGCGCGCGCCCACCGTCAAGCCGCACCCGCAGGTACTCCTGGCGCTTGCCCGCCTTCGGCCAGGCGAACCCCGCCACCACAGGCACCCGCATCGGTTCTACCCGTTCAACACCCATGCGCACCAAGAGATAAGGCCGAGCCAACAACAGAAACGTCACCAGCGCCGATCCCGGATTACCCGGCAACCCCAGCAACGGCACGCCACCCACATGGCCAAAGGTGAAAGGCTTGCCCGGCTTGATCGCCAGCTTCCACAGCTGCACATCACCCGACTCGCGCAACAGCGCACCAATACAGTCGGCATCACCCACCGACACCCCGCCGCTGGTGATGATCAGCTCGGCACCATGCACCTCGACCAGCGCCGCACGCAGCAGCGCAGGCTCATCCGGCACACGGCCCAAGTCGATCACCTCGCACCCCAAACGCTCCAGCAGTGCGGTCAGCACCACACGGTTGCTGTCATGGATCTGCCCAAGCCCAAGGTTCTCACCCTCGCCTGCCAGCTCGTCACCGCTGGACAGCAGCGCCACCCTGGGCCGGCGCACTACCGGCACCTGGGTGATGCCTTGCGAAGCCAGCACTCCCAGGGCAATCGGCTTCAGCACCGTGCCGGCGGCCAGCAAAGGCGCGCCGGCACGGATCTCGTTGCCCTGCGGGCGGATATTGGCACCCCGCCGCAGCGGCGTAAGCGAGCTTACCCGCCCCTGCGCATCGACCTCGCAATTCTCCTGCAGCTGCACGCAGTCGGCGCCCGCCGGTACGGGCGCGCCGGTGAACACCCGCGCACAGGTGCCGGCCTGCAACGGCCGGGGAGCTTCGCCTGCGAATACAGTCTGCGACACCGGCAGCGGTTGGGCTTGCAGGTCGTCGAAACGCAAGGCGTACCCATCCATGGCACTGTTGTCCCACGGCGGCAGGTCGATGGCGGCGCGCAGGTCCTCGGCCAGCACGCGCCCGTCGGCCTGACGCAGGGCAACCTGCTCGTACGCCGTCAACGGCGCCGCCCTGGCCAGCGCCAACAGCTGGCGCAGGGCCTCGTCGACCGCCATCAACGTACTCACGAGCGCGTTGCGCACAGAGTGGCAGCCTTCAAGTGAGGCACGAAGTTGCAAGGGCGGTGGCGGGCATCCAACTGCTCGACCAGGATGCCCTCCCAGGCCGTGCGGCAGGCACCGGTGGAACCCGGCAGGCAGCACACCAGGGTGCCGTTGGCCAGGCCCGCCAGCGCGCGGCTCTGTACCGTGGAGGTGCCGATATCGAGGATCGACAGGGCGCGGAACAACTCACCGAAACCGTCGATGTGCTTGTCCAGCAGGCAGCTGACCGCCTCCGGGGTGCTGTCGCGCCCGGTAAAACCGGTGCCCCCGGTGATCAGCACCACCTGCACGTCTTCATCGGCGATCCAGCCGGCCACCTGGGCGCGGATCTTGTACAGGTCGTCCTTGAGCAACACCCTGGCCACCAGGCGATGACCCATGTCCACCGCGCGACTGGCCAGCAGCTCGCCGGAGCTATCGGTTTCGAAGGTACGGGTATCGCTGACGGTCAGGACGGCGATATTCAGCGGAACGAATACGGCAGTGGGTTTAACACTCATGGTTGGACACTCTAATAATTCGACAAAATTGCCGAGAAACTAGACCGCCGTTGAAACTGCGTCCAATCGATAATATGCAATACACAATAAGTCTCCTCTATCACGCGCGATCATCAGCGGGGTCTATCGCGTCTTCGTTAATTCCCATTGGACGACAGTTACGCTTCAACTTACTTTTGCCCAGCGTTAACGCTGGCCGTACTCATAAATTCAAATGCCCGCTCTCGATGCGCATTTTCAAACTTGATCGGCAAGGCGAGTCCTCCCATTCAACTTGCCCCTGGAGCTTTCATGATCGACACACCCGAGTCACCCTGTCCCCTCACTCACCTGGACAGCAGCGGCCACGCGCACATGGTCGATGTCAGCGACAAACCGGACACCCGTCGCGAGGCGTTGGCCGAAGCCTGGGTGCGAATGAAACCGGAAACCCTGGCCCTGATCTGTGCCGGTGGCCACCCCAAGGGCGATGTCTTCGCCGTGGCACGGATCGCCGGGATCATGGCTGCCAAGCGAACCCACGAGCTCATCCCGCTTTGCCACCCGCTGCTGCTGACGGCGGTCAGTGTCGAACTCAAGGCCGTAGCCCCGGACTCGGTGCGGATCATCGCCAGCTGCGCACTCAATGGTGCGACCGGCGTCGAGATGGAGGCCCTGACTGCCGCCAGCGTCGCCGCCCTGACCCTGTACGACATGTGCAAGGCCGCCGACCGCAGCCTGCAGATCGACTGGCTGCGCCTGCTGCGAAAGTCGGGTGGGCGCTCGGGCTTGTACCAGGCCGAGGTGACGCCATGATCCGGGTGAACTACTTCGCGCGCTATCGTGAGCTGCTCGGCAGCGAGGGTGAGGCGCTGCCATGGGCGCCGACGCTGACCACCCTGGGCGCGCTGCGCGCGGAACTGGTCGGCCGAGGTGGCCTGTGGGCGCAAACCCTCGGCCAGGCCAACCTGATGTGCGCACGCAACGAGGAACTGTGCACACTGGACGAGCCGCTGTGCGATGGCGACGCCATCGCTTTCTTTCCACCGGTCACAGGGGGCTAGGCGCTTGCCCGCCCGCTGAGCGATGCCTGCCACGTCGTGTCGATTCGGTTAGAAACTGCTCTGCATCTTCACCCCCAGCACCCACGCATCATCGACCTCGCTGACACCCCCCGGATCCCGCACGTACTGAATGTTCGGGCGAATCACCAGCCAACGGGTGGCGTGGATGCCGTAGTACAGTTCGGCGTCGTACTCGTTGCCCTGCAAGGGTTGGTAGCCCGGGTTGTCGTAGTCGGTCTGCTGGTTCGCCGCATTGACCAACCGCTGGTTGTCGCGAAAGCGCGAATTGGTATGGATGCGCGCCACGCCAAAGCCGATATCGTCCTGCGGGCGGGCGTCGAACAAGCCTTTGTAGGTGAGCCCGGCCTGGAGGAAGTGCCCGACCTGGCTGGTTTCCCGGTCCGGTACCGTGACGTTGGCGAATAACGACAGGCCGCGCTGCGGGTCGCCGTCGTGGGCGGTCAGCTGCTGCTGGGCGACCAGCCAGTAACCGTACTTGCTGTCGCGGCTTTGCAAGGGGCTGTTCACATCGCCCGGGATTTCGCGGCTATGCACGTCGTCGGCGTCTGCGCTGCTGTAGTAGGCACCGACCCGATACTCACCCGGCAACTGCCGGAAGGTGGGCTTCCACACCAGCTCCACCGGCAGGATCACACCCTTGCCACCGCTGAAGTTGAGCTTGAAGCCATTGCCCGTTTCCAGCAGCGACGGGTTGTGCTCGAACACGCCGACCTGGGCGAACAGCTCCGGTGTCAGTTGGTACTTCACCCGCCCGCCCCACTGCGCAATCGGCCAGTTGTACCAGGTGTTGGCGCCTGCCCAGTTGCCCATCTGCGAACCGCACAGGGCCAGGTTCTGGAAATCGCAGGGGAAGCTGTTGAAGTCTTCGCCTTCACCGAAGCGGCCGAACTTGAGGTCGAGCTTGCGCTCGAAGAATGACTTGCTGATCCACATCTGGGTCAACCGCCAGGTCTGCCCCCTTCCCCAGACCTCCTGGTTGGAGGAGTACATGGGCGCCCTTGGGTCGCTGATGCGGTCGTTGGAGATATTGCGGCCTTCGCGCTCGGTGATGGCCAGCTTGAAGGTGGCGTCTTCCCAGCCCAGGATCTTCTGCAGGTCGAGCTTCGCGCCCAGGGTGAACTGGCCGCTCCAGCGTGCGGTGTGGTCCTGGTCGTAACCGCCGTGGGCGTTGTAGCCCAGCTCGCCGACATAATCGAGGGTAAAGTCGTAGCCCTTCTCCAGCAGCTCGCTGCGGGCCCCGCCCCAGTCCCCGGTCATGCCCGGTGCATTCGGGTCGAACATCCCGCCAGCCTGGGCTGCCTGGCTCCCCGCCAGGGTCAGGCTGGTGAACGCGATACCTTTGAGCCAGGCGCAGGCGTGCCCGCCGCGCAAATCAGCGTATTTCATCGTGTATGGCCTCTTGTTTTTATTGTGTGTGTTGCCCATCGCCGGCAAGCCGGCTCCCACAGGTACACCACAGGCTTTGAAATCAGTGATCACCCTGTGGGAGCCGGCTTGCCGGCGATGAGGCCAGTTGCTTCAAAGCAGCTCTTGCAGCTCCGGCACCGCTTCGAACAAGTCAGCCACCAGCCCGTAGTCAGCCACCTGGAAGATCGGCGCCTCTTCATCCTTGTTGATCGCCACGATCACCTTGGAATCCTTCATCCCTGCCAGATGCTGGATCGCACCAGAGATACCGACAGCAATGTACAGCTGCGGCGCAACGATCTTGCCGGTCTGCCCGACCTGCATGTCGTTGGGCACGAAGCCTGCGTCGACCGCGGCGCGCGAGGCACCGACGGCGGCGCCAAGCTTGTCTGCCAGGCTGTACAGGTGCTTGAAGTTGTCACCATTGCCCATGCCACGGCCGCCGGAAACGACAACCTTGGCACCGGTCAGCTCGGGGCGGTCGGACTTGGCCAGTGCTTCACCCACGAAAGACGATCTGCCAGCGTCATGGACAGCAGCGACGACCTCGACCGAAGCCGAACCACCTTCGGCGGCGACCGCGTCGAAACCGGTGGCACGCACGGTGATGACCTTGACCGCTGCGCTCGATTGCACGGTAGCAATGGCGTTGCCGGCGTAGATCGGACGTTTGAAGGTGTCGGCCGATTCAACCGAAATGATCTCGGAGAGCTGGTCGACGTCCAGCAGCGCAGCAACGCGCGGCAGGATGTTCTTGCCGTTGCTGGTGGCCGGGGCCAGCACGTGGCTGTAGCCCTTGGCCAGCTCGACGATCAGCGGCGCGACGTTTTCCGGCAAGACGTGGGCGTAGGCGGCGTTATCGGCCACCAGCACCTTGGCCACACCCGCGATCTTGGCAGCGGATTCGGCGACGCCACCAACGTTCTGGCCTGCGACCAGCACGTGCACATCACCACCGATCTTGGCGGCTGCAGCGACAGTGTTCAGGGTAGCCGGGGCAACGGCACCGTTTTCGTATTCAGCGACAACCAGGATAGTCATTTAGATTACCTTCGCTTCGTTCTTCAGCTTCTCGACCAGTTCGGCCACCGACTTGACCTTGATGCCCGCGCTGCGCGCAGCCGGTGCTTCGACTTTCAGGGTCTTGTTGGTGGAGGCGAGCGATACGCCCAGCGCGTCTGGAGTAAAGGTCTCCAGCGGCTTCTTCTTGGCCTTCATGATGTTCGGCAGCGACGCGTAGCGCGGCTCGTTCAGGCGCAGGTCGGTGGTGACGATCGCCGGCAGGTTCAGCGAAACGGTCTGCAGGCCGCCGTCGATTTCACGGGTGACGTTCAGCTTGTCGCCAGCCACTTCAACCTTGGAGGCGAAGGTGCCTTGGGCGTAGCCGGTCAGCGCGGCCAGCATCTGGCCGGTCTGGTTGTTGTCACTGTCGATGGCCTGCTTGCCGAGGATGACCAGCTGCGGCTGCTCTTTGTCGACAACGGCTTTGAGCGCCTTGGCCACGGCCAGGGAGTTCAGTTCATCGGCGGCTTCGACCAGGATGGCACGATCAGCACCCAGCGCCAGCGCGGTACGCAGCTGTTCCTGGGCAGTGGTCGGGCCGACGGAGACAACTACGATCTCGCTCGCCACGCCCTGCTCTTTCAGGCGCACGGCTTCTTCCACGGCGATTTCGCAGAACGGGTTCATGGACATCTTGACGTTTGCCAGGTCGACGCCGGAGTTGTCCGTCTTGACGCGGACTTTCACGTTGTAGTCGACCACTCGCTTGATTGACACAAGGACTTTCATTGCAGTGTTTTCACCTTTGCGATGGGTTACTTGACGATGGGAAGCTTGGAACGATCGAGGGTGAAGGCCACGGCGATGATCAGGATCACGCCGAAGACGATCTGCTGGGCGAACACGCTGATGCCGACGAAGGTCATGCCGATGCGCACCACCGACACCAGCAAGGCGCCGACCAGGGTGCGCCACACGCTGCCGACGCCGCCGGTGAGCGCGGTGCCGCCGACCAATACGGCAGCAATCGCCGGCAGCAGGAACTCGTTGGCCAGGGTCGGCGAGCCGCTGGACAGCCGCCCGGCCATGAGCACCCCGGACAACGCCGCCAGCCCGGCCGACAGGGCGAACGTCAGCACCTTGATGCGGTTGACGTTGATCCCCGAGGCCCAGGCGGCCGGCTCACCGGCCCCCACGGCATTGCCGAAGCGGCCGAAGGGGGTCTTGCGCTGCAGGAAGATGCACAGCGCCAGCACCACACTGGCGACCAGCACTTCATTGGGGATGCCGGCCGTCTGCCCGGTCACCCAGCCGAACCAGGCATCGCGCTGTGCGCCATCGATATTGATGGTGCGATTGCTCGACACCAGCATGGTCAGGCTGGTGACCACCCCGCCGATCGCCAGGGTGACGATGAACGACGGGATGCGCAGCCAGGTATGCAGCACCCCGCTCAGCGCCCCGGCGGCGATACCCGCCAGCAGCCCGATGCCGAAGGCCCACGGGCCGAAGCCTGGCAACAGCAGCGCGACCAGCACGCTGGCCATGGAGGCCACGGCCTGGGACGACAGGTCGATGCCGCCGATCAGCAGCACGAAGGTGATGCCCGTGGCCATGATGAACAGCGTGGCGGTGTCGGCGAGCAGCCCTAGCACGGCGCCGGGGTGGATGAAGCCGGGGTCGTAGCCGGCGATCAGGGCCACCAGCAGGATCAGCGCCAGCAGCGGCGCCTGGGTGCGAAAACCATTGAGGATGATAGGCATCGTTGTGCTCTCTCAGACCATGTACTGGATCAGGTCGACCTGCTTGGGCTTGGCCCCCGGCAGGCATTCGAAGGACTGCGCCACGTCGCCATCGCGCATCACCAGGATGCGGTGGCTCAGGCCGATCATTTCCTCCAGGGTGTCGGCGGTGAGGATCACCGACACGCCCTCCTCGGTGATCTCGCGGATCAGCTGGTAGACGTCTTCCTTGGCGCCCACATCCAGCCCGCGGGTGGGGTGGTCGAGGATGAGGATGGTCGAGCCTGCGTTGCGCCACTTGGCCAGCACCACTTTCTGCTGGTTGCCGCCGCTGAGGTTGAGCAACAAGGCATCGGGACCTGGGGTCTTGATGCTCAGCCGCTTGATCCAGCTTTCGGCGAGGCTGCGCTCGTGCTTCTCGTCGAGCAGGCCGGCGCGGGTGACCTGGCCGATCCGCGCCAGGGTCATGTTCTGCGCCACACTGAGCATCGAGACAATGCCTTCGATCTTGCGTTCACGCGGGATGTAGCCGATCCCGGCGCGGATCGCCGCCGCCGGGCCACCGCCGGCCAGGCGCTTGCCATGCACCTCGATCTCGCCGCTGCTTCTGGGCAGCAGCCCGGCCAGCACCCGGCACAACTCCTCGCGCCCCGAGCCGATCACCCCGGCAATGCCGAGGATCTCGCCGCGATGCAGGTCGAAGTCGAGGCTGGCGAAATGGCCGTGCAAGGCCAGCCCGCGCGCCGACAGGACGACCTCGGGCAAGCACGCCTTCTGCAGCGATTCACGGTAGAACTCGGCCTGCAGCGAACGGCCCACCATCAGGCTGTGCAGGCGTTCCTTGGAGGCTTCGGCGGCCGGCATCTGCGCCACCACTTCACCGTCCTTCATCACATACACCCGGTCGCTGAGTTCGAGCAGTTCATCCAGCCGGTGCGACACGAAGATGAACGAAGCACGGGATTTGAGCTGCCGCACCAGGCGGAACAAGGCGTCGATCTCGCGCTGCTCCAGTACCGAAGTGGGTTCGTCGAGCAGAATCACCAGGTGGCCCTGGCAGCGCTCCTCCAGCGCCAGCGCCTTGGCCAGCTCGATCATCTGCCGCTGGCCGAAGCTCAGCTCGCTGCACAACATGCCCGGGTCGATGTCGAGGTTGACCTTGGCCAGTTGCTGGCGCGCCGCACGGTGCAGTTTTTTCCAATTCAGCCAGCCGAAGCGCGAGAATTCGTCTTCGCGGCCCATGAAAAGGTTTTCCGCCACCGAGAGGTTGGGCAGGATCGACTGCTCCTGGTAGACCATCGCGATGCCCTGCGCGGTGGCACCGCGTGGACCGTCGAGGACGATGGGCTGGCCATCGAGCTCAAGGTGTCCTTCATCGGGTTGGTAGACCCCGGTGAGGATCTTCATCAGGGTCGACTTGCCGGCACCGTTCTCGCCGATCAGGCCGACCACTTCGTGCTTGCGCACTTCCAGGTCGATGCCCTTGAGCACAGTGACGCCGTTGAAGCGCTTGGTGACATTGTTCAGGGTGAGCATGGCAGGGTTCCTCACTTGACGACCCGTGCCTTGGCACGGTCGAGGGCGATGGCGACAGCGGCGATGATCAACACCCCCTGCACGCCTTGCTGGACATAAGGTGCAACGCCCATCAGGACCATGCCGTTGCTCACCACCACCACGATCAGCACGCCCAGCAAGGTGCCCAGCGGGCTGCCGTTGCCACCGGCCAGCGAAGCGCCACCGACCACGATGGCGGTGATCGCGGTGAACAACTGGCCCTGGGCGATCAAGGCGTGCCCCTGACCGAACTGCGCGACCGCCAGGATCGCCGCCAGGCCATAGAACGCGCCGGCCAAGGCGAAGATGCAGATACGCGTGCGGTTGACGTTGACGCCGTTGAGCTGCGCCAGGTCCTCGCCTCCGCCAATGGCCAGGGCGTGGCGCCCCAGCACGGTGTGGCGCGAGATGAAATGCGCGACGCCCAGCGCCAGTACCACGATCCACACCGACAGCGGCAGGCCGAGCAGCCGCTGCAAGGCGATCGCCCGCACGTCCATGTCCAGCACCCGCACGGTGTTGCCTTGCAGCAAGGCCGTGGCCAGGCCGATGCCGACGAAGCCCAGGCCCAGGGTGGCCATGAACGACGGGATACGCAGCTTGACCTGCAGCAGGCCGTTGAGCAGGCCGGTGCCGGCGCCGACCACAATGGCCACCGGCAGGGCCCACAGGCCAAGGCTGTGGGCATTGAGGTTGTTGCCCACCAGCAAGGCGAAGCACACGGCAGCGACCGCGACCACGCCTTCGACGGACAGGTCGATGCTGCCCATCTGGATGACGAACATCCCGCCCAGTGCCATCAGCAGCGGGATCGAACAGGTGGTGGCGATGCGCACCAGGTTCATCGGGTCGAAGAAGTTGCTGTTGATCGAACCGATGAGCAGGCCGATGAGCAGTAACACAAGCAGTGACGAAAACCGTCGCAGGCGGGCCATGACGATAACTCCGGAAAACAGGCAGTAGGAAACCCTCGGCGTGCAGCCTTGCAGGCTGGCCGAATGACAAAAACGCAAGGGGTCAGGAGGTGTAGCGGATAGGCCCGGCGACACGCCCCCAGAAATCATTCACGTCCACCTCGGGCGTGGATTTGAAGTGGCTGGCGTAGAACGCCTCGACATTGGCCTTGGTAACCAGCTGCGGGCGCACGTAGAACTCGCGGTGCTCGTGGGGTTCCTTGGCCGGGTCGATGCGCCCGGTCTTGGCCGCGTGGCCGAGGGCCAGGCCCATGCTGCCGAGCCAGTAAGGGTCCAGGCTGGTGGTAGCGATGTACTCGCCGGTGCGGATCGCCTCGACGGCCTGCTCGATGCCATCGATGCCCACCACCGGGATCATCCCGGCCAGGCCTTCGCCGCGCAGCGCTTCCAGCGCGCCCATGCCCATGTCGTCATTGGCGCACCAGATGCCCTTGATGTCGCTGTTGAAGCGGGTCAGCCAGGACTGCACGATGGGAAATGCCTTGTTCGCGCTCCAGTCGGCAGGCTGGAAGTCCAAGAGGGTGATGCCGGGGTACTTCTTCAGCGCGGCTTCCAGGCCACTGCGCCGGCCGATGGCCGCCACGTTGCTGAGAATGCCGCCCAAGGCGACGATGCCACCGCTGCCGCCCATGGCTTCGAACAGCTCGGTGGCCACCGCCTCGCCCACGGCCTGGCCGTCTTCGGAGATGTGCGCCACCCAGTAGGGGCTGTAGTCCCAAGGGTGCATGTCGTCGGGCTTGTTCCACACGGTGGTGACGTACACCCCGGCCTTGACGCACTGCTCGATGATCGCGCGGGCATCGGCGGAGTCGTTGGGTTCGATGTTGAGGATCAGGTTGCCTTCGGTCTTGGCGATCAGCGCGCGGATATCGGCGATACCCTTCTGGCTGTTGCCCTCGGTGACCAGCGGCGAGTACGGCAGGTTGAGGCTGGCCGCATAGGCCTGACCGCCGCGGTTGTAGATCGCGTGGTAGGGGTTGGTCAGGGAGCGGAATGAGTTGGAGAACGTCAGCGTGGTCTGCGCCCAGAGCATGCTGGGCATCATCGCCGCCACGGCACCGACACCGGCAAGGCCCGCTGCACCGACCAGCAGCTTGCGCCGGGTGATGTCCAGCGGGCGGGTGGAATCATTGTTGTTGTTCATCTGGCCTCCGGGTGCAAGGCACCGGGTGAGTACTGCCTGTTGTTTTTATGTAACCAACTAGTTATTTATAAATCTAACGCAGCGAGGATGCAATCACTAATGTTTGGCTTGGGTTGAAAGGGGGTGTTGGCAGGTCTGGCCCTATCGCCGGCAAGCCGGCTCCCACAGAGGACGGTGCCGTACCTGTGGGAGCCGGCTTGCCGGCGATAGGGCCACAGCAGGATTCAGACTGCCTTGTGCAGCTCCCCACGCTCACTGCGCACCTGCACCTCGGAAGGCGCCAGACTGCGCCCAAGGATCAAGTCGGCCCCCTTCTCGGCAATCATGATCGACGGTGCATTGGTATTGGAGCTGACCAGCCGTGGCATCACTGAAGAGTCAACCACCCGCAGGCGCTGCACGCCCCGCACACGCAACTGCGGATCGACCACCGCCATGGCGTCGATGCCCATCTTGCAGGTACCCACCGGGTGATAACCGGTGCGCCCGCAACGCCGTGCGTAGTCTTCGTAGTCGGCCTGGGTGCGCACGCTGTCGCCGGGGAAATGCTCAGCCTTGATGTAGCGGCTCAAAGACTGCTGGGCCATGATCTCGCGGCTGAGCTTGATGCCCTCGACCGACACGTGCAGGTCATAGGGGTCGCTGATGTAGTTGGGGTCGATCAGCGGCGGCTGCAGCGGGTCGGCGCTGCGCAGGCGCACGCTGCCGCGGCTGCGCGGGCGCAGGAAGTAGGAGTTGAGCGTGCAACCGGAGCCGGACGGCACCGGCGGGATGCCCGCCTCCACCCCGGCACCGGGCAGGAAGTGGAACTGCAGGTCCGGCACGCTGGCGCGCGAATCCCCGTACCAGAAGGCGCCCGCCTCGGCGATGTTGGAGGTGACCGGGCCCTTGTTGAACAGTTTGTACTCAAGCCCGGCCATCAGCATCATGTGCGGCTTGGCGTACTTGTCCAGGCTCTGCGATCCCTTGAGTTCGTAGACGATGTCGATGTCGAAGTGATCCTGCAGGTTCTGCCCGACCCCGGGCAGGTCCTGCTTGACCTCGATGCCCAGGCGGTTCAGTTCCTCGGCCGGGCCAACCCCCGAGAGCATGAGGATCTTCGGCGAACCAATGGCCCCGGCCGCCAGCACCACTTCGCGCTCGGCAGCGACGAAGCGCACCTCGCGCGAACCGCTGCCCTGCACATACTCGACCCCGGTGGCCTGGCCGTTCTCCACGCGGATGCGGGTTACCAGGCAGTCGGTCTGGATGGTCAGGTTGGGCCGCTGGCGAGCCTTGCTCAGGTAGCCCTGGGCAGCGCTGCAACGGCGTCCGCCGCGCTGAGTGACCTGGTAGGCACCACAGCCTTCCTGCCGCGCGCCGTTGAAGTCGGCGTTGTAGGGAATGCCTGCTTCCTGGGCGGAACGGATGAAGGCCTTGGTCACTTCGTTAACGCTGATCAGGTCGGACACCCCCAGCGGGCCTTCGGTGCCGTGGTACTCGTTGGACAGGCGCTCGTTGTCCTCGGCCTTGCGAAAATACGGCAGCACCTCGCGGAACGACCAGCCACGGCAGCCTTCCTCCTGCTCCCAGTCGTCGTAGTCCTTGGCATTGCCGCGGGTATAGACCATGGCATTGATCGAACCGCCACCGCCCAGCACCCGGCCTTGCGGGTACAGCACCGAACGGTTGTTCATGGTGCCTTGGGCCACGGTGTCGAAGCCCCAGGTCAGCGGGCCGCCGGTCATCTTGAAAAAGCCCACCGGCATGTGGATGTAAGGGTTGGTATCGGCAGGTCCTGCTTCGAGCAGCAACACCCGCACCTCGGCCTGCTCGCTCAGGCGCGCCGCCAGCACACAACCGGCGGCCCCCCCGCCGATAACGACATAATCGTACATGCTTGTTATCTCCGATCTTGTTGTACTGCTGTCGACGTTCAGGCGCTGACCCAAGGCGTACGGGCACCCAACTGCACGTGCACGGACTTGAGCTCAGTGTACTCCTCTACCCCATAGCGCCCGGCCTCGCGGCCGATGCCCGACTGCTTGAAGCCGCCGGACGGCAACTCCGGCCCGCCAGCGATGGTGGTGTTGACCCAGACCCGGCCGGCCTTGATCTGCCGCGTGGCCTGCAGCGACGTTTCCAGGTTGCGGCTCCAGATGCTGGCCGCCAGCCCGAAGGGCGTGTCGTTAGCCAGCGCCACGGCCTCGTCGAAGCCGTCGAAGGCGGTGATGGTCAGTACCGGGCCGAAAATCTCTTCCCGGGCGATGACCATCTGCGGGGTGACATCGGCGAACACGGTCGGCTGCAGGTACATGCCGGTCGGCGAGTCGATGCGCTGGCCGCCACGCAGCAAACGTGCGCCTTCCCGGCGGCCCTGCTCGATGTAGCCCAGCACCCGCTCCAGGTGGCGGGCCTCGGTGATAGAGCCGACCTGGGTGCTTTCGTTCAGCGGGTCGCCGATGCGCACCTTGTCGATCAAGGCGCAGATCTTCTCGGTCAACGCCTGCTCCACCGAGCGCTCGACGATCAGGCGGCTGCCGCTGACGCAGCATTGCCCGGCATTGAAGCAGATGCCGAAGACGATCGCGTCGGCGGCCGCGTCCAGGTCGGCATCGGCGAACACCACCTGCGGGTTCTTGCCGCCCAGCTCCAGGGCGACCTTCTTCATGTTGCCGGTGGCCGCCGCCATGGTCAGGCGACCGACTTCGGTGGAGCCGGTGAACGACACCATGTCGACATCGGCATGCGTGCTGATCGCCTGGCCAAGCACCGCGCCTGGGCCGGTGAGCACATTGAGCACGCCGTCGGGCAGGCCGGCTTCCTGCATCAGCTCAGCCAGCATCAGGGTGGTGCCGGAGGTGAGTTCGCTGGGCTTGGCCACCACGGTGCAGCCGGAGGCCAAGATGAAGGGCAGACGCTCCGCGAGAATGAAGAACGGGAAGTTCCACGGCGTGATCAGCCCGACCACACCCACCGGCTCCCGGGTGACCAGGCCGAGCAGGTTGTCGCCCAGGTTGTTGAAGCTGTCGCCGTGCAAAGCCTGGGCTTGCCCTGCGGCATATTCCCAGACGCCTGCCGCGCCCAGCACCTCGCCACGGGACTGGCTGATCGGCTTGCCGGTTTCAAGGGTTTCCTGCAACGCCAGTGCTTCGCTGTGCTGGCGGATCAGTTCGGCGGTACGCAGCAGGACACCCGCACGATACGCGCCACCCGACCGGGCCCACGTGCCCTGGTCGAATGCCCGGCGCGCGGCGGCCACCGCCTGCTCCACATCGGCGACGCCGGCAGAGGGGTAGACGCTGACCGGCACTTCATGGGACGGGCTGCAGCGGGTGACCTGGCCGGTCGCCGATCCTTGGGTCCAGCGGCCGTCGATGAACATCTCGAAACGGCGCGGCTGCTGGGGCGGCGCCAGGCGTGGCGTATTGTCATTGTTGTTCACGGGAAACATCCTCAGTACAGCGTTTTTATTCTGGCAAGCCACCTGGACTGCACCTGGCAAGTGGCTGCCGGCTCGATATTTATAACTAACCGGTTGTTTACATACAAGCACCGGGCTAAGCTTTGTTTGTCAGCCTTATGCCCCCGCGGCTAAGCTCATCGCCCTTAACGCCGCAGCCATTGATCTCTGCGTCAGGAAGTACAGCACTCAAGCTCTGGAGAGCGTTTTACATGCCCAGCAAAGCCACCGAAGAGGCCACCGTACGCCCCACCCGTGATTCCGAAGCGACGCGCTTGAGAATCCTCAACGCCGCCAAGGTCGAATTCGCCAAACTGGGGCTGGCCGGTGCACGCATCGACAGCATCGCGCTGCGCGCCAAGTCCAATAAACGGATGATCTACGAGTACTTCGGCAACAAGGAGGGGCTGTTCGAAGCGGTCCTCGAATCGGCCTATCAGGACATCCGCCAGGCCGAACGCAAACTCAAGCTCGAAGAATTGGAACCGGTGGAGGCGATCACCCAACTGGTGACCTTCACCTGGAAGTACTACCTGAAAAACCCGCACTTCCTGACCCTGGTCAACAGCGAGAATCTGCACAAGGCCGTGCACCTCAAGCGCTCTCAGGAAAAGATGCAGCAGATGCACGCACCGATGGTCTCGATGGTCGCCGAGATCCTCGCCCGCGGCGAGGCCCAGGGCGTGTTCCGCGCTGGTGTGGACCCGGTGCAGCTGAACATCTCGATCGCGGCGATCAACTACTACTACCTGAACAACCGCTTCACCGGCGAAATCATCTACGGCTTCGACCTGATGTCGCCCGAAGCCCTGCAGGCGCGGATCGACTTCAACGTGCAGACCATCCTCGGCATGCTCCGCCCAGACTGACGCCCACGGCGCGCGCAGCCCCTCCCGGCCATGCACGGCGCCGCGAGGGGCTACCCGGCTCACGCCAGGCCCGCCACTTTGACGTCGCGCACGATCGGCGTGAACGCCATGCGCTGTAGCACATCACGCTCGATATCCACGCCGCGGGCCACTTCGATCAGCTCGATGCCCTCAGGCAGCAGACGGAACACCGCACGCTCGGTCACGTACAGCACTTCCTGGCCGGCGCGTACCGCCTGCGGGCCACTGAAGGTGATGTGACGCACCTGCTCGACCAGCTTCGGCACCTCGCCGCGCCGCTCGATCTGCAAGGCATCGCCGACCTTGGCGACATCCAGCCCCTTGGCTTCGAAGGCCCCGCAGAACACCACCTTGCGCGCGCCCTGGGTGATATCGACAAAACCTCCGGGACCGACCAGCGTGCCGCCCAGGTTGGACACGTTGACGTTGCCCTGCCCGTCCATCTCGCCCATGCCCAGGAACGCCAGGTCGACGCCGCCGCCACTGTAGAAGTCGAACTGGTCCAGCGAAGTGACGATCGCCTGCGGGTACTGCGCCGCGCCGAACATCGCGCCGCCCATCATGCGGCCGTTGTGGATGCCCTGCTCGATACTGCCCCAGTAGCTGTCCTGCAGGCCGCGCTCGGCCAACAGCGAAGGGATGCCGCCGGGGATGCCGAAACCGAAGTTCAGCGACATGCCAGGGACGAATTCATTGGCCGCACGGGCGGCGATGATGCGCCGGATATCGTCGGCCATGGGCGCTTCGCTGCGCGCCGACTGGGGCAGGCATTCACCGCTGATCGCCGGATCGTAGTCGGCGGCCACGCACTGGCGCTGATCCTCGACCACCACCACTTCATCCACCAGCACGCCAGGGATGCGCACCAGCCGCGCCGGCACGAAGGCGGTGTCGCTCAGGCCGCGCACCTGGGCATAGACCTTGCCGCCGCTGTTATGCGCCGCCAACGCCAGGGCGTAGGCATCCAGGTCCGCCGCTTCGTGGCACAGGCTGATGTTGCCGCTCGGGTCGGCCAGGCTGCCGCGCACGATCGCCACATCGACCTTGAACGGCTTGTAGCGCAGGTAGTCCTGCCCGTCGATGCTCAGCCGCTCGACCAGCGCTTCGCAGGCACTGGCGTTGCATTTGCCCCCGGCGACCTGCGGGTCGGCGAAAGTGCCCAGGCCGATATGGGTGATCAGCCCCGGGCGGCCAGCGCCGATCTCGCGCATCAGGCTCATGATCGCCCCGGCCGGCAGGCTGTAGGCCTGGATCTGCTCGTTGCGCGCCAGCGCCTGCATCTTCGCCGACCAGCTCCAGTGGCCGCCGATCACCTTGCGCACCAGGCCTGGGTGGGCCAGGCGCTCCAGGCCGCTGCCGCGCCCGTCGCCGATACCCAGGGCATGCACCAGGGTCAGGTCACGCGGGTGGCCGGTGCGCAGGAACGACGCTTCGATGGCCGCCAGCAAGGCGTCCGGCTCCAGCAAGGTACCCGACCCACAGATGGCCACGGTCGCGCCATCGGCTATCCGGTTGGCGACATCCGCAGCTGATGTACAGCTTCTTTTCATTGTTGTTTTCCTCATCGATTGCCCGGTCACGGGCCAATCCTGGTGTGCAATTGAGGGCTTGACGGCCTGCGCAAGGGCGCATTAAATAAATAACCAGTTGGTTACTTAAAAACACTTTAGAGCAGCCCGAAACAGAACACAACCCACGCGATGAACCCCCTCGTCGCCTCACGGAAAGGAAAACAACAATGCCGCTTTCTGAAACACACCTGATGATCCAGGACGTTGCCCGGCGCTTCGCCGACCAGACCATCCGCCCCATGGCCGAACGCCTCGACCATGAAGAAAGCTTCCCCGCGCCGCTGTACCGGCAGATGGGCGAGCTCGGCCTGTTCGGCATCACCGTGCCCGAAGCGTTCGGCGGCGCCGGCCTGGACACCCTCGCCTACGCCCTGGTGATGGAAGAGCTGTCGCGCGGCTACGCCTCGATCGCCGACCAGTGCGGCCTGCTGGAGCTGATCGGCACCCTGCTCTCGGTGCATGGCACCGCCGAGCAACGCGAGCGCTACCTGCCCACCCTGCTGCGCGCTGAAAAGCACCCGGCCTACTGCATCACCGAAGCCGAGGCCGGCTCCGATGTGTCGGGCATCCGCACCAGCGCCGTGCGCACTGAAACCGGCTGGCTGCTCAACGGCTCGAAGCTGTGGATCCACAACGCCCCGGTGGCCGACCTGGCCTTCGTCCTGGCGCGCACCGACCCCGCCGCCGGCAAGCGCGGCATGAGCATCTTCATCGTCGATTGCCACCTGCCGGGCGTGTCCAAAGGGCCGAAGGAACACAAGATGGGCCAGCGCGCCTCGCAAGTGGGCGGGCTGAACTTCGACAACGTCGAACTGCCGGCCGATGCCCTGCTGGGCGTCGAAGGTCGCGGCTTCCACATCATGATGAGTGCCCTGGACAAGGGCCGCGTCGGCATCGCCTCGCTGGCCGTGGGCATCGCCCAGGCAGGTCTGGATGCGGCACTGGAATACGTGCCCCAGCGCAAGCAGTTCGGCAAGCCGATCGCCGACAACCAGGGCGTGCAGTGGATGCTCGCCGACATGGCCAAGGACATCCGCGCCGCCCGCCTGCTGGTGCAAGACGCCGCCGAGCGGCTGGACCGCGCCGACAACGCCACCATCGCCTGCTCCATGGCCAAGTGCTTCGCCGCCGATATCGCCGTGGCGCAGACCGCCAATGCCGTGCAATTGTTCGGCGGCAGCGGCTTCATCCGTGGCTTCGAAGTCGAACGCCTGTACCGCGACGCCAAGATCACCCAGATCTACGAAGGCACCAACCAGATCCAGCGCACGATCATCGCCCGTGAGTTGCTCAACCAGGGAGCACGCGCATGACCGCCCGCCCTGTCGCTTTGGTCACCGGCGCCCGCGCCGGGATCGGCCGGGCCATCGCTGTCGGCCTGGCGCAAGCCGGGTTCGACCTGGCCCTGGTGGACCTGCAAGCCGATGCCGCCCTGCAGGAAACGGCCGAACTGGCGAGCCGCCACGGCGCCCGCGCCGTGGCCCTTGCCGGCGACATCGCCGCCATCGACCAGCATGACGCCCTGCTCGATGCAGCCGAACAGGCCCTCGGCGCGCTGAGCTGCCTGGTCAACAATGCCGGGGTTTCGGTGCTGTCACGCGGCGACCTGCTGGAGGTCACCCCGCAAAGCTACGACCGCTGCCAGCAGATCAACACCCGCGGCACCTTCTTTCTGACCCAGGCCTTTGCCCGCCGGCTGGTGCCGCGCGAAGCCGGCCAGGCACTGCGCAGCATCATCACCATCACCTCCTCCAACGCCCAGGCGGTGTCGGTGCTGCGCGGCGAGTACGGCATTTCCAAGGCCGCCCTGTCGATGGCTTCGCGGCTGTTCGCCGTACGCCTGGCCGAGAACGGTATCGGCGTCTACGAGGTGCAGCCCGGGCTGATCGCCACCGAAATGACCGCGCCGTCCAAGGCCCGCTACGACGCCGAGATCGAGCGTGGCCTGACCGCCATCAAGCGCTGGGGCCAGCCCGAAGATGTCGCACGGGTGGTGGTCAGCATGGCCACCGGTGCCCTGCCCTACACGGTCGGCCACGCTGTCCCGGTGGACGGCGGCCTGCTGCTTCCCAAGTTCTGACTGGAGTGACACGCATGTCCTTGAGCATCAACCTGCCCAGCGCCCAAGCCGGCCATCCGCTGCAGCGCTACACCCTGGTCGGCGAGCCGCTGCTGCCACCGACCAGCCCCTTGCCGGCCAACCGCATCGCCCTCTCCGCCGCCCATGTGGTGGCCGACCCGTTCAGCGCCAACCCACCCGGCGGCAAGGCCGCGATCGACTGGGCGCGCACCCTGGACTACCGCCGCTACCTGCTGCAACAAGGCCTGGGCATCGCCGAGGCGATGGACACCGCCCAACGCGGCATGGGCCTGGACTGGCCGACAGCACTGGAACTGATCGAACGGACCCTGAGCGAGACCCGCGACATCCCCCACGCGGTGATCTTCTCCGGCTGCGGAACCGACCAGTTGCCGGCGGACGACGCTCGCAACCTCGACGACGTGGTGCGTGCCTATGCCGAACAGCGCGACGCGATCGCCAAGCTCGACGGGCGCATGATCCTGATGGCCAGCCGCGCCCTGGCGCGGGTGGCGAAGACCACCTTCGACTACCGCCTGGTGTACCGCAAGGTGCTGGCCGAAGCCGACCAGCCGGTGATCCTGCATTGGCTGGGCGAGATGTTCGACCCGGCGCTGCAAGGCTACTGGGGCGGCGAGCGCTTCGAGGAGGCGCTGGACACCTGCCTGGAAGTGATCCACGAAAACGTGCACAAGGTGGACGGCATCAAGATCTCCCTGCTCGACAAGGACAAGGAGATCCTCATGCGTCGGCGCCTGCCGGCGTCGGTGAAGATGTACACCGGGGACGACTTCAACTACCCGGAACTGATCGCTGGCGACGCACACGGCTACTCCCACGCGTTGCTGGGGATCTTCGACGCCATCGCCCCGGCCGCCGCCCACGCCCTGGCCGCGTTGGCCGAGGATGACCTGGTGCGCTACCAGCGCCTGCTCGAACCGACCCTGCCGCTGGCGCGGCTGATCTTCAGCAGCCCGACCCAGTACTACAAGACCGGCGTGGTGTTCCTGGCCTACCTCAATGGCCACCAGGAGCACTTCGTCATGCTCGGCGGCCACCAGGCCATGCGGCCGCTGCCGTACTTCTGCGAGGTCTTCCGCCTGGCCGACCAGGCCGGCCTGCTCGCCGACCCGGCGCAAGCGGTCGCCCGGATGAAGCGCTTGCTGGCGCTCTACGGCGTCGACGCCTGACCCTGCGCGCAACGCCACGACCTGCGGCGTTGCGTTTTAACCCTCCTGCCCATGGTGATTGCCCCATGCCCGACGCCTCCCTGGAGCAGCGCCTCGACCGCTGCTCGATCAACACCGCGACCCTCGGCCACCGCCTGCCACTCGACCAGACCCTCGACCTCATCGCCCGCGCCGGCTTCGGCCATGTCGCGCCCTGGCGCCGCGACCTGCAAGGCCAGGACCTGCGACAGGTCCGCCGGCAACTGCGCAATTGCGGGCTGAAGGTCAACGCCTATTGCCGCTCCACCTACCTGCCAGCGGCCAGCCGCGAGGCATTCGCCGCCGCCGTGGCCGACAACCGCCGGGCCCTCGAAGAAGCCGCCGAGCTGCAGGCCGAGTGTTTCATCATGGTGGTCGGCGGCCTGCCGGAAGGCTCCCGCGACCTCCCCGACGCCCGCCAGCAGGTGACCGAGGGCATCGGCCTGTTGCTGGAAGATGCCCGCCGACACGGTGTGGCCCTGGCCCTGGAACCGCTGCACCCGGTGTACGCAGCAGACCGCTCGTGCCTGTCGACCTTGGAACAGGCCCTGGACCTGTGCGAGACGCTGGAGCCCGGCGGCTACCGGCACCTGGGTGTTGCCATCGATGCCTATCACTGCTGGTGGGACCCCAAGCTTGCCGAGCAGGTGCAACGCGCCGGCCAGCAGCAGCGCATCCTTGGCCTGCACCTGTCCGACTGGCTGGTGCCCACCCGCGACCTGTTGCTCGACCGCGGCATGATGGGCGACGGCGTCATCGACCTGCGCGGCCTGCGCCATAGCGTTGAAGCCGCCGGTTACCAAGGCGCGATCGAAGTCGAAATCTTCTCCCGCGACCACTGGTGGCAATGCGCACCCGAGGAGGTGCTGCGCACCTGCGCCGAGCGCCTTCAGCGCTGCTGCTGAGTCCTACAGCTTACAAGAACAGCGTCGTACTACCCTGTGGGAGCCGGCTTGCCGGCGATAGGGCCCGAATAGGCTATGCAGGACCGGCCTCATCGCCGGCAAGCCGGCTCCCACAGTGATCGCGCAGGCGCTTGAGTTTTGAGTAAAGACGGCGTCGCCCTGGTCAGCAGCCTTTCAAATCCGCCGCAACCACCCGATAAACTGGGCAAACAACTCCGATTGAGAGTTGATCTCCAGCTTCAGGTAGAGGTTCTTGCGGTGCATCCGCACTGTCTCCGGCGAGATCCCCAGCTCATGGGCCGTGGACTTCACCGAATGCCCCTGCAGCACCATCTGCGCCACTTCCCGCTCGCGCTCGGTCAGGACCCCGCAACCAAAGCTGTCGAACGCCGCCTGCACACTCCCCTTGTCTTCCGGCGCCTGCTCCAGCCCGTGCTGGGCAAAGCGCATCAGCAATTCGCGGACCATGGGTTCGACCGCCTGCAACAGGTGCAGTTGTTCGACACCCAGCCGCGCACCGCTGCAGCCCTGGAACAGGCTCAGGGAGATCTTGCTGTCATTGCCAAGGTCGACGATGAAGTAGCTGTCTTCGCTGCAACCGGTGCCCAGGTAATAGGTCTTGTAGTAATCGCTGTCGAAGAAGTTGTCCGGGGCGATGTCTTCCAGGTGGTAGAAGCCCTGGGCCAGGCCTTTCTCCACCGCCAGGCAGAACGGGTCGAGCAGGTAGCCGGCGGCGAAATAGCGCTCCAGCACCGCCTCGTGATAGCGCTGCGGAATCCCCTGCTGATACAGCAGCTGCGGCGGGCGGCCCTTGCATTCGAGGCTGATCAGCATCGATTCGGCGCCCACCAGCTGGCTGATGGCCGCCGCCAGCCAGGCCAGCGCGTCCGGGCCCTCGCTGTGGGCGAAGGCCTGTTGCAGGGCGCTGTGCCATTGCTGCAGGGCATGAAACGGCAGGCTTATTGGGGTGTTTTCGTGTGCTCGGCTCATGCCCCGCAGTCTACCGGCCGGGGCATGCGCGCGCACCTTTGCGTGCAGGTGGGTCATTGGCCGTGGTACAGGCCTTGCTCGGTCAGTTCCCGCGCGGCATCGAGGATGCAGCTGCGCAGGGTGTCGACGATCTGGTCCACCTGGGCATGGGTGATGATCAGCGGCGGCGACATCACGTTCAGGTGCATGATCGGACGCACCAGCAGCCCCTTGGCCTGGGCCCGCACGTGGATGCGCTCGCCGATGTTCACCGCGTCAGGGAACAACGCCTTGGTCTGCTTGTTGGCCACGAACTCGACGCAGGCCATCAGCTTCATGCAGCGCACCTGCCCCACCAGCGGCAGGTCCGCCAGGGTCTGAAGGCGCTGCTCCAGGTAGCTGCCGACATCGTTCACATGGGCCAGCAGGTTTTCCCGCTCGATGATCTCGATGTTCTTCAGCGCCGCCACGCAGCACACCGGGTGCCCGCTGTAGGTAAAGCCGTGGGTGAAGCAGCGGCCCTTGCCCGGCTCGGCGATCACCTTCCAGATACGCTCGCTGAAGATGCACGCGCCCAACGGCAGGTAGGCCGAGGTCAGGCCCTTGGCGGTAGTGATGATGTCCGGGGTGACGCCGAACAGCGCTTCGGAGGCGAAGAAGGTGCCCAGCCGGCCGAACGAGGTCACCACCTCGTCGGCGACGAAGAGGATGTCGTAGGTCTGGCACACCTGCCACATGCGCTGGAAATAGCCCTTGGGCGCAATGATCACGCCGCCCGAACCCATGATCGGCTCGGCGAAGAAGGCCGCGACGTTGTCCGCGCCCAGGGAAAGGATCTTGTCCTCGAACTCGGCCACCAGGAAGTCGAGGAACTCGGCCTCGTCCATGTCGTCCCCTGCCCGGTAGAAATTGGGGTTGGAGACGTGGTGGATCAGGTCGTTGGCGTAGTCGAACTCCGGCACCCGGTCGGCGGCCTTGTTGCCGATCGACATGGTCAGGCAGGTGGAGCCGTGATAGGCGTTGAAGCGGGCGATCACGTGCTTCTTGTGCGGCTTGCCGCAGCAGTTCTGGTAGTACTGGATCAGCCGGTAGGCGGTGTCCACGGCCGTCGAGCCGCCGGTGGTGAGGAACACATGGTTGAGGTCGCCCGGCGCCAGGCTTGCCAGCTTCTCGCAGAGCTCGATGGCTTTGGGGTTGGCCATGTCCGAAAACGGGTTGGAATAAGCCAGCTGGCGGACCTGGTCGGCGATGGCCAGGGCCATTTCCTCGCGGCCCAGACCGATGTTGGTGCACCACATGCCGCCGACGGCATCGAGGAAGCGGTTGCCTTCGGTGTCGTAGATGTAGGCGCCCTCGCCGGCTTCGATGTTCAGTGCGCCCTGCTCGGCGTGCTCGTCGAACATGTGGTAGCCGTGCATGTAGTGGGCCTTGTCGGCTTGCACCAGCAGGTCGTTGATCGGGGTGGCGGCCAATTTGCGAGTCGGGGTAGCCATGAGCGGTTCCTTGTCGGATCGGTACGGTGAAAGGTGTCAGATGCCGGTCTTGACCGAGCTCCAGACCCGGGTGATGGCGCGCATCGCCTGCGGGTCCTGGGATTTCTGGGTGAACAGGCGCTCGCGGGTCTGGTCGTCGGGGTAGATCGCCGGATCGTTGCGGATGTCGGCCTGTACCAGGGGCGTGGCGGCGGCGTTGCTGTTGGCGTAGTGGATGTAGTTGGTCACCTCGGCCATGGTCTTGGGCTGCAGCAGGTATTCGATGAAGCGGTGGGCGTTGGCCACGTGGGGGGCGTCATTGGGCAGGTAGAGGCTGTCGAACCAGATCAGCGAGCCCTCCTTGGGAATGAAGAACGCCAGGTTGATGTCCTTCTTCGCTTCCACGGCGCGGGCCTGGGCGGTGGCGTAGTCGCCGGACCAGGTCAGGGCCATGCACACGTCGCCGTTGGGCAGGCTGGTGAGGTAGTTCACCGAGTCGAATTTCTTGATGTACGGGCGCACGCCCATAAGCACGTCCTGGGCGGCCTTGAGGTCGGCCGGCTTGGCGCTTTGCGGGTCTTTGCCGAGGTACTTGAGGGCCAGCGGGATGACTTCGCTGGGGGCGTCCATGATGGTCACGCCGCAGTCGGCGAAGCGCGAGACGATCTTCGGGTCGAACAGCATGGCCAAGGACCCGATGGGCGCATCGGGCATGCGTTGCCTGATCTTGTCGACGTTGTAGGTGATGCCGGAGCTGCCCCAGGTGTACGGCGCCGAATAGACCATACCGGGGTCGAAGGCCTGCATGTGCTCGACCACTTGCGGGTCGAGGTTGGCCCAGCTGGGGAGCTTGGATTTGTCGAGAGGCTGGAACACCTTGGCCTTGATCAGCGGCGGCACCAGGGAGGCGTTGAGCATCACCAGGTCGTAGCCCGAGCGGCCGGTGAGGAGTTTGGTCTGGACCGTTTCGTAGCCGTCGAAGGTGTCGTAGATCACCTTGATGCCGGTTTGCTTTTCAAAATCGGCAAGGGTGTTTTCGCCGATGTAGTCGGTCCAGTTGTACAGCCTGAGCGTGTTGCCGGTGTCTGCCTCTGTGGCCAGGACGGCCGTGGCGGTACAGGACAGCAACAGACTGGAAATCACCTTCAATGCCTTGCGCATAGCAACTCCATCGTGTGATCAGGATGAAGTCCACTATCGAGGGATTGAAAGCTTGGGACCATACCCCGAATGGGTGTGTACCTGAGCTTTTTTCAGGGTCAGGACTGGCCCTATCGCCGGCAAGCCGGCTCCTACACTGGTACTGCGCAAGTCTCAAGCCCTAAACCAATCCTGTGGGAGCCGGCTTGCCGGCGATAGGGCCCGAACAGACGACCCAAGGCCAAGGTGGTGCCTGGGCTGGCCTCATCGCTGGCAAGCCAGCTCCCACAGGAGGGTATCGCGTTGACCCGATCTATTTCGCCAGCGGGTACAGCGCCTCATCGAACTGGTCCAGGCGCGGGAAGCTCATCGGCAGATCATCCGACAGCTGCTCCAGCCGCTGCTGATAGCCGCCCAGAAACGCCTTGCGCGCCTCGTCACTGATATAAGGCACATGCCACGCCACGAACGGCTCCAGCACCTCGAACCCGACGTACGCCAAAGTCCCCCGCAGAATCGGCCGCAGCATGTCCTCCAGCGGCCCATGGATCGCCCCTTCGCCGAACATGTGCTCACGCCCGCCAATCGTCACGGTCACCAACGCCCGCTTGCCGGCCAACCCGCCCTGGTCGTAGAACCGCTTGCCGCCATAGCACACCCCCGACACCAGCACCCGGTCGATCCAGCCCTTGAGCATCGCCGGCGCCGAGAACCAGAAGATCGGGAAGTTCAGCACCAGCAGGTCCGCCCACAGCAGCTTGTCCAGCTCCTGCTGGATGTCCGGCGCGATGGAGCCGCTCTTTACCCCCAGCCGCTGCTCCAGCGCATACACCAGGTATTCCGGGTTCTCGCGGTGGTTGAAATCCTCGGCACTGGCCACCGGGTTCCAGCCCATGGCGTAAAGGTCGCTGACCTGCACCTCATGGCCCTGGGCACGGAAGGTGTCCGTCGCCTGGTCACGCAGCGCGGCAGTGAAGGATTGAGGCTCGGGATGAGCGTGAACGATCAGAACTTTCATGGGCAATCCTCAAACAGTTGCCAAAGGGGAAGTAGGGTTGCGCGTCGCCAACAGGCGGTCGAGCCAGTCCGGGTCCATCTCCGGCTCGCAGGAGAACAGCAACCCGGTGTAATCACGGTATGGCGGCTGGAAGATCGCTTCGCGGCTGCCATGGTCGACCACCCGCCCGCGCTGCATCACCAGCACCTCGTCGGCGATGGCGCGCACGGTGGCCACGTCGTGGGTGATGAACAGGTAGGCCACGCCCAGCTCGCGCTGGATACGGTCGAGCAACTTCAGCACGCCCTCGGCCACCAGTTGGTCGAGGGCCGAGGTCACTTCGTCGCAGATGATCAGTTGCGGTTCGGCCGCCAGGGCGCGGGCGATGCAGATCCGCTGCTTCTGCCCGCCCGACAGCTCGCGCGGCAAGCGGTCCATGTACTTGGCCGGCTCAAGGTCGATCATCCGCAGCAGTTCGGCGACCCGCTCGCGCAGCGCCTTGCCCTTCAGGCCCAGGTAGAAGCTCAAGGGCCGGCCGATGATGTCGACGATGCGCTGACGTGGATTGAGCGCGGTGTCGGGGATCTGGTAGATCATCTGGATGCGTCGCAGCTGCTCCTTGCTGCGCTGGCGATAGTCCGCCGGCAACGCTTCGCCGTCATACAGCACCTGGCCAGAAGTGGGTTGCAGCAGGCCGCTGATCAACCGCGCCGTGGTGCTCTTGCCGCTGCCGGACTCGCCGATCACCGCCAGGGTCTGGCCCCGATAGAGCTTCAGCGAGACATCGTGCAGCACAGGCTGATGACCATAGCGAGCATCGGCATTGCGCACTTCCAGCAACGGTTTTTCATGGGTCGGGCACGCCTTTGCCGAGGTGTGGAAATTGCGCACCGCCCACAACGACTGGGTGTATTGCTGCTGCGGCGCGCTGAGCATGGTGCGGGTCTGCGCCTCCTCCACCAGGCTGCCGTGGCGCAGTACCATGATGCGCTCGGCCATCTGCGCCACCACCGCCAGGTCATGGCTGATATAGAGTGCGGCGCTGCCGAAGGTCTTCACCGCATCACGGATCGCCGCCAGCACCTCGATCTGGGTGGTGACGTCCAGCGCCGTGGTCGGTTCGTCGAAGATGATCAAGTCCGGGTGGCAGGCCATGGCCATCGCGGTCATCACCCGCTGCAACTGGCCGCCGGACAGCTGGTGCGGGTAACGTTGACCGATATGCTCGGGGTCCGGCAGGCGCAGGATGCGGTACAGCTCCACCGCCTCGGCTTCGGCCTTGGCGCGGTCGATACCGCCGTTGGTCACCGCCGTTTCCACGTGCTGATCGATCAGCCGGTGGGCCGGATTGAACGAGGCCGCCGCGCTCTGCGCCACATAGGCGATGCGCAGGCCGCGCAGTTTGCGCAGGGTTTCGGCGCTGGATTCGAGCAACTGAATACCGTCGAAGCACACGCTGCCCCCGGTGATCCGGCACCCGTCGCGCACATAGCCCATCGAGGCCAGGCCCAGGGTCGATTTGCCGGCCCCGGATTCGCCGATCAGCCCCAGCACTTCGCCCCGTTTCAAGGTCAGGTCGATGCCCTTGATCAGCGGGTGCCAGGCGTTCTCATAGTGGCCTTCGATGCGCAGGTCGCGAATTTCCAGCAAGGTATCGTTGCTCATGCTCAGCACTCCTTCAGGCCACTGGACAGGTGCAGCACCCAGTCGACGACGAAGTTCACGCTCACCGTGATCAACGCCACCGCCAGGGCCGGAAGCAGCGGGCTGAGGTCACCGAAGGTGATCAGCACCGCGTTGTCGCGCACCATGCTGCCCCAGTCGGCGGTCGGCGGCTGGATGCCCAGGCCGAGGAACGACAAGGCGCTGATGAACAGGAAGACGAAGCAGAAACGCAGGCCGAACTCGGCGATCAGCGGCGCCGCGGCATTGGGCAGCACTTCGCGAGTAACCAGCCACCACAGCCCTTCCCCGCGCAACCGCGCGGCCTCGACGAAGTCCTGCACCACCACGTTCATCGCCACCGCCCGCGACAGGCGGAACACGCGGGTGGCGTCGAGCAGCGCGATCACCAGCACCAGCGACGTGGCCGTGGTGCCGACCACGCTGAGGATCAGCAAGGCGAAGATCAGTTGCGGAATGGCCATCAGGATGTCCACCACCCGTGACAGGCCCTGGTCGATCCAGCCGCCCTTGATCGCCGCCACCAGCCCGCACAGGCCGCCCAGCAGGAACGCCAGGCTGGTGGTCAGGAAAGCGATGCCCAGGGTGTTGCGGGCGCCGTATAGCAGGCGGCTGAACATGTCGCGGCCAAGGTTGTCGGTGCCCAGCAGGAACTCCGGGCTCCAGGGCGCGAAGCCCTCGCCCACCACCTGGGTTTCGCCGAAGGGCGCCAGCAGCGGCGCGAACAGCGCCACGACGATGTAGGCAACAATCACCAGCAGGCCGAACTTGGCGCTCAAGGGCGCGCGCAGCAGAGGTGTGATCAGGCTCATGGTCTACCCCTTCGGATGCATCAGGCGTGGGTTGCTGGCGATCGACAGCACGTCGGCGCCGGTATTGAGCAGGATGTAGGTGCCGGCGAAGATCAGGCTGCAGGCCTGCACCACCGGGATGTCGCGCTTGGCCACCGAGTCCACCAGCAACTGGCCCAGACCCGGGTAGACGAACACCACCTCCACCACCACCACGCCCACCACCAGGTACGCAAGGTTCAGCGCCACCACGTTGACGATCGGCGCCAGGGCGTTGGGCAACGCGTGCTTGAAGATGATCCGCGCCGGCGATACGCCTTTGAGCCTGGCCATCTCGATATAAGGGCTGGCCAGCAGGTTGATCAGCGAGGCGCGGGTCATGCGCATCATCTGCGCGATCACCACCAGGCTCAGGGTCGCCACGGGCAGCACCGAGACCTCCAGCACCTCAGCCAGCGATGCATCCGGCGCCAGGCTGGAAATGCCCGGCAACCATTCGAGCTTCACCGCGAACACCAGAATCAGGATGTAGGCGACGAAAAACTCGGGGAACGACACCGCGCTCAGCGCGCTGGTGTTCAGCAACCGGTCGAACCAGCTGTTGCGGTACAACGCCGCAAGCATGCCCAACAGCAACGCGGTCGGCACCGAGAACAGCGCCGCCAGCAGGGCCAGGCTGAAGGTATTGCCCAGCCGCGCACCAACCAGCTCGACGATCGGCCGCTGGTTGGCCAGAGACAGGCCAAGGTCACCGTGCAACAGGCGCCACGCCCACTGGATGAAACGCTGCAGTGGCGACAGGTCCAGCCCCAGTTGGGCGCGGAACGCCGCCACGGTTTCCGGGGTGGCCGACTGGCCGAGCATGGCCTGGGCGATGTCGCCCGGCAGCATGCCCACGGCCAGGAAGATCACCACCGAGACCGCAAACAGCGACAACAGGCCCAGGGCCAGCCGCTGCACAAGCAGTTTGCCAAGATTGTTCACCGTACAACTCCTCGACTGGATGCGAAGTTCAGCCTTGCGAAACGCGACCGCTTCAGGCCTGCCACCAGCGCTCGATCACCCGCAGGCCATCGAGCTCGCCATACGGCGCGGTGAGCGGGCCATGGGCCACGCGGCTGGAACGGGCGGCGACGGAGCTTGCGAACAGCGGCACGATCGCCCCGCCGTCATCGCGGCACAGCGCCTGCATTTCGTTGTACATCTCGCGGCGCAGCGGCTCGTTCATCTCGCCGCGGGCGGCGTTGAGCAGCTGGTTGAAGCGCGGGTTGTCCCAGTGGGTCTCGTTCCAGGCCGCGCCTTTGGCGTAGCCGATGCTGAACATGCGGTCGGCGGTGAGGCTGGAATACCAGAACGAGGTGGTGAAGGGCTGTTTCATCCAGACGTTGGAGAAGAAGCCATCGGCTGGCTCGCGCACCACGTCGATGTCGATCCCGGCCTGGCGCGCCTGCTCCTTGAACAGCACCGAGGCATCCACCGCACCGCTGTAGGCGGCATCGGAGGCCTGCAGGCGCACCTTGAGGCTGTCCATGCCGGCCTGGCGCAGGTAAAAGCGGGCCTTGTCCGGGTCGTAGGCGCGCTGCTCAAGCGCCGGGTTGATGAAGCGGTTGGCCGGCTGCAGCGGGTGGTCGTTGCCGATCTGGCCGTAGCCGTAAAGCACTGAAGCCAGCAGGGTTTCGCGGTTGATCGCGTGCTTGAGGGCCATGCGCACGTTGTTGTCGCGGAACTGCTGGCTGTCGCAGAGCATCGGGAAGGTGTAGTGCTGGGCGCCTTTGGTTTCCTCGATCACCAGCTTCGTGTTGCGCTTGAGCAGGGCCACGGTCTTGAGATCGACCTTGTTGATCACGTCGACCTTGCCGGTCACCAGTGCGTTGACCCGCGCAGCGCCGTCGGCGATGGCGATCAGCTCGGCGCTGGCGAAATGCGCCCTGCCCGGCTTCCAGTAGTCCGGGCTGCGCTCCAGGTCCATGCGTACACCGGGTTCGAAGCTCTTGATGCGGTAGCCGCCGGTGCCGACCCCGGCTTGCCAGTCGGCCAGGCCGTCCTTGGCGGGCATGATCACCAGATGGTAGTCGGCGACCACGTAGGCGAAGTCGGCGTTGCCCGAGTGCAGCTCGAACACCACGGTGTCGGGGGCGCTGGCGGAGACCTTGGCGACATCGCCCAGCACGGTCTTGGCGGCGGAGGTGGATTTCTCGCCCAGGTGGTGCTGGATCGAGGCGACCACGTCGTCGGCGGTGAGGGATTTGCCGTTGTGGAAGGTCACGCCCTGGCGCAGGGTGAAGGTCCAGACCTTGGCATCCGGGCTCGATTCCCAGCGCTCGGCCAGCTCAGGGATGGCAGTGCCTTCCACGGAGATTTCGGTGAGGGTGTTGTACACCGCCGAAAAACCGATGAAGGTGAAGGTGTCGACCCACGAGCCCGGGTCCTTGGAGTCGGTGGTGCTGCCGCCGGCCAGGCCCAGGCGCAAGGTGCCGCCCGGCTTTGGCGTGGCCTCGGCGGCGTAGCCACCCAGCGGCAGGCCGAGGGAAAACGCCCCGGCGATGGCTGCGGCAGCAGCGCTGTATTTCAGGAAGTCCCGGCGCGGCAGGCCGCCGTCGAGAAAGGCTTGAGGACTCTTGTTTTTGTTGTCGCTCATGGCATTTGCCCCTGTTGAACCGCAAGGAATTGTTGTTCGGTCAAAGCGGATTGCGTAGAAGCTGTTTATAATTTGTAATTGTTACCGTAACAAATACATTAGCGGCAGGACAAGCGCTTTTCCAGGGCCCGATGACGGGCTTTTCCATGGTGTAACATTTGCGTTTTCGCAGGGAGCCATTACCTCCATGAGCCAGTCGACCCGACTCATCACTGCTTCGTACATTCTCTCGTTCGTGGCGGCCAATGCACCGCAGAAGCTGCGCACCGAGACCATCGCCAAATGGGTGAAGGTGCACCCTACCCGCGTGCGCGGGCTGGTGTCACAGATGGTCAAGGCCAACATCCTGACCTCGTTTCGCGGCGCCCAGGGCGGCGTGACCCTGGCCCGAGCGCCGCAGGAGATCACCCTGCGCGAGGTGTATGACGCGGTGCAGGAAAGCTCGCTGATCGCCGAGAAGATCGACAACCCGTTTGCCGGGCTGGAGGATCACTGCAAGGTGTACGAGGTGTTTACCCGGCTGTTCGCGATGCTGGAGCAGAACATGCGGCTGGATCTGGGGACGATTACGGCGGATCAGCTGTTTGTGGCGTTCGATACGCCGAAGGAACAACACCAGCTCGCGTGAGCCTGTGCCGGCCCTATCGCCGGCAAGCCGGCTCCCACAGGTACTGCACATGACCCAAGATCTATGGCGATTTGTGAGAGCAGGCTTGCCAGCGCCAAATAGGTACTGCACAACTCCCAAGATCTGTGGAGATCCCTGTGGGAGCCGGCTTGCCGGCGATAGGGCCAGCCCAGGCAACACCTCACTGATGGCCTGGTGCAGTTGCTCGCGGGTCAGCCGGCATCTGCACCTGAATCAATGATTTTTCGCGGTTTCGCGCCGGTCAGACCGCGATACTAGAGCTGAATAGCTTTGGTCTCGACAAACTCGCCCAGCCCCTCCTCCCCCCACTCTCGCCCATTCCCCGACTGCTTATATCCCCCAAACGGCGCCTGGTAGTTGAACGCCCCGCCATTGACGAAGCACTGCCCCGCCCGCATTTGCCGCGCCAGCTGCAACGCCTCGTCCCGGCTCCCGGCCCACACCGCGCTGGACAGCCCGAACGGCGAATCGTTGGCGAGCGCAATCCCCTCGGCCTCATCGGCATAAGGAATCAGGCACAACACCGGCCCGAAGATCTCCTCCTGGGCAATACGCATCCGGTTGTTCACATCAGCGAAAATCGTCGGCGGCACATAGAACCCGCGTTCGAACCCCGGCGCAGTCTCTGCGCCACACAACAGCCGCGCACCCTCCTCCAGCCCGACCCGAATGTATTCCTGCACCGTACGCCGCTGCCCCGCCGAACACATCGGCCCGAGGAAACTGCGCGGGTCCTGCGGGTCGCCCATCACCAGCCCGCGCGCCTCGTCCACGGCAATTTCCAGTGCCTCGGCATAACGCGACGCCGGCAACAACATGCGGGTCAGCGCCGTGCAGGTCTGCCCCGAGTTGATCATCACGTCCTGTACGCCATAGCGCACCGCCGCCTCAAGGTCCGCATCCGCCGTGATCAGCAACGGCGACTTGCCCCCCAGTTCAAGGCACACGCGCTTCACCGACGGCGCCGCCGCCTCGGACACCCGCACACCGGCACCGGTGGAGCCGGTGAACGAGACCATGTCCACCTGCGGATGCCGCGCCAGCGCCTCACCCACCTTCGACCCCGGCCCACTGACCAGGTTGAACACCCCGGCCGGCAGCCCGATGGCCTCGATCATCTCGGCCAGCAAAAACGCATGCAGCGGGGTTTCCTGGCTCGGCTTGACCACCACCGTGCAACCAGCGGCCAAGGCCGGGGCCAGCTTTCCGATCAACTGGTGCAGCGGGTAGTTCCAGGGGTTGATGAACGCACACACGCCCACCGCCTCGCGGTACACCCGCGAGTTGCCAACTTCCCGCACCTCGTCCATCAAGCCGGCCAACTCGATGTACTGCTCGAGTCCGGCAATCGGCCCGTCAACCTGCACCGACCGGCACCACTGCACCGGCATGCCCAACTCGGCGGTGATCACGCTGGCCATCTCGTCGGCACGCGCCTTGAGCTGTTCGACCAGATCACGAATAAATCCGGCCCGCACGCTGGATGAGGTCCGCGACCAGTCGGCGAACGCCCTGCGCGCTGCATCGACCGCCCGGTTCACATCCTCTTCGTTGCCCAGCGGCACTTTGCCCGCGACCGCCTCGCTGGCCGGGTCGATCACCTCGGCCATGCCCTGCCCCACCGGCTGCTGCCAGCGGCCATTGATGAACAAGCGGCTGTATTCACGCATTGCGCTGCGCCTCCATCAGCTCGTTGGCACACAGGGCGATGCGTCGGCAGGCCTCGCGCAGGGGTTCGGCACCGAGCACCAGGCCCAGGCGGATATGCCCGGCCGCACTCGGGCCAAAGGCTTCACCCGCCAGCACCGACACGCCATGCAGATCGAGCAGGCGATTGGAGAAGTCCTGCGCGCTGAGCCCGGTCTCGCGGATATCGACCATCACGAACATCCCGCCATCGGGCTTGAGCGCCCGTACGCCGGGGCAGTCGGCAAGGCTTGCGCACACCAGGTCGCGACGCTCGCGGTAGGCTTCGCGCATGGCTTCCAGCTCCGGCAACTGCAGCTCCAGCGCCGCCACGGCTGCATCCTGGATGAAGTCGGGCGAGCCGTAGAGCATGCACAGCGCCAGGTTTTCCAGGTGCCCGGCCAGCGCCGACGAACCGACCACCCAGCCGACCCGCCAGCCAGTCATGGCATGGGACTTGGACAGGCTGTTCAGCGTCGCCGTGCGCTCGGCCATGCCCGGCAGGCTGGCGGGGCTGATGTGCTCACCGTCGAACAGCAGCTCGCTGTACACCTCGTCGCTGATCAGCCACAAGTCATGGGCGATGCACAGTTCCGCCAGGGCCTCCCAGGTGCTGCGCGGCAGGCTCGCGCCGGAGGGGTTGTGCGGGCTGTTCAGCGCCAGGGCGCGGGTGCGCGGGGTGATGCGCGCCGCGACGTCTTCGGGCTGCACGCGAAAACCGTGCTCCGAACGCACCGGCACCGGCACGACCTTGGCACCGCAGGCGCCGAACACCGCTTCGTAGGTGACATACATCGGCTCGGCGACGATCACCTCATCGCCCGGTTCCAGCACGCACTGCGCCACGCAGAACAGCGCGCACTGCGCCCCGGCCAGCACCGTCACCTGGTCGGCCGTCACCGCCTGGCCGCTGCGTTGCTGGTGACGGCGGGCGATGGCCTCGCGCAGGCGGCGCTTGCCGCGCACATCGGAATAATGGGTGTGGCCGGCCTGCAGGCTGTCCACTGCCGCCTGGACAATGGGCGCGGGGGTGTCGAAGTCCGGGTCGCCGACCGAAAGCAGCAGCACGTCACGGCCCTGTTCGAGCATGGCCAGGGCGCGGTAGTGGATCTCCCAGGCGGCGGCGCCGTCACCGGCGATTCGTTGGGTCAATGAGGAAAAACGCATGGCAAGTATCCTGTTGTGCGGGATGGGCTCAGCGCGCGCAGGCGTGCTTGAGCTCGATCAGGGTCACGCCGTTGCGGGCGAAGCCGCCGCGCAGGTCCCGTTGCAGTTCGTCGAGGCTCTGCGGCTCGGCCACCGTACAGCCGAACGCGCGGGCAAGGCCAGCGAAGTCCGGGTTGCGCGGCAGTACGCCGATGGGCTCGATGTCCAGGTTGAGCATGTCGTCGCGGATCTGGCCGAGTGCGTCGTTGTTCCACAGCAGCACCACCAGCGGGCGGTCCAGTTCCTCGACGGCGGTGGCCAGCTCCTGCGCCGTATAGAGGAAGCCACCGTCACCGACCAGTACCAGGCCCGGGCGGTCGGCACTGCCGAACATCCCGCCAATCCCCGCCGGCAGGCCGTAGCCGAGGGTGCCGTAGCCGGTCGGGTGCAGCCAGCTGCGCGGCGCCCGGCTGTTGAAGACGTAGTTGCCGGTGTAGGCCAGCTGGGTCATGTCGGTGCTGATGAAGGCATTGTCCGGCAGATCTGCGGCGATCCGGGCCAGAATGGACTGGTGGATCGACTGCAAGGGGCCATGGCTCGCCTGCACGGCGCTGCGCAGACGGGCCACCGCAGCACTGGCCTGGGTGGCATCACGGACGCTGTCGGGCAGCTGTTCGAGCAGCGCCGCCACGGTCTGCCGGGCATCGCCGTGCAACGCCACCGCGCAGGGGTAGAAGTCGTTGAACTTGCGCGGGTCGATATCCACCCGCAGCAGCTCGCCGTTCAGTGGCAGGCGCTCGCGCCAGAAGTCGGTGTCGGCCATCTCGGTGCCGACCGCCAGCACCACATCGGCCTCGGCGATCAGCTCCCAGCCCGCTTCCACACACAGGGTGGAACCGGCATTGAGTGGCGAATCCAGCGGCGCCAGCCCTTTGCCGGCCACGCTGGTGAAGAACGGCGCGGCCAGGCGCTTGCTCAACAGCTGCAGCTCGGCACCCGCCTGCAGCGCACCACCGCCGGCGATGATCATCGGGCGCTTGGCTGCCGCCAGCTTGCTGGCGGCCTGTTCCAGGCGCTCGGCATTGGCCGGGCCGCGACCGGGGCGGCGCACCACTTCATTGCTCCAGTCCCGCGCCACCGGCGCCGCCAGCACGTCCAGCGGCACCGAGATATGCACCGGGCGCGGACGCTCGCTGTCGAACACGGCATAGGCACGGGCGATCAGCTCGGGCAAGTCTTCGGCCTTCAGGGCCACGGCCGAGAAGGCAGTGATCGGCGCGGTCATGGCGCGCTGGTCCTGGGTCTCGTGCAGGCAGCCCCAGCCTTTGCCCAGGCTCGCGGTGTGGTTGACGCTGGAGATCACCAGCATCGGAATCGAGTCGGCATAGGCCTGGCCGATAGCCGTGGCCGCGTTGGTCACGCCGGGGCCGGTGATGATGAAGCACACCCCTGGCTTGCCGCTGACCCGGGCATAGCCGTCGGCCATGAAGCCGGCGCCCTGCTCGTGGCGCGTCAGCACGTGGCGAATGCCACTGCCGGGCAGGCCGCGATACAGCTCCAGGGTATGTACACCGGGAATACCGAAGACGGTATCGACCCCGTAGTTGGCCAGCAGGCGCACCAGCGCCTGGCCCCCAGTGAGTGTTGGGTTCGTCATGTTCATGTCCTTACACCTGGCCGAGGCGGATCAAGGCATCGACCGCGGTGGTGCCGGTGGCACCGACCATCAATGGGTTCACATCCAGCTCCAAAAGCTGGCTGGCGTTCTCGCAGGCGTAGTCGGCCACGGCACGGATGGCCGCGACCAGCGCGTCCAGGTCCGCCGCCGGCTTGCCACGAAAGCCTTGCAGCAGCGCCGCGCTGCGCAAGCCGAGCACGGCATTGCGGATGGCGCCGTCAGTGGTCGGCAACAGCAGGCTCTTGCTGTCCTTGAGCAGCTCGACGAGGATGCCGCCCGCGCCAATCACCAGCGCCAGGCCAAAGTCCGGCTCGCGCTTGATGCCGACGATCAGCTCGGCCAGTGGCGCACTGGCCATGGGTTCAAGCAGGACCTGGTCGAAGGGTACCTCTGGCGCGTAGGCAGCAATGCGTGTGCGCATCTGCTCCAGTGCGCGGCCGAGCGCCGCCTCGTCGCCCAGGTTCAGCGCCACGGCACCGGCTTCGGTCTTGTGCGGCAACTGCGCACTGACTGCCTTGAGCACCAGCGGGAAACCGACCTTGCGGGCATCGGCCAGCGCGTTCTGCGGGCTGCTCAACACGCCATTCGGGATGGGCAGGCCGAAGCCGCGCAGGGCCTGTTTCGATTGCCACTCGTTGAGCAGCTGACTGTCACCGGCAAGCGCCTGCGGGCACAGCGGCACCAGCGCCGACTCGCCCAGTGCCAGCAAGGCCTGACGTTTCTGCGCGTAGCGGGCCACCCGGCCCCATGCTGCCAGGCCATCCTCCACCCCTTGCAGCGCCGGTACACCGGCAGCGTGCAAGCGCTCGCGGGCGCTGGCCGGCAGCAGCTCGGGGAAGGCCGAGGTGACGAAGCCGGTCTTGCCGTGGCACTTGAGCGCCGCGCAGTACAGTTCCAGCAGCAGGTCGCATTCCTTGCGCTCGCCGGTGAATTCAGCAGGGTAGTCAAGCACCAGCATCGCGGCGTCGGCGTCGCTGCGCAGGGCACTGTCGAGCATGCGTTGCTTGGCCGGTCCGTCGCCCCAGATCGCCGTGGTGAAGTCCAGCGGGTTGACCAGGTTGGCGTAGGCCGGCAGCACCTGGGCCAGTTCCTCGACCTGGCTAGCGTCGAGTGCCGGCAGGCGTAGCTGATTGCATTCCGAGTAGTCGGCGATCAGCCCCGCATCGCCGCCCGAGCAGGCCAGCGCGATCAGGCTGTCACCCTTGGGCAGGTTGCCGCAGGCGGCGGCCTTGAGTGTTTCGACGAAGCTGACCGGGCCGCTGACGCGGATCACGCCCAGGCGTTCGAACAGGCTGTCGTAGAGGGCGTCGGAGCCGGACAGCGAGCTGGTGTGACTGAGCGCCAGCTCGGCGCCGATCTGCGACACGCCGGTCTTCAGCGCAATGATCGGGATGCCCTTCTCCAGCGCCTTGTGGGCCGCGCGAGCGAAGCCTGGCACGTTCTTCAGGCCTTCCAGGTGCAGGCCGATGGCCGTCACGCGGGGCTCGTCGAGCAGCACGTCCATCAGCTCGGCGATGCCCAGCTGCGCCTGGTTACCGACCGAGGCCATGTAGGCCACCGGCAGCGAACGGTCGCTCATCGACAGGTTGTAGGCGAAGTTGCCGCTCTGGGTCAGCACCGCCACGCCCTTCTCCACCGCCTTGCCGCCATGGGCCACGGGCCACAGGGCGGAACTGTGCAGGTAGTCGAGCAGGCCGTAGCAGTTGGGCCCGAGCAGGGCCATGTCGCCGGCGGCGGCAAGCAGCTGCTGTTGCAGGGCCTGGCCCTCGGCGCCGCTTTCGGCGAAGCCCGAGGCGTAGCAGATCGCCCCGCCCGCGCCTTTGGCGGCGAGTTCGGCGACACAGGTCAGGGTCAGTTCGCGGTTGGTGGCGATGAACACCGCGTCCGGCGCGCAGGGCAGCTCGGCCACGCTGCACACGCAGGGGACGCCGTCGATGCTGTCCTGCTGCGGGTTCACCAGCCACATCTGGCCCTGGTAGCCGCCGTCGGCGCAGCGCTTGAGCGCGCGGGCCATGCTGCGCCCACCGATGAAGGCCAGGTGCCGGGGTGCGAGCAGGCGTTTGAGGTTGTCACGAATGGCTTGCGACATGGCGATTCTCCGGTCCGGTCAGCGCAGCAGTGGGCGCAGCAGTTCGCGGGAGATGATGTGCCGCTGGATCTCCGAGGTGCCTTCCCAGATCCGCTCGATCCGCGCGTTGCGCCAGATGCGCTCGACCGGTCCCTCGTCCATCAGGCCCATGCCCCCGTAAATCTGCACCGCCTCGTCGGCGACCTTGCCGAGCACTTCGCTGGCGAACAGCTTGGCCATGCCGGCTTCACCGTCGGTCATGCTGCCCTGGTCCATTTTCCAGGCGGTGTGCAGGGTCAGCAGTTCGGCGGCGCGGATCTGCGTGGCCATGTCGGCGAGCTTGAACGACACGCCTTGGTAGGTGCCGATCGGCTGGCCGAACTGCTTGCGGTCGGCCGCCCATTGCAGCGACACGTCCAGCGCGCGCTGGGCCTGGCCGACGCAGTTGGCAGCGACCATCACCCGGCCTGCGGTCAGCCAGGCGTTGGCCACGTCCCAGCCTTTGCCGACTTCGCCGAGCACCTTGGCGGCGGGCACCTTGCAATCGTCGAAGAACAGCTCGTAGGTGTGGTAGCCACGGTTGCTCACGCATTTCGGGCCGCGGCGGATGGTCATGCCCGGGGTGCCACGGTCGACCAGGAAGGCGGTCACGGCGTTGCGCTTCTTGCCGTTGTGCTCATAGGTGTCGGTGACGGCGAAGACGATGGCGAAGTCGGCGTGCCCGGCATGGCTGATGAAGTGCTTGCTGCCGTTGATGACGAAGTCGTCGCCTTCGCGCACGGCGCGGGTCTTGATCGAGTTGGCGTCGGAGCCGGCGCCCGGTTCGGTCAGGGCGAAGCAGTCGGTCTTCTCGCCGCGGATGCACGGCAGCAGGTAGTCCTCGACCTGCTGGCCGGTGCAGGCCATGAGGATCTTCGAAGGCCGCGCGACGAACACGTGCAGGGCCCAGGAAACTTTTGACAGCTCGCGTTCGATCAGGGCCTGGGACAAGTAGTCGAGGCCACCGCCCCCCACTTCCTCGGGCATGTTGAACGCGTAGAAGCCGGCAGCGATGGCCTTGCCACGGATCTGCGCGGCAAGCTCCGGGGAGACTTCGTCGGCGCGGTCCACGGCCTCTTCATGGGGCAGCAGCTCCTTGGTGACGAAGCTGCGTACGGCATCCACCAACATTTCTTGTTCTTGGGTCAGTTGGAAATTCATGGCCTGTTCCTGGGTAACCGGGGAATGAGTGAGTGCTTACTTGCCGGTGAAGCGTGGCGCGCGTTTTTCCGTGGCCGCGCGCAGGGCTTCGGCGCCGTCTTCGCTACGCCCGCAGAGCAGGCCGGCAGCGAGTTCTGCGCTGAGCTGCTCGGCAAGCGTGCGCGAGGCGCCGTCGCGGATCAGGCGCTTGGCCTGGGCGAAGGCGAAGGTCGGGCCCTGGGCCAGACGTGCGGCCAGTTCGGCGGTGGCGGTTGGCAGTTGGTCGTCGGCGACCACTTCACCGACCAGGCCGGCCGCCAGGGCGCGCTCGGCGCCCCAGAGTTCGTCGAGG
The DNA here is from genome assembly GCF_044749545.1 of Pseudomonas sp. NPDC089396. Taxonomy (NCBI): domain Bacteria; kingdom Pseudomonadati; phylum Pseudomonadota; class Gammaproteobacteria; order Pseudomonadales; family Pseudomonadaceae; genus Pseudomonas; species Pseudomonas sp. NPDC089396. Next base: position 80,072 of record NZ_JBIVIC010000004.1, on the reverse strand, counting down.
AACAGCAGGCGCTTGGCCTGTTCGCTGCCGATCAGCCGTGGCAGGTGCCAGCTGGCGCCGGCGTCCGGCGAGTAGGCCATGCTGGTGTAGCCGGCCTTGAAGCGCGCCGACTGGGCGGCCAGGCGCAGGTCGCAGCACAGCGACAGGTCCATGCCGGCGCCGACGGCGGTGCCGTTGATGGCGGCGATGGTGGGTTTGTCCAGGCTGTGCAGGCACTGCATCAGGGCGTGGGCGGTTTCGGTCCAGCCGTAGGTTTCCAGGGCGCCACGGGCTTCGGCCTCGGCCCATTCGGCGAGGTCGGCGCCGGCGCAGAAGCTGCGGCCAGTGCCGGTCAGTACCACCACGCGCACGGCCGGGTCGGTGTTGTACGCCTCAAGGGTGGCGTGCAGTTTTTTCAGGGTTGGAATGTCCAGCGCGTTGCGCTGTTCGGGGCGGTTCAGGGTGATCCAGGCGACGCCGGCTTCAACCTGCGTGAGTAGGGACGACGGAGCGGTCATGACGGGCCTCGAATTATTGTGATGGGGGTAAGACCTGAGGCTCATGCTAAACGAGTGTTCAGTAAGGAGGCAATTGGGGGGGAGATTGAGATGTAATAGTCGGAAAAATGTCGTATCTGGTTGATTTATATCGGTTTATTTTAGTTTTCAGGCTTGCATTGGGCGGCGCTGTTACAACTTTGTACAACTGCCCTTGATGGCAGGGCTGCTGCGCAGCCCATCGCCGGCAAGCCGGCTCCCACAGGGGACCGCGCAATGCTTGAGCGCGCGCGGTACCTGTGGGAGCCGGCTTGCCGGCGATGGGCCGCAAAGCGGCCCCAAATCGCTTGTCACGCCACCGGCATATCCGGCTCCATGCCAACCCCCTGGCGCTTGCGTTGCACCACGAAGTACGCCGCATAGCACAGCGCAATGAACCCGAAGCCCCAGTACAACGAAGGCCGCTGGGTCTCATCCATGGCCAGGAACACGAACAGCGAACTGCACAAGGTAATGCACAGCAACGGCACCAGCGGGTACAGCGGCGCCCGGTACTTGAGCTCGCTCAACTGCCCGCCATCGCGCAGGAACTGCTGACGGAACCGGTACTGCGCCAAGGCAATCACGATCCAGGTCACCGTGCCCGACATCCCGCTCACCGCCATCAGCACCATGAACAGGGTGTCTGCGGCGACGAAGCTGGTCATCAGCGAGACCAGCGCAAAGCACAGGGTGATGAACAGGGCGCGCAGCGGCACACCGCGGCTGCTCAGCGGCGACAGGCTCTTGGGCGCCATGCCGGTCTTGGACATCGCCCAGAGGATGCGGGTAGACGCATAGAGGCCGGAGTTGCCCACCGAGAGAATCGCAGTGAGGATCACGAAGTTCATCAGGTCCGCGGCAAAGGGAATCCCGACCATGTCGAACACCTGCACGAACGGGCTTTCCATCAGCCCGGCCTGCTGCCACGGCACAATTGCCGAGAGCACCACGATCGCCAGCACATAGAAGATCAGCACACGGAACACCACGTTGCGCACGGCGCGCGGGATGCTCTTCTCCGGCTGGTCGGTCTCGCCCGCCGCCACGCCCATGATCTCGCAGCCCTGGAAGGCATAGACCACGGTCATCATCACGGCGAACACCGCCGACAAGCCATTGGGGAACAACGATTCGCCGATCAGGTTGCTCATCATCGGTGCCGGCGCCCCGCTGGTCAGCGGGATGGCGCCGAAGATCACCAGCACGCCGACGATGATGAAGCCGAGGATCGCCGCCACCTTGATGCCGGCGAACCAGTATTCCGCCTCACCGAAGGCACGGGTGGCCAGCGCGTTGATGCCGAACAGCACCGCGACGAACAGCGCCGACCAGTACCAGATCGGCACCCCGGGGAACCAGCGTTCCATCAGCATGCCGGCGGCGGTGAACTCCAGGCCCACGGTGGTTGCCCAGCTCATCCAGTACACCCAGCCGATCATGAAGCCCGTGGCCGGGCCGATGAATTTCGTCGCATGGGCCTGGAACGAGCCCGACACCGGCATCTGCACCGACAACTCACCCAGGCAGACCATCACCAGGTACATCAGGAAACCGGCCACCAGGTACGCCAGGATCGCGCCCACCGGCCCGCCCTGGTTGATGGTCACGCCCGAACCCATGAACAGCCCGGTGCCGATCACGCCACCGAGCGAGAGCATGAAGATGTGCCGACTCTTCAATGCCCGTGTGAGGTGGATACCTTCAGCTTTACGGCCTTTCATTATTATTATCTCCAATAAGCGTCGAAGACCGCGTGTGCAGCGGTTGACCCCGATTATTGGAAAGCGATGTAAGCCCCGGTTGATCGTAAAGATCAAAGATGTAAAAAGTCGTAAGTTTTTTGTCGCTCAGGCCGCCAGCAGTTCAGCCAGAGTGTCTTCGGCGCGCTGCAGGTGCTCACGCAGCAAGCCGGCCATGGCCCGCACACCCGGTTTATCACGTTCCAGACCGCGTTCCTCAAGCCGCCGCAAGGTTGCTGCCAGGCCACACAAGCCCATGGAATCGCTGCTACCGGCCAGGCGATGGGCCAGGTGGGTCACCTCTGTGCAGTCACCTGCCTCGACCGCTTCGAGCAAGGGCTGGCGGTGTTGCGCCAGGGCGTCCAGCAACGAGGCCAGCAGGCCCTGCAGCTTCTGCTCGCCCAGCAGCGTGCGGTGCGTGTCGAGCAGCTCGTGGTCAAGCCAGGTGGGCGTTGCCGATTGTTCCTCCAGGCCCTGCCCGGCCAGGGCCTGGCGCAGGTTGGCAAGCTTCAGCGGCTTGCCCAGCACGCCCTGCATGCCGGCTGCAAGGTAGGCACGCACCAGCGCCGGCTGGACGCTGGCCGTCAGCGCCAGGATGCGCGTCTCGCGGTTGGGCGTCTGGCCAGCGCGGACTTGCCGGCACAGCTCCACACCACTGATGCCCGGCAGGTGCACATCCAGCAGCAACAGGTCGAAGCGCCGCTGGGCGCACAGCTCAAGCCCCTGCTCGGCATCCTCGGCCAGCCACACCTTGTGCCCGTCACGCTCCAGCAGCCCGCGCACCACTTCACGGTTCAAGGCCACGTCTTCCACCACCAGAATTTCCAGCGGCGCCGCACTGGGAACCGCACGCGCGAGTGCCTGGGGAACTTGAGCCGTCGCCAGCTCCAGCTCGAACCAGAAGCAACTGCCCTCACCCTCGCGGCTGCGCACGCCGATCTGCCCGCCCATCTGCTCCACCAGGTGCTTGCTGATCGCCAGCCCCAGGCCGGTACCGCCATAGCGCCGCGCGACCGACTCGCTGGCCTGGACGAAACGGCCGAAGATCTTCGGCTGCATCGCCTCGCAGATGCCGATGCCGTCGTCGGTGACACTCAGCCGCAGGTGCTGGCGCCCAGGGGGTGATCGCAGCACCTGCACTTCGACCAGGATCTCGCCGCCCTCGGTGAACTTGATCGCATTGGCCAGCAGGTTGCTGAGCACCTGGCGCAGATACTGCTCGGCGCCGTGCTGGTGTGTGGCCAACTGCGGATCGATGCGACAGAGCACCACGCTGTCATTGGCCAACGCGCGGGGTTCGAGCAGGGTCAGCACCTCGTCGCACAGCTGGCGCAGGGAAAAATCGACGGCCTCGGGGTGGCTTTCGCCCTCTTCGAGGCGGGCGAAGTACAGCACTTCGTTGAGGATGCCGAGCAGCCCCTCGCCAGCCTTGTACAAGGCCTCCAGTCGCTTGCGATCGTCTGCCGCGAGCCCCGCGCCACGCAGCAGTTCGGCCATGCCAAGGATGCCGTTCAGTGGCGTGCGCAGTTCATGGCTCATGGTGGCGAGGAAGCGCGACTTGGCCAGGTTGGCCGCTTCGGCATCATCCTTGGCGCGCATCAGGCTCGCGGTGCGCCGCTCGACCTGCTTCTGCAGCTCGTCGCGCTTGTCCTGCAAGGCCAGGCGGTCGCTTTCGCGACGTTCGATATCGCTGAGGATCGCCCGGCGCATGTCATCCAGCGCCAGCGCCACGCTGTCGATCTCGTCGGTGTGTGGCGAGCGGCGCTTGTTCAGGCGCAGCGGCTCGTGCCACTGCCCGGCACCGATGCGCCGGGCAAAATCCGCCATGACCTGCAAGTGGCGGGTGACCAGGCGGTAGAACAGCCCGGACAACGCCAGCGCCAACCCGCAGAGGAACACACTCATCCACAACAGGCTGGTCAGCCCCGTGGCGAACAGCCGCCGGTGCACCGCGCCCAGGTCGATGCTCACCTCCAGTTCGCCCAGGTGGCGCGAGGGCCCGGAAGGTGGCTGGTAGTCCAGGGGAAAACGCTCGACCCGCAGCGGGCCCTGAGGCGACGGATCCCCTTGCTGCAAGGTGAAGTCGGCGCTGTTCAGACGCACCAGCGCCACATCGGAAAAGTCCACCAACCCGCGCAATTGCACGTTCAGCTGCTCCTGGTTCAGGTCCCAGAGGCTGCGCTCCAGGCTGGCCAGGTAACCCGCACGAATCAACGCCATGCGCGCATCGATCTCGCGCATCTCACGGCGGTACTCGAAATACAGCTGCACACTGCTGGCCAGCACCGTGAAGCACAGGCTGAACAGCAGGATGAACAACAGCAGCCGACGCAGCAGGCCCCCCGGTTGCAGGCGGGTCATGGCTGGCTGACCATGTCGCGGTAGGTGACCTCGCTTTCATGCAGCCAGCGCTCCAGCTCGCCGGCGTCGGTCATCTGCTGCAGCTGCGCGTCGATCTCGCTCATCCGCTCGCTCAGCGGCGAGCGGCGCGACACGGCCACGCGCAGGTAGTCGACGCTCAGTGCCGCCGGCAGCGCGACGATGTCCCGGGCACCGGGCAGGGACTCGACGAACAACTGGCCAGTGCGCCGCTCCTGGATCACGAAGTCGATGCGCCCGCGTATCAGCTTGCCGAAGTTCTGCCCGCTGTCCGACACCCATTCGATGTTCTGGTGCTGCGCCACGAAGCGGTCGAACTCGGGGCCGTAACTTTCGCCGAACAGCAGCCCGCCGCGGTATTGGGCCAGGTCTTCGAGCTTGGCGAACTTGAGCGGGCGCTGGCGGTTGGCGAACACCGCCACCTCCTCGCGCAGCACCGGCACCTGGGAAAAGCGCATGGCCTGGGCACGCTGCTCCGAGGTGTAGGCCAGCACCACATCCACCCGCCCTTCAGCGGCGTCGAGCAGGCAGCGCTGCCAGTTGCCCAGCACCACCATCTCGACCTGATAGCCCAGCCGCCCGAACAGCTCGCGGACCACCGTCGGCGCCAGCCCGCGCGGCTGCTTGCCATCGCTCCAGGAGACAGGGGGGTACACCGGATAATCGCAATAGCGGATGGTTTCTGCGGCCTGCAGCGCTGCGCTGGCCAGCAGCGCCAGCACGCCGAGCAGGTAGTGGCTCACGCGGCCACGCTGGCGGTGAACAGGTAGCCGGCGCCGTGGATGGTGATGATCAGTTCAGGTTCGGCCGGGTCGTCGTGCAACTTGCGCCGCAGGCGGCCGACCAGTACGTCGATGGAGCGGTCGTTGGGCACCCACTCGCGGTTGCGGATCTGGTCCATCAACTGGTCGCGGCTCAGGGTATGGCCGCTGTTACGCAGGAACACACTGAGCAGCTGGAATTCGCCATGGGTCAGCAAGGTTTCGCCGCCTTGCGGATCGATCAGACGGCGGCGGTCGCAGTCCAGCGACCAGTCGCCGAACTGCTTGAGGGTGACGTTGGCAGGCCCGGCCGGCCGAGGCCCCTGGGCGTGGCGCACGCGACGGATCAGGTTCTTCGCGCGGGACACCAGTTCACGGGGGTTGAGCGGTTTGCTCACGTAGTCGTCGGCGCCGCATTCCAAGCCGACGATGCGGTCGATCTCATCGTTGCGCCCGGTGATCAGGATGATCCCCACTTCCGAGCGCACCCGCAGCTCGCGGGTCAAGGTCAGGCCGTCCTTGCCGGGCAGGCGGATGTCCAGCATCACCAGCTCCACCGGCTGTTCGGCCAACAGCGTTTCGGCTTGTTCCGCGGTCGCGGCGCAATGGACGGTATAGCCTTCCTGGGACAGGTAGGCCTGGAGCAAGTCACGAATCAGCGGATCGTCGTCGACGATCAGTACGCGAGAGGTCATTGCGTAGGGTCCTGAAGCGCCCGTAGGCGTGTTTCTTATTAGAGTGCGCCAAGACTAGCGATTGCTGAACGGCCGATCAACAGCCCTCGCGGGTCAGGGTGAAACGTTGCCGACCGCCGGCCTGCAGGCCGTCGACCCAGGCTTCGCAGATCTGCACGCCCTGGGACGGGGTGAAAGTCCCCGGATTCAGGCCCGACTCCAGCCACAGCCCGTCAAGCAGGGCACTGAGGCTGATGGCGGCAAGGTCCGCATCAAAGTGTTCCCAGCCCTCCTCCCGCGCCAGTTCGCTGAGCAGGCTGCGCAGCTCACGGCGGTATTCACCGTAGGAATGGTCGTGCACCTGGTTGATCGCCTCGGCGGTCTTCACCGCGCCCCAGAATGCCAGCCAGGCGTCAAGCAGCTGCGGGTCGAGCAGCTCGGCGCTGAACGAGCCACGGAAGAAGGCCGACAGGCGTTCGCGCGCGTTGGGCGCGACCTGGTCCATGGCCTCGCGCAGCAGTTGCATGACCCGGCCGGTGACGGCCATGTAAGCCTCGGCGACCAGCTCGTCCTTGCCGGAATAGTGGTGGCTGATCAGGCCCACCGAGACACCGGCTTCGGCAGAAATCTTGCGGATCGAGGCGCCCTGGAAGCCATGACGCTTCAGGCAGGCCAGCGTGGCCTCGACCAGATTGGCCTTGCGCAGTTCGGGCAGCATGCGGCTGAAGCGGGCTTCCTGGGTCATCGGTCGTCCTCAAGCGGGGATAGTCCAGTTGAACGACTGTACAGCAAGTCGACTGAAACGCGATACTCCGGCGACACCTGCTTCAGCACCCCTCACAAAAACAACAGAGGCTCCTGATGACCGACCTGATCCAGCACGAACTCGACGAAGGCCTGCTGACCCTGCGCCTGAACCGCCCGGACAAGCTCAATGCCCTGACCAACGCCATGTACACGCGGCTGGCGGAGTTGTTCGAGTCAGCCAACAGCGACCCGCAGGTCGAGGTGATCGTGCTGACTGGCAGCGCCGAGTGCTTTACCGCCGGCAACGACTTGCCGGACTTCCTCGACCAGCCCCCGACCGACCTGCAAAGCCCGGTGTTTCGCATGATGTGGGCGGTGCTGGCGCTGGACAAGCCGCTGATCGCTGCGGTTGCGGGGCCTGCGATCGGCATCGGCACCACCGTGCTGCTGCATTGCGACCAGGTACTGGTGACCCGCGACGCCAAGTTGCGCACGCCGTTCGTGCCGTTGGGCGTGTGCCCGGAGTTTGGCGCGAGCCTGTTGCTGCCGCGGCTGCTGGGGCATGCCCGGGCTGCGCAGTTGTTGCTGTGCAGCCAGTTGATCGACGGCGAGCGGGCGGTGCAGTGGGGCCTGGCGACCGAGCTGTTCGAGGATGGCGCACAGTGCCAGGCCGCCGCCACGAAGCTGGCGCGGCGCCTGCAGCAGTTGCCGGCCGATGCGCTGCGCATCAGCAAGCGCCTGCTCAAGGATGCGCATCGCGAAGAGCTGGCGGCGACGGTGGCCAAGGAAGGGCTGCTGTTCATCGAGCGGCTGAACAGTGATGAGGCGAAGGCTGCACTGGCGGCAATGGCGAAGCGCTAGGCTGCCTGAACCGGCCTATCGCCGGCAAGCCGGCTCCCACAGGTACTGCGCGGGTCTTGAGCTGTGCGGGATTCATGTGGGAGCCGGCTTGCCGGCGATAGGGCCGCCACAGCTCACATTTTCTGCCCCCTGAAACCAATCCTCCCCACACCCTTGCGCCCGCTAGCAAACGCCTCCCTCAACAATAACGATCCAATGACCATCATCGAAGGCGAAGCGTTCGGCCACATGAATGAGCGTCTTGGGTTGGGCAATATCCATTTGGGGGGTGTCCAGCACGGTAATGGTGAATACAGTGAGCCAGTCAGTCCCGGCCTATCAGCTAGCGAGACACGCGCCTAGGGTGATGGCACACAACAACGACACCAGAGAGTTTCCCATGGCCGAAAACGCTTCGCGCACGCCCGATCTGCTGCTGCATGCCGCCGAGCTGATGGCCGAATGTGGCTTTGCCGGCATGAGCATGCGCCAGCTGGCGGCGCGGTGCGGGTTGCAGTCGGGCAGCCTCTATCACCATGTGGCGAGCAAGCAGGACCTGTTGCTGGATGTGCTGCTCGAGGTGCTGGCCCAACGCCTGGCGGCGTGGCACAACGGGTCGTTCAGTCGTGACGTGCCGGGTTACCTGCGGTTTCTGTTGGCCCGTCAGCGCTCGCACCCGCACGAGGATCTGCTGCTGCGCCATGAAGCCCGGCACCTGACGAGCGACCAGTGGCACTGGCTGGACCAGGCGCAGGGACGCCTGCGTGCGCCGCTGCTGACGTTCATCGATCAGGCCCGGCGCGGGACGCCCTTGCGGTGCATCGGCAGGGCTTGCGCCAGCGAGGCGATCTTCGCCCTGGTCGAGACGGCGCACGGCCTGCGCCGGCGCCCTGGGCCGGTGGACGAGGCCGGGATCGAGGCGTGGCTGATACAGGCGAGCACCGCCGTGCTTGGCGCCTGAGTCGATTAGTACGGCGGCAAGATCCCATTTCCCGAGCGGTCTGCCCCGGCCTCATCGCCGGCAAGCCGGCTCCCACAGGGATCGTGCAGGCTTCTGGATATGGCGCAAGACAGTTGTTCCCACAGGTACACCACCAGCTTTGAAAGCCGCGATGGACCTGTGGGTGCCGGCTTGCCGGCGATGAGGCCGGAACAGGCAAAACGGGGCAGTCTTGCAGCGCCAGTTCGGGCCCTATCGCCGGCAAGCCGGCTGCCACAGGAAAAACCACAGCTTTAACCAACGCACATCAAAATCAATGTACCTGGCAACTTGACTGTTAACTTGCCGATACACCTAGCGCCTTGTACTTGGCTTTTGTGTACCGAACATCAGAAAACAGGCAACGCACTAATCTGGCAACTTGCCAGCGTGCCGGGTTTTTCTAGACTTCAACTTGCCAATCTCTGTTAACAGAGACCAATGTCCGCCGCTCCGCACGTTCGACCCCATCGACGTAGTGCAAGCCGCTGTTCGTGGCTGCTGGATCCGGTCCCGCTCCTGTGCCAAGGGCGACCTGATTCAGGTATGCGCCATGGACACAAACAACAATTCAACGAGCAACTATGCCGTCTGGCTGCCCGGCAGCGCATTGATACTCAGCCTGGTGATTTCCACCTTTGCCCTGACCCGAGCACCCTTCCTTGAAACCCGCCCGGAGGGTAGCCAATTCCAGCCGCACATGCCGATCGAGGCACGCCTGTGGCAAGACCCTTTCGATGCACTTGAGCGTTACCGTAAACGTATCAAGGACCTGGGTATCAAACCCGCAATCGCGGCATGCACTGGCGCTCCACCTGGGAAAGCGACTCAGCTCATCGTGGCGTTGGTGGAAGATGGCGCCTATGCCGAAGCTGTCGAGCTTCGCCGCCGGATGCGCTATGCAATTCTGGCAGGCCTGAAGGGCGCTCGCCTGGTCCCCGAGGATGAGCAACATGTCCGCTGCCTGGCCATGACAACTTCGTTGGATCTCGCCAAAGAGCGAAAAGAATCCGAAGTACAAGGTAAGGAAGAAAAGACCGTACCAGCGCAGGTTGAAGCACCCTACGAGGACTTCGTCGCCGACCCACTGGTACCCGCTCCGATCAGCGAGGAAGAACAGCCACCTCCTGCGCGGGTTAGGCTGCTCTGGCTCAAGCAAGATGTGCTCGGGGAGGATCCGCTGGGCCAGTTGAGCAAGCTCAAGATGGCGTTGAGAGAGAGTACGGACAACGACACGCTCAAAGTGATCGGGCCCGCCGATTCACACATGCTGCGCATCATGTACCGCCAAGAGGCCTTCGCACGCTACGGGCTCGGCACTGATGGTAAACCTCCCCCTCCTCCGCCTCCTCCCCCTCTTCCTCCCGCGGGTAGTGGTGAAACTTTCACGCCAGCAGTCATTCCGCCAAACATCGAGATCTATTCGCCTTTGGCCACGGCTGACAGAAAGCTGTTGCTGAGTGACTTCGACAAACACGGCCAGAAGGCAGTCTCCCCGTTCAAGGGCATCCAGCTGATCCGCACCGTCAGCGACGACACCACGATGGCTCGCCTGTTACTCGACGAACTCAAGCTACGCCATGTCGACCCCGCAGCCGGCGCACACTGCACCACCCCGCAAGATGAACGGCAATGCTTTCCCGAGCGGCGCAGCGCGAATCGCATCGCACTGATTTCCGAATGGGACAGTTTCTACAGTCGCGCACTGATCGAAAGTTTCCGCAGCAAAATAGGCGAGCGGCCCTCGATGCCGCCTCTCGACAGCTCCAGGGTCGACCCTTGGGTTCTGCGCTACAGCTACTTGCGCGGTTTGGATGGCCGTCTACCGGAGGACACCATCGCCAAAACTGACCAGAAAACCGAAAAAGACAACCGCACGGTCGACCTCAGCCCACTGGAAAAATCGGACGGCAACTCGCAACTGGATTACCTGCGCCGCCTGGCAGATCACATCATGATGCAGGACCAGGCCTTCCGTGATGCGGGCAACAGCGGCATCGGCGCAATCGGCGTACTGGGCCTGGATACCTATGACAAGCTGCTGGTGCTGCAGGCCCTGAAGAGCCGCATGCCCAACAAACTGTATTTCTCCACCGACCTGGATGCGCGCATGTTGCAGCGTGGGCAAGCCCAGGTGACGCGCAACCTGGTGCTGGCATCGCCATACGGCCTGACCCTGACCCGCGCCTTGCAGCAGGAAATGCCGCCGTTTCGCGACAGCCTGCAAAGCGCGGTATTCGTCTCGGTGCTGGCAGCGCTGGCCCCCGAGCCGTTCGACGCCAAGCGCTGGAAGTTCGATTACTCCAAGGCCGGCATTCTGTCACCGAGCATCTACGAAGTGGGCATCAGCGGCTTCATACCGCTGGAAAGCAGCCTCACCAAGCGACGCGCCACCGATTGCGCACCCATCAGTAATCGCTCGGGTCAGGGCACCTATATCAGGCCCCAGGACATCATGGCCCTGCGCTGCCTGCAGGACCCCTCCCCGCCCATTTATCCAGAGCCTTCCGAAGCATTGAAGCATCGGTTGAATCGCATTCTGTCGCTATTCATGGCAGGACCGCTGGCACTGGTACTGGTGGTCCTCGGGTTGGTGTTGAGCTGGTGGAGCAGCAGTAACCGCGACAAAAGCACGGGGCTGGGCGTATGGGTGCCATCAGCCCTGTATGGCGTGGCAGCGCTGACGGCATGGATCGCCACAAACGCCTGGCGGGTCGAGATGCTGTGGGTAACCTTCGGCCTGATCCTGCTGGGGCTGATCGCAACAGGCCTGAACCGTCGCGCACGGAACAAAGGCAATACCGCCGGTAACTCGGCCGTGGCTAGTGGCCTCTTCGATGCCAATGCCTGGTACGTACTCGTGCCGCTGGTGATCTTCATCCTGGTATTGCTGCGCGGCTATCAAGAGCGCGAAAGCTTGACCGAGCAAGGTCTGGGCGAACCGATGTTCCTGTTCGAAGGCATCAGTGCCTGGCCAACCCTGGCCCTGAGGTTGCTCGCGGTGATCATATCGCTCGCCGCACTGGCCTGGGGTGCGCGCAATCTGCGGCTCAATCATCAGGAGATCGAGCGCGAATACCACCTGCATGTCGTTGAAAGGGTCGGCTTGTGGCAGCAACTGATGAAGTTGACTGACCATGGAAAAATGCGATCGCCGAATAGTCTGGCCAAGGCATTGGGCGAGTGGCTCAATCACGTTTTCCTGCCGCTCTCACCCAACTCCCAGCCCAAGAAGACCCAACCTGGCTCTAACGAAGTCCTGACGTACTGGACCGAACACCGTATCTGCGGCAGTTTCGGTGCTAGGTTGTTGCGCGCGATGCTCGGCTCCTGGATCTTCCTGGTGCTCACAAGCCTGCTGTTCGTGCTGTGGCCCATGGATGGCGACCCCGTGCGCGGCAACCCGCCGCTGCGAGGCTGGAACTGGCTCCCGCCTGTGTTGGCGTTCAACCTGCTGGTGTTCTGGGTAGTCGACGCCAACCGCCTGTTGACCCGCTTCATCCGCCAACTGAGCCAGGAGCACTGGATCTGGCCAAGGGAGTTGCAACGCGAGCAGAAAGCGCTGTTCGGTGACATCTACAACCCGGTGCCCAAGGCCGCTCACCCCAGCATCGACGAATGGTTCGGCCTGACCCTGATCGCCAAACGCACCGCCGCCGTCAGCCGCCTGATCTACGCGCCGACCGTGGTGCTGTTGATCCTGATCGTTTCTCGCAGCAGCTACTTCGACAACTGGCCCACCCCGCCAGGGATGATCATCACCTTCGCACTGACGGGCCTGATCTTGCTCGTTTCGGCGCTTTCGCTGCGCAGGGCTGCCGAGAAAGCGCGGACAGTCGGCCTTCAACGCATCGACCAGTACTTGCTTGAAATAGCGGGCAACGAAACCTTGTCCGCCAAGTTCCGCCTGATTCGCGAACGCATCGTGGCACTCAACACCGGTGCCTTCTCCCGCTATGCCGACGAACCGCTGGTGCGTGCACTGCTGCTGTCACTCACCGGTATCGGCGGGTCGGCGCTGGTCGATGCGTTGAACTACTCGAAGTTCTGATGCCACCACACGCCGGCCTGTGAGCCGGCAGAGGAGCACATCATGCCTAATGCAAACGATGTCCAATGGTTCAAGTCGCACTTCCAGAACCGCTTGCAACCCGCCTTGGCCGGCACTCCGCTGACCGTGGATTTCCTCACTGCCATCGCCTGCCAGGAGACGGGGGAAATCTGGCAGAACCTGCGCCACGACCTCCCAGAAGCCGAGGTACTGAGGCTGTGCGTCGGCGATACGCTCGACGCGGACAAGGGACGCAAAGCCTTTCCCAAGGACAAGGCCGCGCTGCTGGCAGCCCCGGGCGGCGAGAAGATGTTCGAGCTCGCCCATCGCTCGCTGGTGGAAATGGCCCAGCACATTCGAGCCTACGAGCCCGTGGCGAGAAGACAGAACAAGTTCTGCCACGGCTTCGGCATCTTTCAGCGCGACCTGCAGTTCTTCAAAGATGACCCCGACTACTTCCTCGACCAACGCTACGCGCAGTTCGACGGTGCCCTCGACCAGTGCCTGAGCGAACTCAAGCGAGGCCTGAAAACGCTTGGGTTGTCCAAGGCGCAGTCGCTCAGCGACCAGCAACTGGCATCGGTCGGCATCGCCTACAACACCGGCGGTTTCAACCCGAAAAAGGGCCTGCGCCAGGGCTTTTTCGATGGCAAACGGTTCTACGGCGAGAACCTGCTCGACTTCATTCAACTCGCCCATACCGTCAGCATGGACGGCGCGCCGCCACAGCTTGCCCCTGCCGCGCCCGGCCTTGCGCTGTTGCCGCCACCGAGCACACTGACGGCCACCGGGGAGTTCCTGCGGGTGGACACCCGCGAAAGCACCCTGCGCGTGCGCAGCGAGCCGCGCATCAGCGAACCGTCGAATGCCAACGTCATCGGCAACCTGCCCGACGGCCACCCGGTACGTGCTGTCGGTATCCGTGCGCAGAACGGCTTCAGGGAGATCGAGACCTCACTGTCCGGCGCATTGCTGCACGGCTTCGTCGCGCAGAAATTCCTGGTGACGGATGAGTCGATCGAGGATGTACCCATTACCCTTCCGGCGCCTACGGCGCCCAGCACCGGCATCGTCGCAGCGCACCTGGCGCACAAGCCCAACCAGGTAACCCGGCGCACTGCGCCAGCCGATGCACGTTCGCTGAACGAACGCGGTCAACCTCAACGCCAAGGCGACACGCCCCAGGCACTGCGCACCGAGCTGGCGGCCATCATCGACTGGCTGGGCGTCGACAATCCAGCCAACAAACGCTACCAGCCACGCGATGGCCTGACCTTCTGCAACATCTACTGCCACGACTATTGCGCCCTCGCCGGGGTGTATCTGCCGCGCACCTGGTGGACGGCCAGGGCGCTGCTGGACCTGTCGCACAACAAGCCCGTGGCACTGCTGATTGGCGCCACAATCACCGAAATGCGGGCCAACGACCTGTTCCGCTGGCTGCGCGATTTCGGCAGCGAGTTCGGTTGGCGGCAAACCGGCACGCTCAGCAAACTGCAGCAGGCAGCCAACCAGGGCGGCGTTGCCCTGATCGTCGCACGGCGCAAGGAAGATGGCCGGTCTGGGCACATCGTGGCGGTGGTGCCCGAGGACGCCATCCACAGCGCCAGGCGCGATGCGGCCGGTGACGTGATCGCACCGCTGCAGAGCCAGGCAGGTGCACGCAACTTCGCGTATGGAACCGGTACTGCCAACTGGTGGAACGGCGAGCAATTTGCCGAAAGTGCGTTCTGGATTCATGCGTAGTTCATGACTTCGTCAACCCGAACAGAGGGCAGTTTCATGTCCAACATCGTAATTTGCTGCGACGGCACCTGGAACACGCCCGAACAGCTGGATAAAGGTGTCCCGGCGCCCACCAACGTGGTCAGGCTGCATAACGCCGTGGCGGACGAGGACGGCGCCGGTGTTCATCAGGAAAAGTACTATCACCCCGGTGTCGGTACATCCGGCAAATGGTGGGACAAGGCGTTGGGTGGCGGCACGGGATCAGGGCTGGACGCCAACATCAAGAGCGCCTACCAGAAGCTTTGTTACTGCTATCAGCCGGGCATGGACATCTATCTATTCGGGTTCAGCCGTGGCGCCTATACCGTTCGAAGCCTGAGCGGATTGATCAGTCGTTGCGGCTTGCTGAAGATTGCCAGCATGGCGCCAGCGGACGTCTGGAGCCGCATCGACCGCCTGATGAAATTCGGCTACCGACGCAAACTGGAAGATCGCGAAGACTGGGACACGTTGGGCTGGCAATTTCATAACGCCAAAGGTGCCAGCATTCCGATTCGCTTCATCGGCGTGTGGGACACCGTCGGCGCACTCGGCATACCCGATGACATGGCCTTGCTCAACCTGCTCGATGACCGCAATCGCTACACCTTCCACGACACCGCCTTCCACGCCGCGGTAAAGACGGGCCGGCATGCCTTGGCGATGGACGAGCGCCGTGCGTCCTTCCAGCCCACGCTATGGACAGATGTGCCGGCAGGCTGTGACGTGCAGCAGTTGTGGTTCCCCGGCGTGCATTCGGACGTCGGCGGTGGCTATCGTGAAAGCGGCCTGGCTGACGGCGCGTTGCAGTGGATGGTCGAGGAAGCTTCGAAATGTGGGCTGGCGTTCAACCCCAAGACCATCAAGCAGATTCGTCCTGACTTTCACGACATGATGCATGACTCGTGCGACGGCGTGTTCAGCTTGTTGCCCACGCAACCGCGCAGCATCCCCAACCTCAGGTCGCAAGAAGCCAGTTTTCATCAAACCGCGCTCGAGCGTCAGAATGACCCGCCCATCACTCAACACCCATACCGGCAGTCTCGCCTGATCGCACCGCCCCTCCCGTTGGTGATCGACATTGCGGCCCGCGTGCCCTGGAACGAAACGGGCCTGTGGCTGGAAGCTGGCCAAACCTACCATTTCAGCGCCTCGGGGGAATGGCTCGACAGTTCGATCAGCTGCGACCCCGGCGGTACCGGTGACGGTAATTTCCAGCCGGCGGAGGTCGCCCACCTGGTGGCCAGCGCACTCGGCCAGGTGGAGACTTGGTACAGCAAGCTGTTCAACAACAACGATGCCAACTTCAACTTCACCAAGCGTCATGAACAGTTCAACTGGTTCAGCCTGATCGGGGCGATCGCCAACAGCGATGGGGTGGATGCCAAAGGGTATCTGATCAAGCCGGAAGTGTTCGAGATAGGTAAAGGGCGCACCTATACGCCGAAGCGGTCGGGGTATTTGTATGCCTATGCCAACGACGCGTGGAACTGTTATGGCAACAACCGAGGGCATGTTGCGCTGACGGTGAAAGGATGAGCTGTCGGTTCCATCGACATCAGACGTTATCAGCGCACGGACTGTCGCCGCCGGCATCCCTCCCCTGCCTGCGGCGACAGCGCATGAAGCACCGCCTTCACGGCAATTGGAAAATATCCGCCAGCACAGCGCAATGCTCCACTTTTCGGCACTCGGCGACAGCGTCGTACACCACCAGCAACGAGGGCTTCTGCCCGGTTTCTGGCACATACAGGGTGATGCCTTCTGCATGGTCGCTGCCGTCGCCATAAGGTACATCCAGCATGGGCTGCAATACGCTCGACGGGACCATAGCCTCGTCATCGGGTGCGCAACCACCGGGCCATCGGAAAACTTTGACCGGCCCATCGAGATCCAGGGTAGGCCCCGCAAGGATCAGCAAATCCGAGCCCTGCACGCACAGGTCGCGAATGCCCAGCCCCCCGAGTTGGAGGAAGTGCTTGCGATAGCGCCGTTTGTTCGGCCCGATGGCCTTCAGGCTCAGGGTGGAAGAGCCGGGGTCGTCGTCGACCGCCAGCTCCAGCACCACCGCCCAGCCGCGCAAGACCGGCCCGCGCAGGCCAATAAAGATCCGCCCGTCCACAACCGCAAGGCCTTCGATGTCAAAGCCATTGTCCTTGCCTGGGATCGCAAGGAATGGTCCGAGATGTTCATCGTCTTGCAGCGCGTCGGTCAGTTCGTCGCCAAACGCGTTCCCCCGCAGCCGGGCGGCGTAGAGGTCCTTGCCGTGCCGGGTAATGCGTTCTTCCAGCCGGCAGCCGCCGGCCTCTTCCTGGATGGGAATGCGGGCCAGCAGGTAGCGGTTGCCATCGCGGCCGATCTTGGCCAACTGCTGGCTGGCTTTGCCGTACCCCTCCTTGAGCTTCGGCTTCTTGCGCTTGAGGCTGTGCGAACCCACCAGCCAGAGATAACCGCCATCAAAGGCCAGCCCCTCGATGTCTGCCTCGTCCAGTTCTTCCGGGTCATCGCCGGGTGGCACTGGCAGCGCCAGATAATCGCCGAGCTGAAACTGCTTGTGCTGGCCGTAGCGGCAAGCGCCAGCGCCATCGTCCGGCAGTGGCGTCAGCCGCTCCAGGCTCACCGTTTCATCGTTGGCAACCCAGAGCGTCGTGCCGATCTGCAAGGCAACGGATAGCCCATCGCGAAGCGCCTTGCCTTTGGCCAGGTCATTGAGATCGGCATCGAATTGCAAGGTTACGACATGCCCCTTGTTCATGCTGAAGGCCCTCGTTTGACGCGTGATGGCAAGCGCCGCCCCTGCTCACTCGAACTAGTCAACAGCGAGTGGCGAGCAATTGCAAAGACACGCCCTAGACGATTTCGCTATGCACTTTATTTCGTGCCAAAGCACAATTTCCGACTTGAATTCCGGCGTCCCGATGATTGCCAAAGCGCGCACAAAAAGGTCAAACTGCGACTCATTATCATTATCGATCTATTTCCATGTCTGCCGACCACAGTGCCCTGCGTTTTGCCGCCCACGAGCTCTACAGTACCCACAGCGCCTGGCTACGCGGCTGGCTACGCAAGCGCCTGGATTGCAGCAGCGATGCCGCAGACCTCGTCCAAGACACTTTCGTGCGGGTGATCAAGGCCCGTCAGGCCCTGGAGATTCGCCAACCGCGGCAATACCTCAGCACGGTAGCCAAAGGCTTGGTGATCGACCTGTTCCGCCGCCGTGCACTGGAGCAAAGCTACCTCGAAGCGCTGGCCGCACTCCCTGTCGACGTCTACCCCTCGCAAGAAACACAGGCCATCGTTCTGGAAACCCTGTTGGAAATCGACCGCATGCTCGACAGCCTGGGCGATAAGGTCAGGCAGACGTTCATCCTTTCCCAGTTCGAGGGCCTGAGCTATCCGAAGATCGCCGAGCGCCTGGGCATCTCCCTGCGCACGGTGAACAACCACATGGCCAAGGCCATGGAGCATTGCTGCCTGATGCGCCTGGGGTTGTTGTGACACACGTGCGCCCACCCTTGGACCCCGCCGAACGCGAGGCGCTGCGCAGCGCGGCGCAGTGGTATGCGCAGCTCACTTCCGGGCTGGACTCGGCCACCGTGCAACTACGCTGGCAGCACTGGCACGATGCCGACCCGCTGCACCGGCACGCTTGGCAGCAGGTCGAGGCCGTCCGGCAACTGGTCGAAGGCGTGCCAGGCAATGTCGCGGCGCCGGCCCTGCAGCAGGCCAGGGAATCGCGCCGCCGGGTACTGCGCCAGCTGCTGGTGCTCGCCGGTGTAGGCGCTGTGGGATGGGCCGGCTGGGAAAGCGACGTGAGGACGAACCTGCTCGCCACTCACCACACCGGTGTTGGCGAACAGCGTGGCGTCTCGTTGGCAGATGGCAGCCAGGTCTTGCTCGACAGCCGCTCGGCGCTGGACGTGCGTTTCGACAACGATCGGCGTCTGCTGCGCCTGCTCAGCGGCCGGGTAATGGTGCAGACGGCTGCCGACGCCCTCGCCCGTCCATTCCTGGTTGAGACTGCCCAAGGCCAGGTGCAGGCATTGGGCACCCGCTTCACCGTGCAGACCGACGCGCGCTACTGCGAAGTGGCGGTGATGGAAAAAGCCGTGCAGATCCGCCCTGCGGACAGCGACCAGTCGCTGCGCCTGGACGCCGGCCAGCAGGTGCGGTTCGACCGTGCCCGGTCCGGCGCCCCTTGGCTCAGCGATGCCTCGGTGGCCTCGTGGCGAACGGGCAACCTGATCGCTATCAAGCGCCCGCTGGGCGATCTGCTCGAAGAAATGTCACGCTATCGCCGCGGCTGGCTGCGCTGTGCCCCTTCCATTGCCGGGCTGCGGGTCTCCGGTGCCTTTCCCCTGGACGATACCGAACGTGCCCTTGCCGCACTGGAAAGCGGCTTTGAGCTGCGTATCGTGCGTCGCACCGACTACTGGGTGAGCGTCATGCCCAAGCACGCGTGAGACATCGCCGAAAAAATTCTCGGCGATGTTGCACTGTTTGCCTCGGCTGTTCGGCCAATCCTCAGACAGATGCCGTTCGATCGGTTTCATTTTGGGGAGGAAGTTCATGATGTACCCGTACACCCACCGACTCAGACCTTTGACCGCTGCCATTGGCCTGAGCCTCTGTGCCGTCACCCTGGCCAGCTTGCCGGCCGCCGTCTGCGCGGACCAGATCAGCGACATGCGCCAGTACCAGATTCCGGCTGGCAACCTCACCGAAACGCTCAGCGCGTTCGCCTCGGCGTCAGGCAGCGCGCTGTCGTTCGATGCGGCTTTGACCGAAGGCCATCCTTCTGGCGGGTTGCAGGGCAACTACAGCGTCGCCCAAGGGTTTGCCGTACTGTTGCAAGGCACTGGCCTGCAAGCCGTGGCGCAAAGCAATGGCAGTGTTGCGCTGCGCCCCTTGGCCAACCAGCAGGGCTCACTGGAACTGGACGCCACGACTGTCTCCAGCCGGCACCTGGACCCGACCTCGGAAGGCACCAACGCCTACGCGGCCCGCGCCGTGACCATAGGCAAAGGCGTGCACACCCTGCGCGAAACGCCTCAAGCAGTGACCGTCCTGACCCGCAGGTACATGGACGACCAGAACATCAACACCATCGAGCAGGCGATGGAGAAAACCCCTGGCATCGCGGTGTACGAGTCGCCCATGGGCGGCAAGTACTTCTACTCCCGCGGTTTCATGATGCAGGGGCAGTACCAGTACGACGGCGTGCCGCTGGACGTGGGGGGCGAGTATGTCCAGGCCAACAGCTTCTCCGGCGACATGGCCTTTTACGACCGTGTCGAAGTGCTCAAGGGTGCGGCGGGCATGATGAAAGGCTCGGGCAGCTCGGCGGGCGGGGTCAATTTCGTGCGCAAACGTGGTCAGAGCACACCGACCACCAGCCTGACACTCTCGGCAGGCTCGTGGGACAACTACCGCGGCCAGGTGGACACCGGCGGCCCACTCAACGCGTCGGGTACCTTGCGCGGTCGCGCCGTGGTGGCGCAGCAGGATCGCCAGTACTTCTACGACCTGGGCAAGCGCAACGACCAGATCCTCTATGGTGCCCTGGACTACGACGTAACGCCAGATACCACGGTCGGCGTCGGTGTCGCCTACGAACGCCTCGATGCCCGTCCTTGCTGGCACGGCCTGCCGCGCTACAGCGATGGCAAGGACTTGAAGCTAAGCCGCTCGACCTGCCTGGGGGCGTCCTGGAACAGCTGGGACAGCGAGCGCACCACGGTATTCGCCGACCTGAACCATCAGTTCAATGACGACTGGGCGATGAAGGTGGCCGGCGTCTGGACCCATAACGACCAGGACATCAAATATGCCTTGTCGGAAACCCCAGGTGGCGTAACGCCAGGTGCAAGCTCGGCGCCCTCATCGGTGTACTCCGGGCTGTTCGACTACGACCAGACCGACTACGGCTTCGATGCCTACCTGGACGGCAAATTCGATGCATTCGGCCTGCAGCACGAAGTGATCGTCGGGGCCAACGCCAGCCGCGCGAAGACCCGTGACCATTGGGCGCTGATCAACATGACCGACTTGCTCGGTACCCGCCAGGACCCACTCAACCCCAACCCGCACATCCCCGAGCCTGACGACAGCTTCTACCCGCCCAATTCCTACCGCGGTGGCCCGATTCCCACCGAAACGGACACCAAGCAGTACGGAACCTACGCCACGCTGCGGCTGAAACTGGCCGAGCCGCTCACCTTCGTCCTCGGTTCGCGCGTCAGCTGGTATCGCAATACCCGCGACTCCTACACCCAGGCCTGGGACTACTGGCAGCACGACAAGAGCCAGGAAAACGGCGAGGTCACGCCCTTCGCGGCGCTCATCTATGACCTGAACGACAACTGGTCCGTCTATACCAGCTACGCGGACATCTTCCAGCCCCAGAGCACCTACACCGATGAGTCCGGCAGCCCGTTGCAACCCAAGACCGGCGCCAGCTACGAGGTCGGCATCAAGGGCGAGCTGCTGGACGGCCGCGTCAACACCGCCTTCAACCTGTTCCGCACGGTCGAGGAGCACCGCGCCGAAGCCAACTACGATTCCTCCTGCCCCGGCTCCTCGGACGGCTTCTGCTACAGCGATGTGGGCAAGGTCAGGGCACAGGGCTTCGAAGCGGAAATCAGCGGCGAGGTCATCGACCGCTTGCAAGTGCTGGCGGGCTACACCTACACCCAGACCAAGTACCTGGACAGCATGGATGACAACCCGCAGGAACCGGCCTTCTCGATCAGCTACTTCCCGCGCCACCTGTTCCGGGCTTGGGGTGACTACCAGTTGGCCGGGCCACTGGATCGCTGGAGCGTGGGGGCCGGGGTAACGGCACAGAGCGACGTTTCATTCCGCGATGGGAACGTGACGCCTGCGGTGAAATCGGTTCAAGCCGGCTACGCCATCTGGAGTGGGCGCATCGGCTATCGAATCGATGAGAACTGGACGGTAGCGCTCAACGGCAACAACCTGTTCGACAAGAAGTACTACCAGAGCGTGGGCGCCGTTTCATGGGGCAACTTCTATGGCGAGCCGCGCAACTTCATGGTGACGCTCAAAGGGAGTTTCTGAGGCCCGACGCGAGATCGCTGTTTGCACGGTGTCGCGGAGCCAGGGCCCGGCCAGCAGCGTGGGCTCAGGCAGACAAGCTGCCCCGCAACAGAGGCAGCCTGCGCCTGGCAAAGCCAAACCGCTGATGCTGCACCGCTGAGCCCGCAGGTTACGACCCTGGGTCGCCGCAAGCACAGCGAGACCTGATCACGCTTGTCGAACTGAAACTGCGCCTGAGCCCAAACCTTCACAACCGACTCACCGAGAATCCGCTGTCTGCCGATCAGCTCGTCACGCAGGACCGGCATGGTTGGGTATTGACCTGCCGGTTAAACGACAGCCAGGGGCTACGCCTGTTTCTGCTCAGCAACGCGGCAGACATCGAAGTACTGGCCCCCACTGATTTGCGGGCGTACATATGCGAGAGACTGCTCACGCAGGTCGTTTTCACAGGTTCGGGCGAACGCTGAACGGTTTACTTCACCTGGCCAAGGGTCAGCCGCACCTTGTCGAGCAGCTCGCCGATCTGGAACGGTTTGATCAGCAGGTCCATGCCGGTATCGAGGAAGGCCTGGCGATCCAGCGCCGTCTCTGCGTAGCCGGTCATGAACAGCACCGGCAAGCCTGGGCGATAGGTACGAGCCATATCGGCCAAGTCGCGGCCACTGATGCCGGGTAGACCGACATCGGTCAGCAGCAATGCGATATCGGCATCTTCACGCAGATGGTCAAGTGCCTGTTCGATGGTTTCGGCCAAGGTGCAACGATAGCCGGCATCGGCCAGGACTTCGGCCACGGACAGGCGCACGCACGCCATGTCCTCGACCACCAGCACATGCTCGCCCGCCCCCTGCTGCTCGGGCCTTGGCCTGTGCTCCTCGCGGGCCTCCAGCTGATTGCTGCCCGGCAACATCAAGGTGACTTCGGTACCCTGCCCCGGCACGCTGCGGATCGCCACATGCCCACCCGACTGGCGGGCGAAGCCATAGATGGTCGATAGCCCCAGGCCGGTGCCTTGGCCCAGTGGCTTGGTGGTGAAGAACGGGTCGAACACCTTTTCCAGCAGCTCTGGCGCGATGCCGCTGCCATCGTCGCGGACGGTCACCGCGACATAACGGCCGTCCTGCAGGTTGGGGTCGCCATGGGACCAGGTCGCCGCGGTATTCACCCAGATATGCCCGCCCTTGGCCAGGGCATCGCGGGCGTTGATCACCAGGTTGAGCACCGCGCTCTCCAGCTGGATCGGGTCGACCAGCGCGATGGTCGGTTCGCTGGAAAGCTCCAGCGTCAGCACGATACGTTCGCCAATGGTCCGGGTGATCAACTCTTCCAGTGACCGCACTCGCTCGTTGACGTCCACCGGGCGGGTGTCCAGAGGTTGCTGGCGAGCGAAGGCCAGCAGCCGGTGGGTCAGGGAGGCGGCGCTCATGGCCGAGCTGAGCGCTGCGTCGGCATAGTCCGGGACTTTCTCCACACGGTTTTGCGCAACGCGTTTACGGATCAGCTCCAGGCTGGTGATGATGCCCGTCAACAGGTTGTTGAAGTCATGGGCGATGCCGCCAGTCAGGCTGCCCAGGGCATCCATTTTCTGCAATTGCAGCAGTTGCGCCTCGGTCCGTTCGCGCTGCGCCATTTCCCGCGCCAGCTGGGTATTGGCGTCGTCCAGGCGTGCCAGGTGCGAGCGTTCGCGATGGCGATGTGCGGTGACGTCTTCGACGAAGACCAGACTCAAACCCGGTGCCCGATAGGGCGAAAGCTGCCACTCGGTGTCCCGCGGCACCCCGCCCACGCTCATGCCCAGGGTGCCCCGCCAGCGCTGACCGTCGACCAGGTGTTGGCGTAACGCGGCAAGGGTTGTTTTCTGGTGGTCGGCAAAGCATTCCTGCAGCACTTCAGGGTTGCGATTGTCCTGGATCAGTTGGGCGAATGCATGGTTGCACTCATGCACCTTGAGCTCGGCATCGAGCACGGCGATCGGCGCCGAGACATTGGTGAAGATTTCTCGAAAGTTGGCCTCGCTTTCGCGCAACGCCCGCTCGGTGTCGCGCACCCGCAGGAGGGTACGCAGGGTGGCGACCAGCACATCCGGGTCCACCGGATGCACCAGATAGGCATCGGCACCGGCATCGAGCCCGGTAATGATATCGCCGGTCTGGATCGACGCCGCCGACACGTGGATCACCGGCAGCAAGGCGGTCGCCGGCCGCACCCGCAGCAATCTGACGATATCGAAGCCACTCATGTCGGGCAGGTTGACATCGAGGATCAGCGCATCGATCTGCTCGCTGCCGAGCAGCGTCAGCCCCTCACCGCCGGTACCAGCCTCGAGTACCTGGTAACCATGCAGGGCCAGGCGACGCCGCAGCGCATAGCGCGTGGCCGCATTGTCATCGACGATCAGCAGGTGCACGTCAGCGTTCATCAGCGCCCTCCTGGGCCAGCGCCAGGGGCAGGATGACAAAAAACGACGAACCGACA
This sequence comes from Pseudomonas sp. NPDC089396, assembly GCF_044749545.1. Taxonomy (NCBI): domain Bacteria; kingdom Pseudomonadati; phylum Pseudomonadota; class Gammaproteobacteria; order Pseudomonadales; family Pseudomonadaceae; genus Pseudomonas; species Pseudomonas sp. NPDC089396. The sequence goes on along the minus strand of NZ_JBIVIC010000004.1, from coordinate 56,080 downwards.
CCGGGTGTACTGTCCACCCCCACCTCACCGCCCAGCAGCGCGGCGAAACGCTTGCACAGTGACAACCCAAGGCCTGTGCCGCGCAGACGTTTCTGCAGGGGTGAGTCAAGCTGGGCGAAGTCTTCGAACAATCCGCCCAGCAGTTGCGGGGCAATACCGATTCCCGTGTCGCTGACGGCGAATCGGACCCGGTCGCTGCCATGCAACTGCGCTGTCACCCGGACTTCGCCGCGGGTAGTGAACTTCAGGGCATTGGCAATGAAGTTGCGCAGGATCTGCGCGAGCTTCTTGTCATCGGTGTACATCTGCCCCAGCCCTTGGGGCTCTTCGAAGATCAGGTCCACCGTGCCCGCATCGACGATCGGGCGGAACATCCCGCGCAAGGCTGCGAACAGGTCGAGCATGTCGAACCAGGCTGGCGAGATGGTGATCCGGCCGGCTTCGATCTTGGCAAGGTCCAGCAGGTCTTCGACCATGTCGCTCAGCTCGCGCGTTGCCGTGCTGATGAAGGCCACCTGCAGTTGCTGCTCCTTGCTCAGCGGCCCGTCCACTTCGTCGGCAAGCAGGCTGGTGATGCTCAGGATCGAGCCCAGGGGCGTGCGGAACTCGTGGCTCATGTAGGAGAGGAAGCGGCTTTTCAGGTCTGACGCCTGGCGCAACTGCTCGGCCTGAATGTCCAGTTCGGCATAGAGCGCCAGCACACCTTGGTTGGTTTCTTCCAATTCCGAGCGCAGGGCCTGGTTTTCGGCCTGCAGACGCGCCACGAGTGCGGCCTGCTCGGCGCTGATGTCGGGTTCAGCCATGTACGGTCTCCAGGTCGATGACCAGCACCGTCACGTCGTCCCGTCCTCGGCAGAAGTCGCGATGCAATACGGCGGCGATCACGGCTGGGTGGCGGTGAGCAAGGCCGGGATAGGTATTGAGGCTCCAACGGGACTGCAGGCCGTCGCTGAACATGATCAACAGATTTCCCTTCACTTGAGCGTAGTCGAACACCTGTCCCTTGCGGTATTGCCCGCCGACGATGCCCGGGTGCGAGGCCAGGCCGCGCGTTCGGTCGCCACCGATCAGTGTCGCGCCGATGTTGCCGATGCCGATGAACGTCAGTTTGTCGCCCGCCCTGTCGTACTGGGCAATGGCAACGGCCCCGCCACGGGTGGCGGCCATGGCGTGGTGCAGATCGCCCAGCAGGTACTCGGGGGCGTTGAAAGGGCTCTGGGCAAACGCTTCGGCGCCGGCCTTGGCGGCACGCTCGGCCTCCTCGCCATGGCCCAGGCCATCGATCACCAGGGCGCTCAGGCGTTGTTCCCCAAGCGTCACGTGCCAGGTGTCGCCACACGCCTCTGCGTCATGCAGTGAATGCTGGCTGACGCCGATGCGCAGGTCCCTGGCCGTGTCTTCTTGCCTGTAGAGCCGCGCCAGTACCACCGCCCCGCCTGCGTCGGCATGCACATCGAACACCTGGGCCAGGCGGCTAACCGCCCCCAGGCCGATGCCTTGGGTGCCACCGGTGGAATAGCCGTCGGCCAGGCAACTGGGCAGGTCGAAACCTTGGGCACGGTCCACCGCGATCAGCTCGATGCCGTGATGGGCGCCCTGGCTGAGCGCCCGCAGGTGCAGCTCTCCGTGCTCGGCGTGCTTGAGCACATTGCTGGACAGTTCGGTAGCGACGATCGCCGCACGCCCGGCGTCAGTCGCTGAAAAGCCGAGCTGTTCGGCAAGTTTCTGCACGACCCGCCGGGCGTACCCGACCTGGCTGGCGTCATCGAGGCGAAGGACCTGGGTCAGGCTCGCGGCCAGGTTCATGTCCATCGGGTGATCGTTACCCGGGTGCCTTGCCCGGGAGCGGTGTCCAGTTCGAATTCATCGACCAGCCGACGAGCGCCTGTCAGCCCCAGGCCCAAGCCTGAACCCGAAGTCCAGCCATCGGTCAGCGCCAGCCGGGTATCAGCGATGCCCGGCCCTTCGTCGCGAAAGACCAGGCGCAGCCCTACCCGCCCGGTTTCTTCGATGACCGCCCAGTCCATGTCGCCACCGCCGCCGTACACCACCGTGTTGCGGGCCAGCTCGCTGACGGCCGTGACCAGCTTGGTCAGGTCGACCAGGCGCATGCCGCATTCGCTGGCGATCTTGCGTGCCAGTTGCCGGGCCAGTACCACGTCCTGTTCGATGCGCACCGGTTGACTGCCGCTTTGGCGAATGGTCATGAGCGGCCTACTCGCTGGCGCAGCAGGTTCATGCCGCGGTCGACATTGAGCGCGGTATTCACCCCGGGCAGGGTCAGGCCGAGCTCCACCAGGGTAATCGCCACCGCCGGCTGCATGCCGACCAGTACGGTTTGGGCATCCATGATCCGCGACAGGCCGGAAATGCTCGCGATCATGCGGCCGATGAACGAATCGACCATGTCCAGTGCGGAAATATCGATCAGCACGCCCCGGGCCGAAGTCTGGTCGATGCGCTCGGTGAGGTCGTCCTGCAGCCGCAACGCCAGCTGGTCATGCATGTCGACCTGGATGGTTACCAGCAGAAACTCACCCATTTGCAGAATGGGAATGCGCTCCATCGTCTCACACCCGCTCGCCAGTGGCCGTGCCCAGGCGCGCGAGCGCCAGTTTCAAGGCATCGGCGAGGTTGGACTTGGTCGTCAGGGTTCCCAGGTCCAGGCCCAGGTGCACGATGGTCTGGGCGATCTGTGGGCGCACGCCGCTGATGATGCAATCGGCCCCCATCAGCCGGATGGCCGTCACGGTCTTGAGCAGGTGCTGGGCCACCAGGGTATCGACCGTGGGCACGCCGGTGATATCGATGATGGCGATTTCCGAACCTGTGTCGACGATGCGTTGCAGCAGCGACTCCATCACTGTCTGGCTGCGTTGAGAATCGAGCGTGCCGATCAGCGGCAAGGCCAGTACCCCTTCCCACAGCTTGACCACGGGGGTGGAAAGCTCCAGCAGTTCTTCCTGCTGCCGCTTGATCACCGCCTCGCGGGTTTTCTGGTAGGTGCGGATGATGTGCAGGCCGAAGGCATCGAGCAACTGCGATATTTCCCATAGCTGCTCGGCCAGCAGCGCGGGTTGCTCGCGGTAATGGGTTTGCAGGAGGGTGAACAGCGGGCCCTTGAGGGCAAAGATGAAGTAGGCGGTCTGGTGGGATTCCTGGCCGATCTGGGCGCGGGTGGTTGACAGCTTATCGAGGAAGCGGCGGACTTCCTCCCAGCCTTCGACGCCGATCTGGGTGCCGCATTCTTTGCGCAGACCGTCGAGCAGCAGTTGAAGAAAGTCACGGGTTTCCTGACGCAGGTCCTGTTCGCGGATATTTCGCGTCGCTCCGTTGGCTTCCAGCGCCGCCAGCCACTCCCCCTGCAGTTGCGCCTGACTCCCGACGATCGCTTCCAACGTGCTGTTCTGCAGTGCTGCCATTGCGGTTCGCTCCTGAATAATGGTGTCGACTTCAAAAAAGGACATCTGCCGATGAAGAAAGTTGTGGCGTCATGCAATGGTTTCATTGCGCCATCTACCGTGCCGCTAACTCTAGGCCATGTTCATTGGCCATGCGCCGGCGTGAACGGCGGATGCGGGTGCAGTCCACTTTGTGGTGTACCTGTGGATAGGGTCAGAACAGGCGGTACAGGACGACAGGGTTGTGCCTGCCCCGGCCTCATCGCCGGCAAGCCGGCTCCCACAAGCTTGCGCACTTACCGTAGGGCTTGCACCAGTTGTTCGACAACGTACGCTTCAACGGCACCTTCACTTGCGCCCACCTCAAAGGCAGCACAACACACCGATGCCTTTGCACCGCAGATTCGGTAGACGGCAATGACACTGTCCGGCCCGCAGCCTGTGTGCCCGCACAAGGTGAATCCACCGTCTACCGCCCCCTGCATCACACCCAGGCCATAGCCCGGCGTGAGCCATGGGCGTCCAGGAATCGGGCCGCCCAGTGCCCGGGCCGCCTGCATTTCCAGAAGCAAGGCCGTGGGGAGAAGTTCTCCGGAAAAGAGTCGATCCAACAGTAGCGCTGCTTGTGAGACCGGGCCGATCAGCAAACCATGGTAGACCCAGCCGGGGTCGTAGTTTGAGTGGTTTCCAAGATGGGTCGCCTGCAAGTCAGCACGCGTTCTAGCGAAGCGCACGTTCGACAGGCCCAGCGGGTTGAGGACCCGTTGACTCACGGCCTCATCGAGCGGCAGGTCCGTCAGCCGTTCGATGAGCCTGCCGACGAGCATGTAGCCCACATTCGAATAACGCCACGCGGTGCCTGGGTTACAGCGAAGCCGAGTACCATCGAGTCGCTGCATCATCTCACTTGCCGACCAGGCAGACTCACCGTTGGCGACCGCGGCGTGATACGCCGCGAGTTCGCCATAATCGGCGAGGCCTGCCTCATGCCGCAGTAGCTGGCGCAACGTGAAAGGCTGATCAGGAATCGGGGCGTCCAGTCCGACCCGGCCATCACGCACCAACGTCAGGGCTGTCGCTGCCAGAACTGTTTTTGTAAAACTCCACCAGAGGGCCGTCAGTTCTGATCGGCCAGGCGGTTGTGATTGACCATTGACGATGAGTGAACTGAGCATTGGCGTCCTTGGCGTATTGAGATCGAGAGCACTACAAGATACCCCATGCACTTTCGCCAGCGTGCAAAGCCAATCCTGTGCATTGCCAATGGACATTGCTTGGATAAATGGCAGTCCCTTAGCCTGCGGGACGTTTGGAAATCAGCTGTACCAAGTACTGAACGTGGACGCTCGAACGGCGAAGAACAGCCGAAGAACAAGGTAGACATCTGGATGTTGGGGCCGCTTCGCGGCCCATCGCCGGCAAGCGCGGCTCCCACAGGGGGCTTGGTGATACTGATACTTCTGTGGGAGCCGGCTTGCCGGCGATGAGGCCGGCACCGGCAACAGAACCTGTCACCTGCCGCTGGTCACTTGCGTCCACAACCGCGTGCTCTAGCGCATGCCGGCCGGCGATAGGGTCTGGATCGGAAACTGCGGATCGAGCACCTCCTGGGGTGGGTACACCGCCGGGTACCCGGCATGCAAGGCAGTGCTGCATTGCCTCGAAGCACAACTGGAGCAAACGCGGGTTGGCCCGTTTACTTCTGCTGCCTGCCCCTGATGTTGCCGACAACCCCGCCGGCGACGGCGCCGACCGCTGCGCCCGTCCATCCACTGCCACCAGCGATAGCGGCAATACCAGCGCCAGCCGCAGCACCGATGGCCGCACCGCTCACCGTCCCCTGCTGCTCAGCGCTCATCGAGGTGCAGCCGATCACACTCGCTGCGGCGAGGGCTACGGTATAAAATCTCAAACTCTTCATGTCCACCTCCGCTACTTATTCTGTTTCAGTCCGGGCTGTACCATCTCGAACCAGATGGTCTCGATGACGGGCCGTTTCACTTGGTCGGGATGGGCGGCGTACCACTGGTTGAGCTTTTCACGGACAGTATCGAGCGTTTGACCCTTCAAGCCCCTGCCGAATCGTGGAATCAGGCTCTGCTCATCGGACGGTGGCTTCGCGCCATAGTAGGCCGCCTCTACCTCGTAGGCATTGGCGATGCCGATGAGATAGACCTTCTTGAGCTGCTCCGTCGACTGCATCCATTGCTCGCCGGTGATCATGGCAACGCCTTCGGCGCGCGCCATACCCGATGCCGTCACCAGGGCCATCCATGCCAACCAGACCAAACTGCCCCATCGCAATGCGCTCATCGTCTTCCCTCCTCGCCAGGATGAACTTCGACGTTTTTTCAGGGTGAGTTATCAGAATAGGCCAACTGGCGAAGATCAGCGGGTTGGCGCTGTCACGCATCCGGTTCTACGCGGCAAGCAAAAAAAGGAAGCAAGGGACTGGCCCCGGCTTCCTTTTCTCGTCACTGACTGCCTGCTATTTTTTCGGCGGTGTGCCTTCAGCGTTTGCCACCACCACGTCGATTTGCACCAGTGCATCATCAGGAAGCGCTGACACGCCCACTACCCGGCGTGCTGGCACGCCACCTGGGAAAAATGCCGTGTAAACCTCATCCAGTGCCGCGATATCTTCAATGTTCTTAAGGAAGACGTTGACCTTTACGACATCGCTCAAGGTGTGGTCGACACTTTCGACAATGGCCTTGATGTTTTTCAAGCATTGTTCCGTCTGCTCCCTCACCCCGCTGCCCACCACCTTTCCGGTGTTCGGGTCCAACGGTAATTGCGCAGACAGGTGGTTGTAATGAGAAAACGCTACCGTTTGGGTAGACAGCGCATGTCTGGGAGCGTTCGCCGTATTATTTGCCTTGATGACAATCCCGTGTCTGTCTTCAACCACTTGCGGTGGCGTGCCATCGCCGTGGGATACCACGGCTTCTATTTGCACTAAAGCATCCAGGGGTAAAGCGGAGGCTGCCACTACAGTGCGCGCGGGGAAATAGCCTACCGCCCGGGCAATGGCCGAATCCGGGAAAAAGGTGGTATAGACTTCGTTAATACGCTCGATGTCCGAGAGGTTTTTAACGAAGACAGTAATCTTTACAATATCATCAAAAGGAACATCAATACCTTCCAGGATCGCCTTGATGTTTTTCAAACACTGTGCTGCTTGCTCTTTTACACCACCCGCTACCAACTTGCCTGTTTTGGGGTCGATCGGCAGTTGGGCCGACAGGTTGTTGTAATGCGAAAACGCCACGGTTTGCGCAGACAGTGCGCTGACGGGAGCAGTCTCCGTGTTCTTTACCGTTTTTATCAAGTCGCCGGCCTGTGGCGCTTGTGGAATAGTCCCTTCGCCATTTGAAATCAACGCTTCCACTTGCACTAAAGCATCCATGGGCAAAGCGGCAACGGCGACGGTCGTCAGAACGGGCACATAGCCAGGGAAGAACCCGGAATACACACTGTTGACCGTTTCGATGTCGGCGATATTCTTAAGGAAAATAGTAACCCTTACGACATCTTCCATCGTGTGGTCGATGCTTTCTACAACTGCCTTTATGTTTTTGAAGCACTGTTCAGCCTGCGCCTTGACGCCACCCGCTACCACCGTACCCGATGCAGGGTCGATCGGTAGCTGAGCTGAAAGATTATTATAGTGAGAGAACGCTACCGTTTGAGAGTACGGACCTATGCCTTTTGGAGCATCACCTGTGTTTCTCGCCAATACCGCGTTATAGCCACTCATAATAGTACTCCCGTTCCTCTGGACTTCGCGGGTTGTGTGGCAAGCACCTATTCCACTGCGCTGTCGACGGTTGCCACCGTTGGTCGGCCGACTGGCTTCACTTCCACGAAGGACTCGCGAGCCAGTGCCGGGGGTGTCCCATGGAGCAGGATCAATTGTAGTGGTCTCTGCGTGGTGTGATATTGACTTGGGTTAGGTATTGAACGGAATTGGCTGCGCGACCAATCAATTTGGCATAACTTCAATAACCGTTTGTTAAGAAATATCGGCTACGACGCAACCCTGCTGTCGCACGACTTTTGCAAACAAAAAAGTGAAGTTGGATTGCGCGTGTTCAAAGCCCGCGAAGGCCGGATGTTGGGTGCCGTGCTGGATGACTGTCACTTCCAGCAACGGCCGTTGACGGCTGCGGGCTTCGAACACTCATGCGGTGGACTCGATTGCTCCCTGGTAGCGTGGGGCTATTGCTCTTCAGTTGGTGCTAACCCCTCTGTGTCATCGTCAGCGAATTGCTCGGAGAGTACAGGTGCGTTGGGGTGCATCGAGTGTGAACCATTTCTCCCGACTGCCCGAATATATCCAGATGCGTCTTCGTCAGCATATTGCGCGGCGGGTAAAGGCGCGTTGGGATGCATCGAGTGTGAACCATTTCTAACGACAGTCTGGACAAATCCAGAGGTGCTGTCGGTAGCGTCGTTGGAGCCTGCAAGTGCTGTCAGGCAGGCTGCGCTCAGCAGCGCTGCGGTCATCGCACTCACTAAGGTAGTGCTCATTGTCATACGCCTCCGTTTAGAGTCGCACCTCGCAGTTTGAACCTCTGGGCAAGAAGCGCGCTTGCAGGTGACCAACGGCCAGGAGCAGTTGGTCGACCGATCAAGCTGGGGCGGTTACGCTGGCGCTTTTTATCATCTACATGGAGGTGCGTATGGCAGGGGCATACCAAGGAAGCTGCTTGTGCTCAGCGGTCAGTTACGCGCTAATCGCCCCGCCAAAGGCAGTGAGTCATTGTCACTGCAGCCAGTGCCGCAAAGGTCACGGGGCAGCATTTGCTTCGTATGGCAGCGTCCCGCGTAGCGCACTTCGAATACTTCGCGGCGCCAGCAGCATCAAAACCTTTGCTTCTTCACCGACGGTAATGCGCGAGTTCTGCGTGGAATGCGGTTCGACCTTGTTCTGGTCACGGTCTGAAGGCGAGTTTGCCGACTGGATTTCGATAGCGCTGGGCACGCTCGATACCCCGTTCCTGCCCCAGAAGCAAAAACACATACACGTCGATTGTGCAGCCCCCTGGTACACGCCCACCCTTTCCAAAGACTGACGTGCTTTTGGCGGGTGGACGAGCACCCCGCTCCCACAGTGACACCACAGGCATTGAATGCAGTGATTTCCCCTGTGGGAGCCGGCTTGCCGGCGATGAGGCCGGCACAGGCAACACGACCAGCCGCTTTCCCTACTTGCTGGCAATCGCCTGATTAGCCAACGGACAGCTCTGTGCATTCAGGAAGCGCGATTGCTTCAGCCAGTCTTGCTGCGGGTAATAGGCGAACACATAGCTCCCGCGTCGCAGCGTATCGATCAACTTGCCGGCAATTGCCGGCCGTACGGCAGGACACCCCTGACTGCGGCCCAAGCGACCGAGACCCGGAACGACCTTGGGATCGGCATAGGCGGCGGCATGCATGACAATCGCCCGCGACATGCTGTTGTCGTTGAACCCCGGCTCCAGCCCCTGCAGGCGCAGCGAGCGGCCGTGCTTGCCGCTATAGGTCTGGCCCGTCTCATACAGGCCAATGGAGGATTGGTAGCTGTTCGGCGCGTTGGAGAACGTGGTCGGCACATCGGCGCCGCTGTTCTTGCCATGGGCAACCCACTCCTCGAACAGCAGTTTGCGGGCTTGCAGGTCGAACACCCACAGACGCTTGTCACGCGAGGCCTTGGAGTAATCGATCACCGTCAGCAACTTGTCCGCGTCGCTATGACTGGCGCACGCGTAGGCGGTGAGTGCCAGGGCCAGGGTCGAAAGGCTGGCGCTCGGCGCCAACTGCTGCAGTTCGGCGGCGCTAGGCAGGGGTTGCGCCTGGGCGGTATGCCAGGCGCTGAGGAAAAACAGGCCAACACTGGCCACTGAGAGCCGGATGGCTCCCCGCAAGGGTTTGAACATCGACATGGATTACCTGTTAAAAAACCTGTGCCCAAAACCCGCTACTGTGCTTGATTCCTGGAGGATTTCCGATCATTTCTTGACCAACGGTTTAAGATCTTCACCGTCTTCGGTGCTGATCACCGTGAATTTTCCATCGCTGCGCGTATCCCGGGTGGACGCCCAATCGGTGATTACCAGCATCGTGCCGACGTCCATCGCCGCACGCAAATGACGGCGGAATTCCGGGTTCAAGTTCAGTTGCCCCAGTTGTTCATAGGGCGTATCCCCATACTCCGGGTTGCTCAGCCCCACCACCGACCAGCGTAAGGGTAGCGCAGCGTCAGTTGCCAAGGCGGACGGCTTTTGCAGCAGGGAATACACCGCCATGCCACTGCGATGCTGACGGCTTTCAGGCGACAGTGCCGGCGCCGAGCCGATCAACTGGCCACCGCGAAACACATAGGCGCGCAGGTCGGCACGACTGATCAGGATCGACAGCGGTCCCGAGGTCGGGTCCGGATCGTCCCAGAACTGTTGGTTGCTCAATACCAGCGGGCCCTGGGGTTTGCCTTCGCTCACCGTCGGTGCCAGCACGCCGGGGTGGTAGACCTCCACCGGTGCACTGTGGGTATCGGAAACGATGACGGTGGTCGAACTGAAACCGGTGACTTCATACAGTTTCTTGGCAAATCCCATCGGCAGGCGCACGCAACCATGCGAAGCGGGGTATCCCGGCAGATGGCCAGCGTGCAGGGCTATGCCATCCCACGTCAGCCGCTCCATATAGGGCATGGGTGCGCTGTTGTAGAGGCTGGACTTATGCTCGACTTTCTTCTGCAGGATGCTGAATACCCCCGTGGGAGTTTCCCGGCCTGGCTTGCCGCTGCTCACGGTACTGACGCCGATGGCGATGCCATTGCGATAGACGTAGGCACGTTGCTCGGTGAGGCTGATCACCACGGTCACCGGTCCCACCGGCGAGACCTGCGGGTACCAGAGAAACTGACCAGGCTTGAGGCTGTCGAGCTGGCTCCTGAGCTGGGCCGGGGTAGGCACCTGCAACGGCGCCGCCTCGACCAACGCGACGGCAAGTAATAGTCCCAGTCCTAGCGGTATATGCAACATCGAATCCATCCTCATAGAAGCATCAAGCCAGCTTAATCGGAACATTCACCTGCGAGCAAATGCGTGGAGTCCCCGCAAAGCTCGACATACCCGGCCTACGGTTGGCATGAAATAGAAAGAAAATGGCGTCGAATGTAAAGCCGGCCAACAGACATGAACTCAGGCCTGGCACTGTTTCTGTGGGAGCCGGCTTGCCGGCGATGAGGCCAGCGCTGCCAACAAATACCGCTTTGGGTGCCTCCAGCTCGTCGCCCCAGTTTTGCCCTCGTCATGAAGTGAAAAACCGCTGTCGTGGGATGAGAAGTGGCCGCAGCCACTGCTGCCGTAGAGTCGGCGCACAACAAAACAAAAGCCCGGAAGCACGAGAGCCACCATGAGCAGATCCACCCGAACGAGCGAGACTGCAATCCCCACCCAGCGCCCCCCTGCAACCGCCCGAAAGCGTCGCGTGCGCAAGAAGGCCGATCTCCCGGACAACACCGAGCACCAAGCACTGATCGGCACCGCTGCCAACCAGACCCTGGCGGGCAATCCACTCGTCAGCGTGCGCCCGGCCGACCTGGCCAGCTCGGCCGGCTACCTGCTCAAGGCCGTGGGCAAGTCGCCGCTCAAGGCCGGTGCTCATCTGGGCGGCTACCTGAAGGCGCTGCGCGGCATCGTCGGTGGCAACTCCTGCCTCGCGCCGGACCCGAAGGACAAGCGCTTCGCCGATCCGGCCTGGCATTCCAACGTCTTCCTGCGCGCCCTGTTGCAGAGCTACCTGGCTGGCCAAACCGAGCTGACCCGCTTCATCGAGTCCACCGACCTTGCCCCGCTGGAAAAGAGCCGCGCCCGGTTCGTGGCAGCGCTCCTGGCCGATGCCGTGGCCCCGAGCAACTCCCCGCTGACCAATCCGGCGGCGCTGCGCAAGCTGGTGGACACCGGAGGCATGAGCCTGGCCAGGGGCGCCCGCCAGTTCGGCGAGGACATGCTGCACAACCGTGGGTTGCCCAGACAGGTCGACAGCACGCCGTTCAAGGTGGGCGAGAACATCGCCACCGCCAAGGGCGAAGTGGTGTTTCGCAACGAGATGTTCGAGCTGCTGCAGTTCGCGCCCACCACCGAAAACGTCTTTGCCCGGCCCTTGGTGATGTCGCCACCACAGATCAACAAGTACTACGCCATTGACCTCGCGCCGGAAAAAAGCCTGATCAAATGGATTCAGGACAGCGGCGTGAACCTCTTCGTCATCAGTTGGCGCAACCCCACCCGCGAGCATCGCGACTGGGGCTTGTCCGAATACGCGATGTGCCTCGACCAGGCGGTGGACGTGGCGCGCAAGATCACTGGCAGCCCGGATGTGAACATGTGGGGTTCCTGCTCGGGCGGCATCACCCTGGCGGCCTACCTGGGCTGGCTGGCGGCCCGTGGCGAAGGCCACAAGGTGGCCAATACCAGCTGGGCCGTGTGCGTGCTCGACATGCCCTCGGCGCTGGACGACACCACCCTGGGGCTGTTCACCACCCCGTCCGCCCTGCGCGCGGCCAAGGCCAGCTCCCGGCGCAAGGGGGTGCTGAGCGGCCAGGGCATGGCCCGCATGTTCGCCTGGATGCGCCCCAACGACCTGATCTGGAACTACTGGGTCAACAACTACCTGCTGGGCAACAAGCCACCGGCTTTCGACATCCTGGCCTGGAACAACGACACCACACGCCTCCCCGCCCAACTGCACGCGGACTACCTCGACCTGATCCAGCAGAACCCCTACAGCAACCCTGGCACCCTGGAGATTGCCGGCGAGTCGATCGACATGACCCAGGTGAAGGTGGGCGCCTATGTGGTTGGCGGCACCACCGACCACATCACCCCCTGGCAGGGCTGCTACGGCACCGCAAGGCTGTTTGGCGAGGACACCACCTACGTGCTGTCCAATGCCGGCCACTTGCAGAGCCTGGTGAACCCGCCGGGCAACCCCAAGTCCTTCTACTATGCGGCGCCAGCCGAAGCCGAAACTCCCGAAACCTGGCTGGAGAACGCCGGAGAGCGCCAGCAAGGCAGCTGGTGGCCGCATTGGCGCGAGTGGATCGGGGAGCGCTCGGGTGACAGCCTGCCGGCGCCGAAAAAGCTCGGCTCACGCAAGTACCCGCCCCTCTGCCCCGCACCTGGCACCTATGTCATGGAGCGTTGAGGCTGCCCTCTCCTCCTGAAGCCGACCCCACGCCAGTCGTGGGGTTCAGCGCTTTGCGGTCATCCAGGCGGTGCCCTACGATGCAGCCATCTTCAATAAAGGACTCATTGAATGGCGATCCGACTAAGGCCAGCCTGTGTGACCGATCTTCCAGCCATCTACCGCGGCGAAGAGCACTACATCCGCAATTGGGAGCCCGATCATGAAGCCGCGTGGCGCGCCAACCTGGAGCGCCACCTGACACGTTGGGTGGAGAATTTCGAGCGGTTGACCGTTGCCATCATCGACGAGGCTTTTGCCGGTTACTCGTTGTGGGCGCCCGAGCATGGCTATGCAGAACTGTGCACCATCAGTGTGAATCAGGAGCATCGACGCAGCGGCGTTGGCACGGCGCTACTGGAAGCTTATGCGCTGGACGCGGCGAGGCAGGGTTTCACTCGATTGCGCTTGAGTGTACGGCCTGACAATCCCGCCAGGTTGATGTATCAGAAAGCGGGCTTCGCATGCACGGGTACGGGTGCGAATGACTACCTCACGTACGAGCGCCAAGTTTGAAGGCTTGCAAGGTTCTGTTGCCAGCGCCGGCCTCATCGCCGGCAAGCCGGCTCCCACAGGGAACGCCATAGCATTCAAGGCTTGCGGTGTACCTGTGGGAGCCGGCTTGCCGGCGATGAGGCCGGGTCAGACGCCACCAGAGGTCAAGTAGGTGCGTTAAAACGCATACACCAACGTAGCCGTGGCACTACGCGGGGCGCCATACCATCCACGCGCGCCAATCGCTGTGTAGTACTTCTCGTCGAACACGTTGTCGAGGTTCAAGGAGACGCTGGTTTGCGGCGTGAACGCGTATTGCGCCATCAGGTCGACCACACTGTAGTCGCCCTGAGTGAACGTTTCGCCGTTAGGTCCAGCATCCTTGTAATACTCGGTTCCCTGCCAGCGCACACCACCGCCCACCTTCAACTGCGGCAGGCTCTGCAGACGGTAGCTGGTGAACAGCTTGAAGGTATCGCGCGGTATTTCAGTGAGCAGGCGCTCGCCATCCGAGTCCTTGCTCACGGCATAGGTGTAGCTCGCCGATACCTGCCAATCGGGCAGGATCTCACCGGCCATTTCCATCTCGAAACCGCGGGTTTTGGTACCGGACTCGGCACGGTAGGCCTGGTTGCCATCCGGGGCCAGGTTGCTGCCGTCGGCGACGGCGAGGTTGTCCTGGTGCACCTCGAAGACACTGAACGCGGTCGTCAGGCGCTTGTCCCAGAATTCGCTCTTCAGACCCATCTCGTAGTTCACGCCCTCCAAAGGATCAAGATAGGTGCCATTGACATCCTTGTTGCTCTGCGGCTTGAAGATGGTGGTGTAGCTGGCGTAGGCCGACCAGTGTTCGTCGAGGTCATACACCAGGCCCACGTACGGCGTGACGACCCCGTTTTCGGTTCGCGAGGTGCGGCTGGTCTGGCCGGTCGACAAGTCGGTATTGGCTTCGTCACGTTTCCAGTCGATCAACCGCGCGCCGGTAATCAGCGACAGGTCATCGGCCAGGCTCCAGCGGACCGACGCCACCAGGCCGTCCTGGGTTTCGTCCAGCGCATCTTCCGAAGACTTGGTGTGAATAGCGTCCGGGATGGGCAGCGAGCCGTCCCAGGTGAAGATGTTGTCGATGGACTGGATGGTCCACAGTGGGTAACCGTCGTTCCGGTAGTAAGCCTTGTAGTGACTGGCCCCCAGGTAGAGTTGGTGCTCGCGGGCGAACCATTCGAATGGGCCGGTCGCCGACAGGTCGAACGAGGTCTGCCGGGGCTCACCGGCCCAACGGCCCGTCCAGGTGGAGACGCCACTGCCATCGGGGTTGACGGTGCCACTGGCTGCGGTGGCAAAGGCGTCGTCATAGCTGCGGCGGTTGTGTTCGGCATTCAGTTTCAACTGCCAGCCGTTGTCCAGCTGGTGCTCAAGGGTGGTGAACACCGTTTTCGTGCGACGCTTGTGGTAGCTCCAGTCCGCGGCCGAGTTGAACGAGCGGGAGGGATTGAAGTGACTGCCATCGGAGTTGTACATCGTGAAGCCGTGGTTGCCCGCCCCGTCGTTGTCCATCTCCTGATATTCCGCCCCCACTGTCAGCATCGTGCTGTCAGTAACGTCCCACTCCAGCACCCCGTATGCCACCTGCTTATCCAGGGACTGGCGGTCGACATAGCTCTGGCTGTTGGTGTTCGACGCGACGAAGCGGCCACGCACATTGCCGCTTTCCGACAACTTGCCGGACACGTCCAGCTCGGTGCGGTAGTCGTCCCACGAGCCCGCCTTGAGGGTCAGCTTGCGTTGGGTTTCGAGGGTGGGCTTCTTGCGAATCAGGTTGACGGTCGCGCCCGGGTCGCCGGTGCCCGACATCAGCCCCGTGGCCCCCCGCACGACCTCGACTCGGTCGTAGCTCACCATGTCGGCAAGGTCATCACGAAAACCATAGGTATTGGGGCGGTTGACGCCGTCGACCTGGATGCTGCCAACCTCGAAGCCGCGCACGTAGATATGGTTGGCGTCGCTGCCCGCTGGCCCCATGCTGTCGACGACCACGCCTGGGGTCTGTTCAAGCACCTCGGCAACGTCATTGAGGTTCTGATCTTCGATCTGCTGACGGGTGACCACGCTGACCGATTGAGGCGTCTCGCGTGCAGAGAGCCGTAGCCCCGTCGCGGTGTTGGCCGAACCTGTGGTGTAGCTGCCGGTGCCTTCTGTGGTGGCGCCCAGTTGCACGCTCGATACGGTCGTTGCCCCCAGTTCCATTGCGCCGCCCTCCTGGAGGGGGCGAGCCAGCATGTAGCGCTTGTCTGCCACCTGCTGCAGCTGCAGACCAGTGCCTTGCAGCAGATGCGCGAGGCCCTGTTCCGGCTCGTAACTGCCCTGCAGTCCTTCGCTGCGCAGGCCGGCGGTTTCTTCGCTGCTGAAGCTGACAATCACCCCGCTGACTGTGGCGAATTGATTGATGGCGGTCGCCAGTGGCCCTGCGGAAATGTTGTAGCTCACAGGCGCTGCCCAGGCATTGGCACAGGCCAGCATCGAGCTGGAAAGGCTCACCGCCAGCGCGGCTTGGCGAATGCTGAAAGCGGGGGAAACAAAACAAGCGGACATCCATGGACTCCTGACTGGATGGAATACGCGAGCAATCCCAACACTAAACGTATTGATAATGGGAATCCTTCGCATAACGGCGGCGCGATGTTCTGTTCTTTATCCGCTGGCTGTCAACTTGTGTTTTGTAATGTTGCGGGCCTGGTTCACGCCTGGTTCAAGAGAAGGGAGCGTCGAGCGCTGCTGACCTGCAGCAGGATCTACTGGAAACGCAAGTGAAAGGCCCTGTTCAATTTGAACAGGCGTGTTTCAACACGAATGATGTTGGCCAGAATATCGCGCAGTGCCGACTTCAATGCTACGCCAACCAACCGCTCGCGCACCCGAAGCAATTCCTCGGATTCTTCGTCGAGCATACGCTCGTACAACAAGGCAACGATCGAGTCCTTGTTGGGGAAATATTGGGTGAAACTTGAAGCAGCACTTATCACGCATGAAACCTTGATCTTGTCTGTACCTGGGTTACGGCCCGAGCAGCACCTGGCGATTGCCCGGTACTTCGGCGAGCCCGAAGTTCACACCTTCTATCCCAACCTGGTCAAAGGTTTCGAACAGATCACCGTGATCGACTCCAAACAGGGCGATCGCGCCGATATGTGGCACCACGACGAGAGCTTCCTGCCCAGCCCCCCGATCATCACCATGACACACGCGCAGGTATTGCCGCCGTGCGGCGGCGATACCTGCTGGATCAGCATGACCACCGCGTACGACGGATTGTCCGAACGCATGAAGCAGTATCTCGAAGGCCTGAATGCCTGGCACGACATGAACGGACCGATGACGGCGGCGCTGCGCCAGAACGTCGTCACGCACGAGCGCTATGTCGACGTCATCAAGATGAACCGCAGGCACCTTCATCCACTGGTCATCGCGCACCCGGTTTCAGGTCGAAAGGCGTTGTACCTGAGCCCGACCTACACCACCCATATCGACGGCGTGGCCAGCCCCGAAAGCGATGCGCTGCTCGGCTACCTGAATGCCCATTGCCAGCAGGTTCAATTCGGCTTTCGCCATCGCTGGCGGGTCGGGGACATGGTGCTCTGGGACAACCGCAGCGTGCTGCACAACGCCATCCTGAACTATCAACCGCACCAACGGCGCATGCATCGCACCTCGGTGTTCGCGCGTGGGGCCGCCCACGCCTGACTCGCTGACGGGTTGATCACCACTTGCATCGGTCGCTGAAGAGGAAACAGCCATGCTGAAGGATGAACTGAACCATGATTTGCTGGCCCGCTACATTCCCAGGCCAGGTCGCTACCCGCTGCTACCCGATCTGACACCGCGCCAGCGCGTGGCCTTGCTGTGCCGGGTATTGTCCCGCGAGGGCTATAACGACCATATCGCCGGCCACATCACCGTTCGCCAGGACGACGGCACTTACCTGGCCAACCCGTGGGAACTCACCTGGGGAGAGGTCACCGCCTCGGATATTTTGCGCCTCGATCAGCAGGGCAAGGTGATCGAGGGTGACTGGAACATCACCCCGGCCATCAACCTGCACATGGATGTGCACGCGGCGCGGCATGATGTTGGCGTGGTGATTCACAACCACCCCAGTGGGGATCGGTGTGGTCGGCGGTGGGGCGTGTTCCACCGATCTACGACCAGACCTCGGCCTTGGTCGACACTGACCCGGTGCTGTATGACGAGTACCGAGGCACGGTCGAAGACATTGAACGGGGCCGCGCCGCCGTGGAGGCCCTGGGTACACGGAAATGGGCATTGCTTGCCAATCATATAGCCGGCTGACGCCCGCCTGGTCATGAAAAAGCCCGCGCACAGGCGCGAGCTCTGGCAGGACAAGCGTGCCTTCAGCGATCGAGTTCATCCTTGATGATCGTGCCCTTGTGCGGGTCGACCTGGAATTCGTAGCGCTTGCCGTCCGCCTTCATGCCCTCCCCTTCCCAATGGCCGTCGTCGGCTTCGATCTTGGTGATCTGGGTATAGCCAGCGCCCTTCAAGGCAGCTTCGGCCTGATCCTTGGTCACTGTCCAATCGGCGCCGGGCTGATCGGCCCAGGCCATCGAGGCGCCCAATGCACCTGCCAGTGCCAGGCCGGTGAACAGTCGAGTCATGGTTTTCATTGCCAACATCCTTTTTTGCGGGGTTCAAAGGATGCGACTCAGGCTGGGGTGGCGCAGTTCAGTTCGAAACATGCCGGGCTGCTGGGCCGGCCTCATCGCTGGCAAGCCAGCGCCCACAGGTACTGCACAATCCTCAAGATCTCCACAGGTCGGTGTAGGAGCCGGCTTGCCGGCGATGTGGCCAGTCCAGTCACCAAGGCACTCAGTGCATCATGCCCAGCTCGGCATCATCCATCAGTGCCTTGGCCAAGGCACTCAGGTAGTGCGCTGCCCAGATCATCATGGGCTTCTCGTCCATTGCTCAATCTCCCTGAAATTTTTGCTGCCTGGTCTGGCCCTATCGCTGGCAAGCCAGCTCCCACAGGTGCTACACAAGACCCGAAATCTGTGGAGATCTCTGTGGGAGCCGGCTTGCCGGCGATAGGGCCAGCCCAGACAACACATCACTTGAGCCCTAGTGCAAAGTCCCAGGCTCAGCCGGCATCTGCACCTGGATCAACATCGACTCAAGCATCACCCGCAGCGCCTCCATTTCATGCATCGACGCCATCATCAGAATCGAAGCCGGTGATTTGGGCTGCAGCAGCAGTGCCTGATGAATCACGGTCTGCGCGCACAGGGCGTAGTCCGTGGCTTGGAAGAGGGTGTCTTCGAGGGAATGGGGGTTGTGCGGCGGATCGGGGACAATTTTCAACATATTGACTGTGCTCTTGGTGGGACCACCACCTACCCGCTGTCAAACAGAAGGGTGGCAGCTGTGCATAGGTTGACAGACCGGCGAACACAGAAACCGGCGCACGCAAGCGTGCCCAGTGCACAGCCGCCATAAACGGCAAAGCCATGCAATGTGCTCGTTACGGCCTGTCAAAGCCGTGTCGTCAAAATGCAACGACCCGCCGAGACTAGAGCGCAGCCCAAGCGGCCACAACGAAAAAAAGGCGGCCGAAGTATGTTTGGGAAATGTCCTACAAGAAAGAGGTTAAAACTGATTATCTACCGGGCAAAACACCTCATCCATTCCCGGCAACGCTCGCCTCATTCGTCCCTTGGCAACCATTGCGGCATGCACAGTCGAACTCAGCCTCGGCGCGCGTCGAATAATTCACGCTCAGGCGGACCTTGTCTTGCGTGTCGTACAGGTCGTAGCCCTCGCCCAGCGCGCTGGGAAAACCAACACGTCGGGGAAAAATTTCTTTCTGGCTAGGTACGGCGGGAACCACAACAAAGCGCGTCTGCATGATCATCCCTCTTCCGGCAGTCATTAAGTATTAGTCTGACTATCTGTAAGACTCAAGTCGGCTCATGAAAGATTTGCCTGCCGCCTGGCAGCCGCAGGGCTTGCCCTATGGCTCTCGCGCGTTCGGGGGTGCTCGGCTGCGACTTCTTGTGATGATGGCAAAGTGGCACTACCCTGTGGGTGGGCTATCTGCTGATGCTGGGTGGGTACTATGGTTTGAAAGGCAAATCGAAACCGCGCCAGGCCCTGCGCACCTGACGCGGTCTCTTTCCTCGGGGCGAACGCGTCGATCAATGCCCCGAATCCCGCAGCACCTGCTCGACGACTGCGCGCAACGCCCCGCGCACGTCCAGGCCTTGCGCACAGGCCTGGTCGAAGCTTGCCAGCTGGCGCTCGGCGCTGGTGCCTTCACTCAAGATGCGTTCGGCGTGCCTGAACGAGCGCTCGGCATCCACGGTGACGGGAGGCCGCAGCGCCTGTAGCTGCGCCAGCCACCCTGCGGCATTCACCGGTTGCTCGTCGTGCACGCCCAGGAAGGTGCCCTGACGCCCATAACGATAAGCCCGCCAGTAGTTTTCCTGGGTGACCCAACGCAGTTCCCGGGTCATCGGCCGCGTACCCTCGCGGGTGTGCAGCGCCTGTTCGACCAGGTGGCGGAATAGCCCGGCAATGGCCAACCCGTCTTCCAGCCGCGGGCACGCATCGCAGATACGCAGTTCCACCGTTGGGAAGCGCCGTGAAGGTCGCACTGCCCACCAGAAGTTTCCGTCGACGGCCAGCGCGCCGGTGCGTTGCAACAGGGCGCGATAGCGCAGGTAGGCGTTCCAGTCCGCCAGCGGCTCGGGCAACCCCATGTGCGGCCACTCGCCACAGACCACCCGGCGATAGCTCTGGTAGCCCGTGGCCTGGCCACACCACAAGGGCGACGAAGTGCTGAGCACCAGCAACAAGGGCAGCCAGTACATTAGACGGTTGATCAGCTGCATGCGGTCGCAGCTTGCGGGCACACCGACGTGCACATGCAGACCCGACAACAGGCTGCGCTGGGCCACGGCCTGGTAGTCGTCGAACAGCTGGCGGAAATGCGCTGTGCGGCGGGCCTGCTGGCGCCGCCAGGGCGCGTTGGGGTGGCTGGCGGCGCAATACAGGCCCAGCCCCTCCTCGGCCAATGCCTCGTTGAGGCGCAGGCGGTGTTCGGCGAAGAAATGGCGAGCCTGTTGAAGGTTGTCGAACACCGGCGAAACCAGCTCGATCTGGCTGCAGAACATTTCTTCGGCAAAATGCTCGCCCAGCACCTTCTGGCAACAACGGGCCACCGCTTGCGATGGCCTGGCCTGTACCTGACCGCTGGCAAGATCCACCAGCAGGTATTCCTCCTCGATGCCGAACGTGCACGCTGCAGCCATCGTAGGCTCAGCCATTGCGGGTCAGGGTCAGCGCGACTGCCGCGATGCGCTCGACCTGTTGGTAACCGGGTTCGAGCAGCTGTTCGCCAAACACGTCGGGGTCCACTTCCCGGTACACCCAGTTGAAGGCCGAACCCTGCAGGCGCTGGCGCACCGTTTCCAGCAATGCGTCGCGGCCCTCGACAATGGCGACGCCGGTGTACAACAACAAGGTGCCGCCAGCGTCCAGGCGCTGGCACGCCTGCTCCACGATGCGCAATGACAGCTCAGCGCCCAATGTGCCGCCGCCGTGGCGATAGGTACGCTTGCTGGCATCGAGCATGTAGGGCGGATTGGCCACGATCAGGTCGAACGTGCCGGTGATACCGGCCAGCAAGTCACTGGGCTCTACCGACACATTGGCCACCCCGGCCAGCGCCGCATTGATCGCGGTATAGCGCAGGGCCAAGGGGTTGATGTCCACCGCGCTGACCTGCGCATGGGGCGCGGCACGGGCGATCAGCAGCGCCCCGATGCCACTGCCGCAACCGATATCGACCGCGTGCTGTACAGGGTGCAGGCGGTGCTGCAGGTGATCGCGGATGACCTGGGCGAAACGGTAGCTGTCCGGGCCGAAGAACACGGCATCGCTGCTGTCGGTCGGCCATGCCGAATGGGTCAGCAGCAGGTCGTCGAGGCTGGACCAACGCACGGTGCTGCGCAGCAGATTGCCCTCCCCCTGCAGCACGCCGGCCGCCGTCAATTGCTGCAGCTCGTCGGTGCTGATCAATGAAGGCGAAAATGGCCGGCTCCAGCCGAACACGTCGCGCAAGTCATGAGCCTGTTGCGCCTGGGGCCTGGCATTGACCCGCGCCTGGGTGGCCGGCGTCACGCAGGTAAAACGGTAGCCATCGGCGCGCAGGCGCCGGCCCAGTTGCAGCAGGGCCTGGTCAGCCTGGGTTTGCTGTTGGTCGAGCAACATCAGCGTGGCCCTCCCTGCGCAAGCCCCGTGGCGCGGATGTAGTCGCGGGTGGCGCGCAGGCCGTCCGGTTGCGCGTGGCAACCTGCGGACATCCGTGCAATCAATCGATACACATCGGGCGAGCCGTGCGACTTGTCAGCGCCCTCTTCCAGCGCCAGTTCGTTCTCCCACTGCCCTGGCGCCACTCGCCGATACTGCACACCCGGCCACTCGTGGGCGATCCAGTCATGCCAGAGCTGTTTCTCGTAGGCATTGAACACCCCGAACATGGCGGCCACCGGACCATCGATCAGTGCCCAGAAACGGCTGTGCAACGGGTCTTCGCCGCGGCGTACCCAGCCTTGGGCTTCGAGGGCTCGCAGCAAACCCGGCATCCCTCCGGGTTCGGCCAGCCACTGGTTGATGGTGCGGCCTTGCAGGCGGCAACGGTCCGAATGCATGCACTGGCCGTACACCCGCTTGCGCTCAAGCGCTGCCAACAGCTCGGTTTCAAGGTCGAAACCCGCGATCAACGACGGTGTATCGGTGCCCAGGTCATTGAGGCGATAGCCCTGCCTGACACGGCCATAGAAGGCCTGAGCGTCCTCCCCCGCCATCAGCAGGCGCAGGCTTTCCAGGGCGCGTCGGGCATGGCCGCTGGCGGCGTTGTCGATGGTGACATGCAGCTGGAAGTAATGGGCATCGATGCCGAGTTCGGCGAGCTCGTGGGCGGTAATCAACAGGTGCAACGGGGGCTGTTCGTAGCCCAGGTTGTAGCCAATCACCTCGGGCAGGAAGTCTTCGCCATACTGCCCGAGCGCCAGTTGCAACGCACCCTGCAGGTAGCGCGTGGGGTCCAGTGGCAGCAGCTGTGCGCAGCCCAGACGACTCAGCAGGCGTTGATAGATCAACACATGGTTGCAACGTGGGTCGCCGTCGCCGAGTTCTTCGAGAAACGTGCGGATCAACCCGTGAAAGCGTGGGTCGAGCCAGTGGCGCAGGGTGCCATGCAGCCAGGCGCCGTCCACTAGCTTGGTGGGTGCGACCTGCTGCAGAAACCAGAGCGCCTGAGCGCGGTTGGCGAAGTAACGCCGAGGCGCGCCAGCGGCGCGTTGCTGCAGGTAGGCCGTATGCTCGTGGGCCACTTTGGCGGCGTGGGCGTGCGCCCATTGTGCGAGCGCCTCGGGAGTATCGGGCAGGTCGTCGGTCATCACCTCGGTACGGCGCAATTGCCTGGCAAGCCACTCCCGGCCCTCGGCATCCGGGCCTTGCAGCATGGCCTGGTAGCGTGATTGCGGGTCATCATCCGCCAGCTGACTGAGCTGGCGGTGGGTTACAGGGCGCATCACCGTCATACCGGGCACCTCTCGTGGAACTGCATGACCCATTGAAAGCTTGTCGCAGCCACCTTGTGGGAGCCGGCTTGCCGGCGATAGGGCCCGAGCAGACCTATCGACCTGCTATTGCCTGTCCTGGCCTCATCGCCGGCAAGCCGGCTCCCACAGGGGATTTGGGCTGATTTACAGATTTGGAGTAAGACGGTTGCTCCCGGATTCGATCGGCATGGCCCACGGGGGGACCAACGGTGCTCGCGAAAAAAAATAAACCTTTGCGGGTTGGCGCGGCTCAACCGATTGCGACACTGAGGTCGCGCCCCTGAAACGAAGGAGTGAACGATGAGCAATCCATTTCTGAAGCTCGCCGGCGTTACGCTGTTGGTGAGCATGGCTTCCTTCCACGTACAGGCCGCAAGCTCCGATGATTTCGTCGATACCGCCACCGAGGCAGGGATCGCCGAAGTGGTGACCAGCAACCTGGCTCAGGAAAAATCCCAGAGCGCCGACATCAAGCAGTTCGCACAGCAGATGGTCACCGACCACACCAAGGCCAACCAGAAGCTCGGGGATATCGCCCGCAAGCTGGACATCAGCGTGCCCGACGAAGCGGCGCTGACCGACAAGGTCAAGAAGATGATCCTCGAATGGCGTGAAGAGTCGTTCGACAAGTCCTACGTCAACAACCAGGTCGATGCCCACGAGAAGGCGGTGGAGCTGTTCCAGAAAGAGGCCACGTCGTCCGACAAACCTGAGCTGAAGGCATTCGCCAGTGATGCCTTGCCGACGCTGCAACATCACCTCGAGCAGGCCAAAGCCCTGCAGGCCAAGCACGGCAAGTAACCACGACCGGCCAGTTGAAACCCAGGGGCCGCGCGGCGGCCCCGCGTTTATTGTCCCCTGGAAATTCGCGCCTCGATGTGCTGTATGGTTACCTGATCAATGCGGCACTGGCCCGGCCGCTACTTGACCATTAGGGGATTTACCATGCTGCGTGTGTTCGAACGATGGCTCGACCCATTCCCACCCGATGAAGCCCCGCCGCCCCCGGTCGGCCTGCTGCGCTTCCTCTGGGCCTGCACGCGGGGAGCCCGCGGCTACATCCTCGCGCTTGCGCTGTTCAGCGCCGGTGTGTCGATCTACGAAGCCTGGCTGTTCTCCTTCCTCGGCCAGGTCGTCGACCTGCTCTCGACCTGGCAGACAGGTGGCGGGGTGAGCGGCGAAGAAAGCCGCGTGCTGTGGAGTATCGGCCTGGTGCTGCTGGCCAGCATCGCGCTGGTGGCCCTGCGCACCCTGATGCAACACCAGGTATTGGCGATCAACCTGCCGCTGCGCTTGCGCTGGGACTTCCACCGCCTGATGCTGCGCCAAAGCCTGTCGTTCTTTTCCGATGAGTTCTCCGGCCGGGTCACCACCAAGGTGATGCAGACCGCGCTGGCCGTGCGCGAGGTGCTGTTCACGGTCATCGAGATCGTCCCCGGCATTGGCGTGTACTTCATCGCGATCATCGCCCTGGCCGGCGGTTTCGCCCTGAAGCTGATGCTGCCGTTCATTGCCTGGCTCGCGCTGTTCGGCCTGGCCATGCTGTACTTCGTGCCGCGCCTGGGCAAGGTCGGGCAAGAACAGGCCCACGCGCGCTCTTCAATGACCGGGCGCATCTCCGATGCCTACACCAACATCACCACCGTGAAGCTGTTCTCCCACTCCAAGCGCGAGGCGCATTTTGCCCGTGCGGCGATGGAGGATTTCAAACAGACCGGCTTTCGCCAGATGCGCCTGGTCAGCCAGTTCGAGATCGTCAACCAGGCACTGGTGGTCGGCCTGATCCTGGGTGCAGGCGGCTATGCCTTGTGGCTGTGGCACCAGGGTGAGGTGGGCACCGGTGCGGTGGCGGCGATCACTGCCATGGCCTTGCGCATCAATGGCATGTCGCACTGGATCATGTGGCAGATGACCTCGTTGTTCGAGAACATCGGCACCGTGCAGGATGGCATGGCTACCCTGACCCGTGGCCCCAAGGTGCAGGATGCGCCGAACGCCGGGGCTCTGGTGACGTCCGGCGGCGCCGTGAGCTTCGACAATGTCAGTTTCAACTACAACGGTGAGCGCCAGGTGCTCGATGGGCTGAACCTGCACATCCGACCCGGCGAGAAAGTCGGGCTGGTGGGCCGTTCCGGTGCCGGCAAGTCGACGTTGATCAACCTGCTGCTGCGCTTCTACGACGTCGACGGCGGCACCATCCGCATCGACGGGCAGAACGTCGCCAAGGTGACCCAGGACAGCCTGCGCAGTGCCATCGGCATGGTGACCCAGGATACCTCCCTGCTGCACCGCTCCATCCGCGACAACATCGCCTACGGTCGCCCCGAGGCGAGCGATGCGCAAATCCGCAACGCCGCGGTCAATGCCCAGGCCGACGGGTTCATCCAGCAGCTGAGCGACCGCCAGGGCCATAGCGGCTATGACACCCTGGTGGGCGAGCGCGGCATCAAGCTGTCCGGCGGCCAGCGCCAACGCATCGCCATTGCACGGGTGATGCTCAAGAATGCGCCGATCCTGTTGCTGGACGAAGCCACCAGCGCGCTGGACTCGGAAGTCGAAGTGGCCATTCAGGAAAGTCTCGACGAGATGATGCAAGGGAAGACCGTGATCGCCATCGCCCATCGGCTCTCCACCATCGCGGCCATGGACCGGCTGATGGTGATGGATGAAGGGCGCATCATCGAACAAGGCACGCACAGTGAGTTGCTGGCTAGGAACGGCACCTATGCGCGGCTATGGGAGCACCAGAGTGGGGGCTTTCTGGGCGAGGATCAGGGACTGGCTCAGGCAATGGAATAGGCCTGCTCCCACATTTCGTTCATGGCCCTGTCACAAGCTTCGGCCGCGGGGATTGTGTGGGAGCCGGCTTGCCGGCGATCACCGGCGAAGCCGGTGCCATCCAATGATGACGCCTGCATCGCCGGCAAGCCGGCTCCCACGACTTCAGCGGCGCATGTACACCCTTTGTTCTATACGCAAAAGCGCAGCTTACTTCGCCTGGCCACGGTCCAACGCCTCGGCCACGGCATTCACGAACACCGCCTGTTCGTCATACAACGAACTCGGCGTTTCGGCGTTCTTCCAAGTCGACCACTGCACCACCACCAGGTGCTCGGCCGGGTTGATGGCAATGGTCTGGCCGAAGATCCCCAGCGCCCAGAACGTCTGGCCGCTGTTCGCCGTTTGCTTCGGCTCGGCCTTGGCATCCGGCGCGGGCGCGTTGTACCACCACTGGTAGCCGTATTGCCCGTTCGGCGCGGCGGCGGTCACCGAGCCTTTGGCCTGGTTCCAGTGCGTGGAGCGCGCAATCCAGTCATCCGGCAGCAGCTTTTCACCGCTCGGCAACTGGCCGCCGCTCAGCACGAACTGGCCGAAGCGGCCCCAGTCGCGCAGGGTGGCGTTGAAACCGTGGCCGCCCATGTCGACCTTGCCGGGCACCAGCGCGTGCCACACACCGTCCTGCTGCATGCCATAGCGGCTCCAGACCTGCTTCTCCAGGTATTTGGCGAGGGTCTGGCCGGTAGCGTTTTCCAGCACGCGGCCCACCAGCCAGGCGCCGCCGGTGTTGTACGACCAGACCTCGCCAGGCTTGACCCCCGGCTTGCGCTTCACCGAGCGCACCAGGTTGAGCACGCACTGGTACGGGTCGGGCTTGGCTTCGCACTGGGTCATGTGCGAGAAGTCGGAATCCTTCGACGCGTAGTTCTCGTCCCAGACCACCCCGGAGGTGTGCTGCATCAGCTGGTGCAGCGTCACGTCTTCCCAGGCGCTGCCTTTGAGTTCGGGGACGTACTGGGTGATCTTGTCGTCCACCGACTTGATCTTGCCTTCCTTGATGGCCACGCCCACCAGCACGCTGACCACCGACTTGGCCACCGAGCGTGACGTCCACAGCGTTTGCGCGGTGTTGCCTTGCGCATAGTGCTCGTAGGCCACCTTGCCATCCTTGAGCACCAGCAGGCCGGTCACGCTCTGGTTGTGCAGGTAGTCGGCAAGGCCCTGGGGCTTGCCCT
Source organism: Pseudomonas sp. NPDC089396 (assembly GCF_044749545.1). NCBI lineage: Bacteria > Pseudomonadati > Pseudomonadota > Gammaproteobacteria > Pseudomonadales > Pseudomonadaceae > Pseudomonas > Pseudomonas sp. NPDC089396. The sequence goes on along the minus strand of NZ_JBIVIC010000004.1, from coordinate 29,296 downwards.
CCAGGGTGTAGCGCACATCGGCGAGGGTGTGGTCGGCTGCAGGCAGCGGGTACGGCTTGGCGCCGTGGGTGCTGAAGACGTCACCGCCGTACAGGCGGTAGGTGTTGCGAAAACCTACCACGCGGGTTGCCTGGTCCCAGGTGAGCATGTCCTTGGGGGCGGGCAGCACCTTGTCGAAGGGTTGCGGGCACGTCTGCAGCCCGGGCACGCCGCACGGCCCCCTGGCGTCGTCGGCATGCGCCGCGCCGGTCATGGCGGCCAGCACGGACAGCACGGTGAACGATCGTTTTATTGTTGGTATCGCCAGCATGGGCGGCTCCTCGTAGAGCGTGGAAGTACGCCTTGCGAGTGTCGAGAACTTGCGGGGAGCGGAAAAGCACAATAAATTTTCCGCCGCTATTAAAAAAACTGACAGCTGAGGATGTTCACCCCATGGCGATTGACCGGCTCCCTCCGCTGAATGCCGTGCGCGCCTTCGAGGCAGCAGCGCGTTTGGGCAGTTACGTTGCGGCGGCCCGCGCGTTGCACGTCACCCAGCCGGCGATTGGCCGGCATGTGAAAATCCTCGAAGACTGGCTGGGCGTGCGCCTGCTCGACCGTTCACCACGGGGCGTCAGCCTGACCCAGGACGGTGCCCACTATTACCAGGCGGTGTCCGAGTCGCTGCAGCTGCTGGCAGACGCCGGCATGCGCTGCGGGCGGCGCAGTGCCGAGCGCTGGTTGCGCATCCTGTGTGTGCCGGCGTTCGCTTCGCGCTGGCTGACGCCGCACATCGAGGTACTGCGTGCGCTGCGGCCGGAGCTGAAGATCGCCATCGAACCTAACGCCACCTTCACCAGCGTCGATGCTCGCCAGGCCGACCTGGGCATCGCCTACGGCTTGCCCGGGGAGTTGTCTGGCGTTCGCGAGGTGTTGATCCGCCCCGAAGTGTTTGCCGTGTGCTCCCCGGCCTACCGGGCGCAGTTGCCCGAGCATTTGTCCGTTCGCGACTTGCCCCGCTGCAAGCTGATCCATGTCGACGACGGCAACTGGTGGAGCAGCTGGTTCGCCGCCCAAGGCGTCAGGGTGAGGGCCAAGGCCGATGCATCGCACCTGAGCAACGACATCGTGCTGAACCTGGCGCAGAGCGGGCACGGGATTGCCTTGGCCACCGACGTACTGGTCGGGCGCGAACTGCAGGCGGGGAGCCTGGTGCGCTGTGTGGCGCAGGGCGTGCCGCTGGAGAGCTACCAGGTGCTCGCGCCTTCACAGATGCTAAGTGACGATGCGCTGTGGTTCATCGAGTGGCTGCGGGCAAGCCTGCGCGACACTTACCCCGCAGCCGTGGTGTAAGCACATTCAGCGGCATGGCACGCTGGCTACTCGCGCGAAAGCCGCTTGAGCAATGCCTTGGCCACACCCTCCGACGAAGCAGGGTTCTGCCCTGTTATCAGATGGCCGTCCTCGACTACATAACTCGCCCAGTCTGCAGCCTTGGAATACTCGCCACCTTTGCTTTTGAGCATGTCCTCGACCAGAAACGGCACCACCTGGGTCAGCCCGACGGCGTCTTCCTCGCTGTTGGCGAAACCGGTCACTTTCTTGCCCTTGACCACCGGATGGCCATCCGGTGCATTGACGTGCTTGAACACGCCCGGTGCATGGCAGACTGCGGCGATCGGCTTGTTGGAGGCGTAAAAAGCTTCCAGCAGCGTTTTCGAATCCTGGTCCTCGGCCAGGTCCCACAGCGGCCCATGGCCACCGGGATAGAACACGGCATCGAAGTTGTACGGGTCGATTTCGCTCAGCGGTACCGTGTCGGCCAGCGCCATCTGCCCTTCGCTGTCAGCGCGAAAACGCCGGGTGGCATCGGTCTGTGCGTCGTCCTCGTCGCTCTTCGGGTCCAGGGGTGGCTGGCCGCCCTTGGGCGAGGCCAGGGTGACGTCGGCGTTGGCATCGATGAACACGTAGTAAGGGGCGGCGAACTCTTCCAGCCAAAAGCCGGTTTTCTTGCCGGTATTACCCAACTGATCGTGGGATGTCAGCACCATCAGGATCTTTTTCATCAGCGCCAGTCCTCCAAGTGTGAATGGCAGCGCGTCGTTCGCCCTGCATTACTGTGGGAGGTCGCCGCAGGGCAGACGTTCCCTGCGCCGGCGTGTTTTCAGCCCGATGCCGCCTGGCATGAGGGCGTCGGCCAGCCCTGGTGATTGGCCACCATGAAATCCACGAACACCCGCACCCGCGCCGGCATCGCCGGGCCGCCGACGAACACGGCGTGGATCGGCTCCCGGTCGCCCGGGTTGAAAGCCTCCAGCAGCGGCACCAGTTCGCCGCGTCGCAGCTCATCGGCCACGGTGAAGGTACCGATCCGTGCAATGCCGGCGCCAACCTTGGCCATTTGCGCCAGCGCCTCGCCGCTGCTGCATTCGATATTGCCGGCCACCTTCAGCGAAAAAGCCTGCCCCTCCCGAACAAACGGCCACTCGGACACCGCACGGCGGAAGTTGAAACGCAGGCAGTTATGCCGGGCCAGGTCTTCAGGTTGCAAGGGGGCGCCGCAGCGTTCGAGGTACGCGGGCGAGGCGACGATGACTTCGCCGGTGTCGCCGATGTAGCGAGCACTCAGCGAGCTGTCCGGCAGATGCCCGAAGCGCAAGGCGACATCGGCCTGGCCGCCGAGGATATCGGTGATCTCGTCACTCAGCGTCAGGTCGACCAGCACTTGCGGATACAGGGCGCTGAACGCGGCTACCAGCGGCACCACGGTTTGCCTGCCGTGGCCAAGCGCGGCGCTGACCCTCAGCCGCCCCCGCGGCACGCCCTGGTCGGTGATGGCTTCTTCCACTTCGATCATGTCGGCGAGGATGCGTCGTGCGCCGTGCAGGTAGGCGTCGCCCTCGGCCGTCAGGGTGATCGCACGGGTGGTGCGCAACAGCAGACGGGTGCCCAGGCGCTGCTCGGTGCGGGCGATGATGCGGCTGACGGCGGACGGCGTCAGGCCTAGCGCACGCGCGGCTGCCGACAGGCTGCCTTCGTCCACCACCTTGGCAAATACCTCCATCTCGCCGGATCGCCCGTGGTAGTCCATTTGTGCCTCTTGCGCAAAGGTGGTTGCCAGAAAAGGGATCTAGTGCTTTTAAAGCTCGAATCGTAGCATTCCACGCACAGATTAGGAGTTTTGCCATGCGTATCAACCCACCTCTCGTCGCGCTCTCTGTCGGTGCCTTCGGCATCGGCGTCACCGAGTTCGCACCCATGGGCATGTTGCCCAGTATCGCCGCCGATCTCGGCGTGTCGATCCCTGCCGCTGGGCTGCTGGTCAGCGCCTACGCCATTGGCGTGCTGATCGGCGCGCCGTTGATGACACTGGCCACCGGCAAGATCCCGCGGCGATACCTGCTGATCGGGCTGATGGCGATTTTCACCCTGGGCAACCTGATGTCGGCGCTGGCCACCGACTACCAAAGCCTGCTCATCGCCCGGGTAGTCACTTCGCTCAACCATGGCGCGTTCTTTGGCGTAGGGTCGATTGTCGCGGCCAGCCTGGTGTCACCGGAAAAACGTGCCGGGGCCGTGGCGGCGATGTTCATGGGGCTTACACTGGCCACTATTGGCGGCGTGCCGATGGCTACCTGGTTCGGCGAGCTTATGGGTTGGCGCACTGCGTTCTGGGGCATTGCCGGCCTTGGCTTGCTGACGATGGCAGCGCTGTGGTTTGCCCTGCCCAACCTGAAGCTGCCTGCCAGCGATGGCGCACTGGCCGAGATCCGTGTGCTGGCGCGCGGGCCGGTGCTGTCGGCGCTGGCGCTGACGGTGGTGGGCTCCAGTGCCATGTTCACCGTGTTCACCTATATCGCGCCCATCCTGAACAGCGAAGCCGGGGCCTCGACCACGTTCATCACGGCCATGCTGGTGCTGTTCGGCGTTGGTCTGACCTTGGGTAACGTATGGGGTGGCAAGGCAGCGGACCGCTCGGTTGACCGCACCTTGATCGTCTCGCTGGCAGTGCTGATTGCAGTGTTGCTGGTGTTCCCGCTGGTGCTGGGCTGGCCGCTGCCGACTGCCGTGGCCATCCTGGTCTGGGGCGCCGCCAGCTTCGCCCTGGTGCCGCCGCTGCAGATGCGTGTGATGGAGGCTGCCAAGGACGCGCCGAACCTGGCGTCTGCGGTGAACATTGGTGCGTTCAACCTGGGCAATGCCATCGGGGCGGCGTTGGGTGGAGCGGTGATCAATGCGGGGTTGGGTTATCCGGCGATTTCAGTAGCAGGGGCAGCGATGGCGGGGCTAGGGCTGCTGATGACTGTGGCCTGGCGTGCACGGCCACAACCCCTGGCGAACCCGCTGTCATAGGCCGCCACAAACGGTACTGAGCCAGCAGGGACGGTGTGGGAGCCGGCTTGCCGGCGATGGGCCGCGAAGCGCCCCAACATCCAGATGTCTGCTTTGGGTCCAAACTGACTGAATCGCCCCTGGTTTCATAGACACCTCCAAGCCTCATAATGAGGCCCAAATAGGAGGTGCCATGAGTCGTCAGCGTTACCCCGAAGAATTCAAAATCGAAGCGGTCAAGCAAGTGACCGAGAAAGGCAAGCCTGTCGCTGATGTTGCCCAGCGCCTGGGCATGTCCGTTCACAGCCTCTACGCCTGGATCAAGCTCTACAGCAAACCCCAAGACCAGCGTCAGCAAGACGATGAACTAGGCTTGCGATGCTGTTCTGCGCCGGCGTTTGTAAGCATTGGCGAAAATCAGCAGCGCCCCACCGGCCACGCTCAGCGCCAAGCGCTGTTCCACACTTAAGCTGGTGTGACGATAAAGGAGGCCGCCGCAGCGGGTGCACTCGGCGCTCTGATGACGTTGCAAGGGAATGCGGTGATATACCGCATCGCAGTACTCGCAAATAATGAGTTCGTGTACCTGAGTCATGTTTGGGTCAGTCGTCAGCGCCTCAAAACGGGGCATTTAGCAGGCAATCGACGTCAATAAAGCATACGCTTCGAAGCAAGCCGATGCACATTTCATGACACCTCTTATCGCATCTGGATTTTTCGAATACTCAGTACTGATCAATTCGGTAATAGATTCTGGATTCAGGAGGGGATGATGGAACTCGCCGTTGGCGCATTGCGTGCCAACCCGGAAATTGCTTTATTTTTGGCGATTGCTTCTGGGGTCATGTTGGGGCGCGTGAAGATTGGGACGTTTCACTTGGGCTCCGTCGCTGGTGCCCTGTTAATGGGGTTGCTGATTGGTCAAGTCGGTGTGCAAGTACCCCATGAACTGAAGGCAGTGTTCTTCGCCTTGTTCATCTACGCGGTCGGTTTTAAGAGCGGACCGGAATTCTTCGGCAGTCTGAACCGCGGCACGTTGAGACGTCGTGCTCACCAACCGTCAATTGGCCGGCCGCACCATTCATCAGGTGAAGAAGGCGCTTGTCGGCTCCGAGCGCATGGGGTGCTTCTTGACGGATATCACTCGCCAAGGTCTGCCGTTACCGCTCCTGCCCGAAACAGTGCTGCGTCGAGGCGATGTGATCAGCCTGACGGGACGTGCAACAAGCGTTGATGCATTAGCGGCTCAATTAGGGCGTGAGCGTAAACCGAGCGACCGCACTGATATTGCCATTCACGCCTTGGCCGTGGTGTTTGGCTCGCTGCTCGGTTTGCTCTCGACTCACATCGGAATGATCCCAGTCGAGCTGGGGATTGGCGGCGGAATCCTGCTGACAGGTCTATTGATCGGTTGGTACAACTCGCGACACCCGGAACTAGGTGCCCTACCACCGGCTGCGCAGTGGGCATTCTCCGAATTCGGGCTGACTGCATTTGGCGCAGTGGTAGGACTACTAGCCGGACCTGCGGCGCTAGCGGCCATCCTGGAGCAGGGGCTCGCGCTAGTAGTGGCAGGTGCATTGGTCACACTGATCCCTCCCTTGGTGACGCTCTACTTTGGACGCGACGTTCTGGGCCTTCATCCCATGATCTTGCTCGGAGCCTTGGCGGGAGCTCAGACCGAAGCCGCTTCGATGAACAAAATCATCGAGCAATCTGGAAGCAATACACCTGTGGTGGGGTTTACGGTCTGTTACGCCGTGTCCAATGTGCTTCTAGCTGTCTGCGGGCCGATCATTATAGCGCTTTCGTGATGGCAAAATGCCAAACAACCGATTTAGCTCAAAGGTTCAATCCTTTTTTAGAGTTAACACTTGAAACGCAGAGCTTGTCGTCTAATGTTTAAATTCAATTGAGTAGATTCGCGTCTCATTCATGATTAGCCATGGCATGAAAAGAGAGTACTCACTCGTTTAGTCATTGGGACGTGACTACTTGTTATCGCTGTAAAAATCGTTCGCTGGCAGTTACCTATCCGGCACAGCGCATTCGTTTAAAAGGAGTTTCTGATGTTGATTGCGAAAAGACCGAGCACATACGAAAAAGCAACTGTAAACCCTTCCTCTCTCTGGAAACTGGGTTCGTCATTCCTCCTCGCGAGTGCTATCGCGTTCACCACACAGGCGTGGGCAGCCGAATCGCCAAAACCGGCAACAGATGCCACCAAGGCGGCCAATGACGCATTGCTCAAAGAGCTTCCTTTCAACGACAAGACTTCTTTCGAACTGGCCCACAAAGGCTTTATCGCACCGTTACCCTCGGAGCCGATCAAAGGCCCTAACGGCAACATGATCTGGGACCCGAATAAGTACGGGTTCATCAAGGAAGATGAAGCGGCCCCGGCCAGCACCAACCCCAGCCTGTGGCGCCAGTCGCAGCTGATCAATATTTCCGGTTTGTTCGAAGTGACCGATGGCATCTACCAGGTGCGCAACTACGACCTGTCCAACATGACCATCGTCGAGGGTAAAGAAGGTATCACCATCTTCGACCCGCTGATTTCCAGCGAAACGGCCAAAGCAGCGCTCGATCTGTATTACAAGCACCGGCCGAAAAAGCCCGTAGTCGCCGTGATCTATACCCACAGCCATGTCGACCACTACGGTGGCGTGCGCGGCGTGATCAACGAAGAGGACGTCAAGGCTGGCAAGGTCAAGGTCTACGCGCCCAAGGGCTTCCTCGAACACGCCGTGGCCGAGAACGTGATGGCCGGTACCGCCATGAGCCGGCGTGCAAGCTACATGTACGGCAACCTGCTGCCGCCGAATGATAAAGGCCAGCTCGGTGCGGGCCTGGGGACCACCACCTCGGCCGGCACCGTGACCCTGATCCCGCCGACCGACATCATCGAGAAGACCGGCGAGAAGCACGTGATCGACGGCCTGACCTACGAGTTCCTCTATGCGCCGGGCAGTGAGGCGCCGGCCGAGATGCTCTACTACATCAAGGAGAAAAAGGCCCTGAACACGGCCGAAGACTCCACCCACACCCTGCACAACACCTACTCGCTGCGTGGTGCGAAAATCCGCGAGCCGCTGCCGTGGTCCAAGTACCTCAACGAAGCGCTGAAAATGTGGGGTGACGACGTCCAGGTGATGTACGCCATGCACCACTGGCCGGTCTGGGGCAACAAGGAAGTGAAGGATCAGCTGTCGTCGCAGCGTGACATGTACCGCTACATCAACGACGAAACCCTGCGCCTGGCCAACAAGGGCTACACCATGACCGAGATCGCCGAGCAGGTGAAACTGCCGCCGTCGATCGCCAACCGTTTCTCCAACCGTGGCTACTACGGCTCGCTCAACCACAACGTCAAGGCCACCTACGTACTGCACCTGGGCTGGTTCATCGGCAACCCTGCCACCTTGTGGGAGCTGCCGCCGGATGAGCAGGCCAAGCGCTACGTCGACATGATGGGTGGCGCCGACGCTGTACTGAAAAAGGCCAAGGAGTACTACGACAAGGGTGACTACCGCTGGGTGGCGGAGGTGGTCAACCACGTGGTCTTCGCCGATCCGAACAACCAGGCGGCGAAGAACCTGCAGGCCGACACGTTGGAGCAATTGGGCTACCAGGCCGAGAGCGGCCCATGGCGCAACTTCTACCTGACCGGTGCCCAGGAACTGCGCAATGGCGTGCAGAAACTGCCAACGCCAGACACCGCCAGCCCCGACACCGTCAAGGCGATGGACCTGGACCTGTTCTTCGACTTCCTGGCCATGCGCCTGAAAGGGCCTGAGGTGGGCGACAAGCACATCACCCTCAACCTGGACTTCACTGACCTGAAACAGAAGTACACGCTGGAGATGGTCAACGGTGTACTCAACCACACCGAAGGCATGCAAGCCAAGGACGCCGACGCGACCATCACCCTGACCCGTGACACCTTGAACAACATCATGCTCAAGCAGACCACGCTCAAGGACGCGGTCAGCAAAGGCGACGTGAAGATCAACGGCAACGAGGGCAAGCTCGAAGAGCTGATGAGCTACATGGACACCTTCGACTTCTGGTTCCCGATCGTCACACCTTGATGGCTCACCGGCGTTAGCGGACGTAGGCAAGGCTTTCGACGTAACTCGAAGCCTTGCCTCGTTCGGTAAGTGAGGCTCTAGCCAGCCCTCGCGACTCTTTGGAATTGGAGTGAGCCATGATGAAAAACAAACGAGCCAGCTCAGCGCGTGGTGCGCGATTGCGCGCATGCTATGTGCCGGCAATTGCCCTCGCCACGGCCATCCATGCCAACGCCAGTTGGGCGGGCGGAATTCTCATCTATGAGGCTGGCCAGGAAGGCAATGGGCTGGCAAATGCAGGGTCCGCTGCGCTGGCCAAAGATCCCAGCGTACTGATGAGCAACCCCGCAGGCATTACGCAACTCAAGGGCACGCAGCTCAGTGCCAATGCCCAGGTTATTCTTGGCGACCTGAGTTTCTCTCGTAATAGCAGCAACCAATTCGATGGCAACGAGGGCGGAAACTCTCTTGAGTACCTCCCTGGGGCCAGCCTGTTCGTCAGCCACCAGATCGATGAACGCTCGGCCATCGGCTTCGGTATGTACGGTAACTTTGGCCTGGCACTGGACTATGACGATGACTGGGCCGGTCGCTACTTTACGCAAGAGGCTGCGATCATCGGTGTTTCGTTGCAACCCACGTGGGCCTACAAGTTTACAGATGATCTGTCGATCGGCATCGGCCCGCGGATCATGGTCGGCTATTACCGCACCGAGATGGCGATCAACAATAATTTGTTAGGACTGGCCGACCGCCCAGATGGTCAGTTGGAATACAAGGACACCGATGTGGGTGTCGGTGTGAACCTGGGTGTACTTTATCAAGTCGATCCCAGTACCCGGCTGGGCCTTGCCTACACCAGCAAAGTCAAACTGGAATTCGAGGATAAACCCCACCTGAGCGAGATCAGTAATCCGTTGATAAATGCCGGATTGCGCCGTCTTGATGTGGATTCGCTGGAGCTCGACCTCAACGTGCCGCAAACCGTCACGTTCAGTTTGGCCCATGAACTTGACGATCAGTGGACGCTGCTGGGCAGCCTCGGTTGGCAAGACTGGAGCGATTTTGGAGATGTTGGCGTAGATGTCGATGCTAACGGAGACGGCACGAACCGTACTGTCGATCGCCAATACAAAGACACTTGGCATGCCTCGCTAGGTGCAATGTATCAGGCTACCCCGCAGTGGCGCTGGAGCATGGGCCTGGGTTACGACAGCTCCGCTGTGGATGATGAAGATCGCACCGTCGATAACCCCATGGGTGAAGCCTGGCGCTTCGCTGCTGGGGTCAATTATGCCGTGGATGCTGGACTGGATCTGCACATGGCTTACACCCTAGTTTGGTTGGGCGATATGGACATCGAACAGACAAAGTCACGTTCCGGTACAACCTTGTCCGGCAGCTACGACAACAGCGCACTGCACATCATTGGCGGGGGCGCCACCTGGCGCTTCTGAACACGCGTTTCATCGCTACTCATAAGGAAGGAGACACTGCATGAAAACCAAGGTAATGGCTGCAACGCTGTGCCTGACCACGCTCATGCTGCATGGCTGCGCCAGCAAGTATGTCGAAGCTGATCAGTACTCTGGCTTTCTCAAGGATTACAGTGTGCTGAAGGAGGATAAGTCTCCCTCAGGAGCACCGGTGATGCGATGGATCAAGCCGGGTGTTGACGCCAAGCAGTACTCGAGTATCTATCTGGAGCCAAGCCAGCTCTATCCGAAACCTCAGCCGACAGAGAAAATTCCGCAATCGACGCTGCAAGGAATTACCCAATACTACGACCAGACCCTGAAGAACCATTTTTCACAAGTGTTGCCATTGGCGACCAGCCCAGGGCCAAACGTGCTAGTGGTGCGTCCCGCGATCACTGCTGTCAGTGCCAAGACCAAAAGCTTGCGTCCCTATGAGGTCATCCCAATTGCTCTGGTTGCAGCCGGCATCAGCACCGCCACCGGCATTCGTGACCAGGACACCAGCATCGCGACTGAAGCAGCGTTCATTGATGGTAATAGCAATCAAGTAGTGGCTGAAGTCGTGCGCAAGGGGGCCGGCGCTGAATTGGACAACTCATCACAAGTGATGCAAGCCAAGGATGCCAAGGCGGTATTGGATGGCTGGGCCAAAGACATGGCCGGCGTTCTACAGCAACTCAAGAAATAATCAGAGCTGCCCCGTTAACACTTGAGCGGGGCATTTCAAATTGATTCATTAACGAGGGGCGCGAACTCATGGATAGCCTTCGCGATACTGATTTTTTTAGGATGCGCAAGAAAACAATAGACCGATTTCAGTCGGAAAGTGAAATTGCAATGCCTGATGCACCTAGACTTACCATGCTGGCCGGCGAAAGGTGTCAACGAAATTTCGTCAATATTTTCAAAAGACACGTTCAGGCATTGGCGCTTCCTAGAACCAACCAAAACTTAGCAATACTATATGATCATTTACTTTCGGGAGCTCTTCACCACTTAGCGATGTCTGCGCCTACCGTCGGCCACGCTTTGGTATCGCTCATCCGGTATATGCGCCATTGTGAATATGATATTCGCTTGCGATTGGAGCACCGCCCCGGGCAAGCAGTAATATATTTCGAGACTGCTCAAACAGAATCCTCAATCAAACCTCAAAGCATTGAGTTATGGGTTGCCACAATAGCACTACTCATCGGAGATCTCAGAGCCCCCCCCCTGAAACCGCAGGTTCTAGCCTTCTCGCATACAGCTCCAGGCAGTACTTCAAACTATGATAATTACTTCAGTTGCGCAGTCTTATTTTCTCAAGATCAAAATTATTTAGCCATTCCTGCAGACACGTTAAGCCAAACATGCGTTAAGCATGATGCTAATATGCATGCCATGGTCCGATATTGCCTTGAAACGCAAGAAATTCCGTCTGATGATATTAGCGTGGAAGTCGGAAGACAGATTATCATTCTACTGCCTCAGCAGCGATGCACATTAGAGCAAGTCGCCTTAGCGCTTGATCTTCATCCACGCACTCTGCAGCGCCGGATGTCTCAAGCAGCTTTTGACTTTGAGGAGTGTTTAGACCGTATCCGCCGGAGGCAGGCTGAGCAAATGTTACGCAAAACCAGCCTCACGGTAGGACAGATATCCGGCGAATTGGGATATCGGCGCACCACGTCTTTCTGCCGTGCCCACTTGAGGTGGTTTGAAATGACGCCTCTTGAGCACCGGAGGCAATACGGTGACTCTACGATCAGGGAGATTTAGAGGAAATACTGCCAGTGGTTGCTATAGGGTAAAAAAAGCGGCCTAATCTAGGCCGCGCAAGATTGGAGCAATCGGGAGCTTCATCCCTAGACTAGGTCCGTGGTGTGATTTATGCAAGTGGCCAACTTCGTGAGCTTGAGCTAAACAGGTTAATACCTGTAGGAAATAGGCGGGCTACTGCTGGCGGCCTGCTGACGGAGGAAACACCATGTTTCGTTTTGTGAAAACAACTATCGCAGGCGGATTGCTATTCATTTTTCCACTCGTGGTGCTTTTCATACTCATCGAGAAAGCCATTCATCTCTTGAGAGCGCCAATTGAGAAAATTGCTCCATTTTTGTCTAGTTACACATTTCTCGGCGGCACGGCCATTACGCTGGCAGCTGTCGTTGCTCTAGGGGCCATTTGCTTTTTTGCCGGGTTACTCGCTAAAACCAAAGCTGCGGAAAATACGCTGCACACTCTAGAGGATCGTTTGCTCGGAAATCTTCCTGGCTATCAACTAATTAAAGACGCCGCGTCACGATTTGCAGGATTGGAGAACATCGAAGGGGCCAAAGTAGGCATGATTTCCGAAGGCGAAGGTTTTCGTCTAGGACTGGTCCTTGAGTCGCGCGGAGCATGGGTACTTATTTATTTACCGGACGGCGGACCCGCAGGTGGGACTGCTGGTGAGGTGCGAGCCCTACCGCACGATCAAGTCCGACTCACCGACATTCCATGGCTATCTCTAGTTGCTTGTTTAAGAAGAGGCGGTCGGGGAACCCTAGACTTGATAGTTGAATATGTTGGTGAGCGCGGAGTGACGAAATGACTGTACCAGACTGCCTCCAGCCGCTTTTTGTGGTTTGCGTATAGCTGATAGGGGGCGATAGCTTCCAGTCGTGATTGCACTCAGTACCCGCCAGCAGAGAGAGAGTACATGCAACGAATTCATCTCACGTGCTTGTTCGTCGTGATGGTTGTCGTACAGGCCAGTGGTGCCCATGCCGAAGACTCGGCGGAATTGGCCAAGGCAGCGCTCAACCCTGTAGCGGCCATGTACAGCCTGCCCGTGCAGTACAACTGGGATCAGAAGATGGGGCCCACCGGCGAGGGCATGCACAGCGTGACCAACATCCAGCCAGTACTGCCGTTCAAGTTGAACGAGGACTGGAACCTCATTTCACGTACCATCCTCCCGCTTATCGACCAGCATGGCTTGGCCCCCAATGGCGCGGCGGAGAAATCGGGTGCCGGGGATATCACGCAAAGCTTTTTCTTCTCCCCCAGCAAACCCACCGACAGTGGTTGGATTCTTGGGGCGGGCCCGGCTTTGTTGATTCCAACCGGCAGTGATGAATTGCTTGGTAACGAGCAATGGGGCCTGGGCCCTACCGCAGTGGCGCTCAAGCAATCAAATGGCTGGACCCGCGGCATACTCGCCAACCACATCTGGGGCCTTGATGGTAGCCCGCCGGATGAGAAGGAAAAGGTCAACCAGACCTTCCTGCAACCTTTTCTGTCCTATACCACCGAGACCCACACCACGTACGGCATCAACTCCGAATCAACCTATGATTGGCAAGCACGCGAGTGGTCCGTACCCATCAACCTGACCGTCACCCAACTGCTGAAAATCAATGGCCACCCCCTGACAATCCAGGCAGGCCCGAGGTATTGGCTGGATAGATCTGGAGATGGGCCTCAAGGCTGGGGGTTCCGCGCCGCAGTGACGTTACTGTTTCCCCATTGACTGATATCCGCAGTCACCTGAAGCGTCTCACTTTCTGGAGGAGCGACAATGAGCAACGTGCTGCTGAAGATCAAACATGAATTCATGAAGGCGCTTCCCCCGACCCTATTCTTCTTCATCATTCTGCACATCGTGGCCCTTATCCGCGCCCTCATGATCAAGGGGTCAGGGGTGGACCTTCCCGTTTCGGCATCCGTGCTGATTGCATCCCTGGTGCTTGGAAAGTCTGTTCTGGTGGCAGACATGTTGCCCTTCATCAACCGTTTCCCTGACAAGCCGCTGATATGGAATGTCAGTTGGAAGACCCTCATGTATGCCCTCGTCGCGCTGGTGGTGCATTACCTGGAGCGGCTTTACGACTACTGGAAGGAGGCTCCGAGCTTCATGGACGCGAATTCCCTGCTGTGGTCCTCGATGAATTGGCCGCGCTTCTGGGCCATACAGATCCTGCTCGTGACCCTGATTTTCATGTACTGCGTCATCGCGGAACTGGCACGCGTCATTGGTCGTGATCGACTGAAAGTGATGTTTATTGGTCCATTGCCGCCAAAACCTGCTAAATCTGCGGAAGGTGCCTGAGGACCGCAGGGTGCAAGAGGGATTTTCGGACCATGCTTGAAAGTCCTCGCTGGGTCGTTAGCTGCCGGTCGTGATGGGCGAAACCAATTTTTTCCCCATTCAGTGCATCCAGTACACCCGTTTGCGGGTATTGCTTATGGGCGGCCTGTGGCTGCCCAGCCAAATGACCTGTAAGGAGCACTACCCATGAGCCTCAAACCCTCCGCCTGCCTGCTCGCCTGCAGCCTCGCCCTGGCGCTGCAACCCGCTCACGCCCAATCCGCACTGCCAGATGCGGTCAAGGTTCCCGATGGCCATCGCGTCATGCTTGAGACCGTCGGTGTCGGCGAGATTACTTACGAGTGCCGCGACAAGGCCAACACCCCCGGCCAAACCGAATGGACCTTCGTCGGCCCCAAGGCCGTGCTCAATGACCGTGCCGGCAAACAAGTGGGCGACTACTACGGCCCACCCGCCACCTGGCAGGCCAAGGACGGATCGAAAGTCACCGGCACCCAGCTGGCGGTGGCACCTGCAGATAAGGGCGCGATACCCTATCAACTGGTCAAGGCCAACCCGGCCGAAGGTAAAGGCGCCATGCAGGGAGTCAGCTACATCCAGCGCCTGGCCACACGCGGCGGCGTGGCGCCGGCAAGCGACTGCACGGCGCAGAACAAAGGTACCAGGCAGGTCGTCCAGTACCAGGCCGATTATGTGTTCTGGACAGACAAGTAATGCGCACTTGAGCAGACACCTTGCAATCGTTCATCTACGCTCGTTGGCAAGCCCCCGGCTGGATCGCCGGGGTACCTTGCATGACACAAGGAAGCTGCACACGTTGAACTCGCCTGTCGCCCCGTTCGACTACCACCACTGCCTGGAGGCCTGCTCTCAGGGAGACCGGCACGCCCTGCAGGCGCTTTACGACCACGAAGGTGCGCGCCTGCTGGGCGTTGCCCGGCGTATCGCGCGTGACAACGCCAGCGCAGAAGACATCGTCCACGATGCGTTTATCCGCATCTGGACCCGCGCCGCCAGCTTCGACCCGGCACGCGGCTCGGCGCGCGGCTGGATCTACAGCATCACCCGCCACCTGGCACTGAATTCGATCCGCGATTCGCGCCGTGAAACCGTGCTGGACGAAGCCGAAATGGATACGACGCCCACATTGCACGGGGGATTCGATGACATTGACCTCTGGTCAGGGTCGGCGAAGATCTACCGTTGCCTCGAAAAACTGCAGCCTGCACCGCAGCGTTGCATCCTGCACGCCTATGTGGACGGCTGCAGCCACGCCGAAATCGCCGGGCTGCTGGGGGCGCCATTGGGCACCGTCAAAGCCTGGATCAAGCGCAGCCTAAAGGCATTGCGGGAGTGCCTGGAATGAAGCCGGATACTGCCGAGGAATTGGACAGCCTAGCCGGCGAGTTTGTGCTAGGAACCCTGTCGCCACAGCAACACGCCACAGTGACCGAGCGACTAGGCAGCGATCCGGCTTTGCGCGCCGCCGTGGATACCTGGGAGACACGTTTGCTGGAGCTGACCGCGCTGGCTGCGCCGCAGCCACCGAGCGTCCGCCTGTGGGGCCGTATCCAGCGCAGCCTGAATGAATTGGCCGCACCCGCCGCCCAACAGCGAGTCAAATGGTGGCGACGCCTAGGTCTATGGCAAGGGCTGAGTGCTGCGGGGCTGGCAGCAAGCGCGGTCCTGGCGTTTACATTGCTTACTGCGCCCCCGCCCACCACTCAATTCGTGGTGGTATTGGTGGCGCCGAGCAGCCAGACCGCCGGCTGGGTGGTGCAGACCAGCGACAGCCGCATGATCGAGCTGATCCCGCTTGGCCAGGATGTTGTCCCTGAAGGCATGGCCCTTCAGTTCTGGACCAAGGGCGAACAGTGGCGCGCACCGGTTTCACTGGGCCTGGTCAAGCCCGGAGAGCCCTATCGTGTTCCGCTACAGAGCCTGCCACCGCTAGAGGCCAACCAGTTGTTCGAGCTGACATTGGAGAAATCCGGCGGTTCGCCTACCGGGCTGCCGACGGGGCCGGTGAAGTTCATTGGCCGCGCGGTAAAAGTGATTTGACCCAAAAGGTCTACAACCACTGACCGCTATGGGCCGATGGAGCTCATCCACGACGGTCAGCTTTCGACCCAAAACGGACACTGATTCAAAGCGCTTTTGCCGGTGCCAGCCTCATCGCCGGCAAGCCGGCTCCCACAAGAGTATCACCAGCCCCAGACACTGAAGAAGCCTGGCACGGGCTACGCCCATGTTCGCGGGACAAGCCCGCTCCCACAGGGCTGTGCTACATCGTCGTCACACTCCGGCGAATGCTCCAGGTCCCAGGCAGCCATGTCCAGATAGCGTTTTATCCAAGCCTTCTGGTAGGCCCCGCTGTAAATGCCATCCAGCACCAGCCAATAGATGAACAAGGCGACAACGCCAATTATCACGACTGCCAACCCTTGGCTTGTGAACACTTCTGCGCTCTTGATCAGCTCTGTGCTGATGGCAATCATGAAGGCGACGAGCGACGCGAAACCCAGGTTCTGCGACAACGGTGGCCTTGCAGGCTTGCCGACAAGGTCGGAATACGCTGACAGTTCACGGGCCTTTGCAGCCGTGTAGCCTTGCTTGCGCAGGCGCTCCAGGAAAAAGGCGTAACACAGGGTGCTTTCCCGGTGATGGAACGACTGCCGATCGATCACATGGTCGTCGAACGCCTGCGCATGCATCGTCCGCAGCCCCTTCAGGCGGGTGAAGTAGAGCGCGAGCCCCCAGGGCAGCAGCGCCATGTAGGCATACGGTAACAGCGCCGGGTGGATCATGGCCCAGAGCGCAAAGGCCACCAGCAGCAGTGTCGATGCAAATGCTGCCCACATCGGCCACAACCTGCGTGCATTCGCCCACTTGAACAATCGCTTGTTCGGTTGCCGACGGCTGCGTTTGTAGATTTCCTGGATCTCTGCCCACTCTGCCAGTTTCATGGTGACTCATTCCCTCGAAGTCATTT
Source organism: Pseudomonas sp. NPDC089396 (assembly GCF_044749545.1). NCBI lineage: Bacteria > Pseudomonadati > Pseudomonadota > Gammaproteobacteria > Pseudomonadales > Pseudomonadaceae > Pseudomonas > Pseudomonas sp. NPDC089396. Next base: position 12,367 of record NZ_JBIVIC010000004.1, on the reverse strand, counting down.
TTATTACAGACCGCTCCGAGCATACGTGGCCCCAGCGTCAACGTCAGTGCCGAATGGACCGAATTCAGCATGGGTGTAGGGCGCTGATGGGTGTCAGCGCTCCACCTGTCATGAAAAGACAGCCCCCTGTCACCCGATGTGAAGCACCGCCTTTTCCTGCGGCCTACAGTCTGTTCCAGCGTGTCCTGACGCTCACAACAACAATGCAGACTGGAGAACACACTCATGGCCAAAGCCGTACGCTTCTACGAAACCGGTGCCCCCGAAGTCCTTCGCTACGAAGACGTCGAAGTCGGTGAACCTGGCCCGGGAGAAGTACTACTTCGTCATGTGGCCGTTGGCCTGAACTACGCCGACACCTATTTCCGCAACGGCACCTACCCGATCCCCATGCCCAACGGCATCGGCGTCGAGGCAGCGGGTGTGGTCGTGGCGCTGGGCCAGGGCGTGACCAACGTCGCGGTCGGCGACCGTGTGACCTACACCGGCTTCATCAATACCCTGGGCGCCTACAGCACCGAGCGCATCATCCCCGCCGCTCCGCTGATCAAGCTGCCCGAAAACATCAGCTGCGAAACCGCTGCAGCCATGACCATGCGCGGGCTGACGTCGTCCTACCTGCTGCGCCGCATCTATGACTTCAAGGCGGGCGACACCATTCTGCTGCACGCCGCCGCCGGCGGTGTCGGGCTGATCGTCTCGCAATGGGCCAAGCTGCTCGGCCTGAACGTGATCGGCACCGTGTCCACCGACGCCAAGGCCGAGCTCGCCCGCGCCCATGGCTGCGCGCACACCATCAACTACAGCCACGAAGACGTCGCCAAGCGCGTGCGCGAGCTGACCGACGGCGTGGGCGTCAACGTGGTGTTCGACAGCGTTGGCCGCAACACCTTCATGAGCTCGCTCGACTCGCTCAAGCGCCGCGGCCTGATGGTCTGCGTGGGCACCGCCTCGGGCACCATCGAACCGTTCGATCCGCAGATCCTGGCAATGAAGGGTTCGCTGTTCGTGACCCGCCCTGCCCTGGCCGACTACATCGCCGACCCGGCCGAGAAAGCCGCCCTCGCCGGCGAGCTGTTCGACCATGTTGGCAGCGGGCGCATCAAGATCGAAATCAACCAGCAGTACGAGCTCAAGGATGCCGTGCAAGCGCACCGTGACCTGGAGGCACGCGTGACCACCGGCTCATCGATCTTCTGCATCTAAGGGTGGGCCACATCATGCAAGTCGAACAATTGACCTGCACCATCGGTGCGGAACTGGTCGGCCTGAACCTCGCCGACGCCATCCATGACGATGGGCTGTTCGCCGAAGTTCGTCAGCAACTGCTCAAGCACCGCGTGCTGTTCCTGCGCAATCAGGACATCAGCCACGCCGAGCATGTGGCGTTCGCCCGGCGCTTCGGCGAGCTGGAGGACCACCCGGTGGTCGGCAGCCACCCGGACTACCCGGGCCTTGTGCAGATCCACAAGTCGCCGGAAACGCCGGTGGACCGCTACGAGAATGCCTGGCACACCGATACCACCTGGCGCGAAAACCCTTCGATGGGCGCGGTACTGCGCTGCCTGGAGTGCCCGCCCGTGGGCGGCGACACCGTGTGGGCGAACATGGTCGTGGCCTACGATCGCCTGCCGGCGGATGTCAAAGCCAAGATCGAAGGCCTGCGTGCCCGGCACAGTATCGAGGCCAGTTTCGGCGCGGCCATGCCGATCGAAAAACGCCTGGCCCTCAAGGAGCGTTACCCGGACGCTGAGCACCCGGTGGTGCGCATTCACCCGGAAACCGGTGAGAAGGTGCTGTTCGTCAACAGCTTCACCACCCACTTCAGCAACTACCACACGCCCGAGCGGGTGCGCTTCGGCCAGGACTTCAACCCCGGGGGTGCCGACCTGCTGCGCTACCTGATAAGCCAGGCGACGATCCCTGAGTACCAGGTGCGCTGGCGCTGGAAGCCCAACAGCATCGCCATCTGGGACAACCGCAGCACCCAGCACTACGCCGTCATGGACTACCCGCCCTGCCATCGCAAGATGAACCGCGCCGGCATCATCGGCGACAAGCCTTACTGATCGGTCGCACGCCCGGTGCCCTTGGCACCGGGTCTTTTACGGCAGCTGTGCCAGCAGTCTGCCGTTTTTTTTTCGCCACGACGCAGGCGGCATGCCGAACTGGCTGATGAACCAACGAGTAAAGGACGTTGGCACCGAGAAGCCCAGCAGCACGGCGATGCGTTGCAAGGGGTAGTTGGAATTGCCCAGGTAGCGCAGGACCAGATCACGGCGTGCTTCGCCGATCAACCCACTGAACACATGACCCTGATCGTCCAGCCGACGCTGCAGGGTGCGCACGTTCATGCCCTGCAGCTGGGCGATGTGCTCGATGGTCGCGCGCCCCGCCGGCAGCCACTGGCGAATCGCTTTGCGCACGGCATCGACCAGCACCGGCCCGCCGTCCTGCTGCAGCGGCACCACATAGCGCTGGGCGTTGCGCGCCATCGCAGGGTCCGCCTGGCCACCGCCGAGCTCAAGATTGCCATCCGGGCAGACAATGCCGTTGAAGTGGCTGCCAAAGACCAGCTCGCAGCCGAACAGGCGCCGATGCAGCTGCAGGTTGGCCGGTGCCGGGTGGGTGAAATGGACGCTGTACGGCCGCCAGTGCTTGCCGAGCAAGGTGGCGCACAGGCGGAACAGCACGCCCATGGCCAACTCGTTGGCCTGGCGGCTGGGCATCGCGGCGCGGGTGAGCACCTCCTGGCGAATGATCGCCTTGCCCCCCTCCTCGTCCAGATGGATGGCCACCGACTCATTCATCAGGTGCCGGTAATGCAGCAGCACCTGCAGCGCATCGCGAAGCGAGCGCTGGTGGCACAGCAACAGGCTGACCGCGCCCAGGTCCGACAGCTGCCGCGCTACGGCCATGTTCAGGCCGAAGGTCTGGCAGCCGCTGGCGGCCGCGCTGTTTTCCAGCAGACGCACCGCCGCCTCACCGCACAGGCGGTGCTCGGCGTGCTGCAGCTGGGCTTTGCTCAGGCCGACGTCAGCCAGTAACGGCACCGGGTCCACCCCGAGCCGCTGGCAGACTTCCAGGTAATGGGTCAGGGCGCCAGCCCGGATCAGCAGGGTCATGCAATGGCCTCCTCAGGCTGGCGAGCAGGTGTCAGAAGCCGACCTGGTCGGCCCCTTTGAGCTTGAGCATCTGCCGGGCCTCGTCGGGGCTGGCCACTTCGAGGTTCAGCGACTTGAGGATCGACACCACACGCTTGACCTGGTCGGCATTGCTGCGCGACAGCACGCCCGGCCCGTCCCACAGCGAGTCCTCAAGACCGACCCGCACGTTGCCGCCCATGGTCGCGGCCTGGGTGGCCAGCGGCATCTGGTGCTTGCCCGCGCCGAGCACCGACCAGTAGTAGTCGTCGCCGAACAGGCGGTCGGCCGTGCGCTTCATGTGCAGCACGTCCTCGGGGTGCGCGCCGATACCGCCGAGCAGGCCGAACACCGACTGGATCAGCAGCGGCCCTTTGACGATGCCGCGGTCGAGGAAGTGCGCGGCGGTGTACAGATGGCCGATGTCATAGCATTCGATTTCAAAGCGCGTGCCGTTGTCTGCGCAGGACTCCAGGATGTACTGGATGTCGCTGAAGGTGTTGCGGAACACCCGGTCCCGCGAGCCTTCCAGGTACGGCTGCTCCCAAGGGTGCTGGAAGTCCTTGAAGCGATCGAGCATGGGGTACAGGCCGAAGTTGATCGAGCCCATGTTCAGCGACGCCACCTCAGGCTTGAGCTGCAGCGCCGGCTGCAGGCGTTCTTCCACCAGCATGTTCGGCGCGCCACCGGTGGTGAGGTTGATCACCACGTCCGAGCGCGCTTTGACCTGGGGCAGAAACTCCATGAACAGGCGCGGGTCCTGCGAAGGTTGACCGGTATTCGGGTCGCGCGCGTGCAGGTGCACGATGGCCGCGCCCGCCTCTGCCGCGCTCACCGCGGCCTCTTCGATCTCTGCGGCGGTCACCGGCAGGTAGGGCGACATCGAGGGGGTATGGATCGAACCTGTAACGGCACAGGTGACGATGACTTTGTTTTGCTTGGCAGCCATGGGGTCTCCAATCAGCTGATGGGTTGGCCGGATTCGCGGGGCAAGCCCGTTGCCACAAGGCGCGAATGCACCATGTCGTTGTTGTAATGACGCTTGGCGTAAAGCAGCACCGCTGCCGACGCCAGGCTGATCAGCGGCACCAGTTGCATGGCGGCATCCAGCCCGATGTGGTCGGACACCTTGCCGGTGATCAGCGGCCCGCTGGCAAGGCCGAGCAGGTTGTTGGCCAGGGTCAGGGTGGCCAGCGCGGTGCCATGCACCGACGCGTGGGTGAGGTTGCCGACAATGGCGCTGGTCGGGCCATTGGTGCCTGCCGCGACCATCATCCCCAGGCAGATCAACACCAGTTGCGCCAAGCCATGTGGCAAGGCGAACGCCAGCGACAGCAGCAGGCAACTGCCCAGGCAGTAGGCGACGCTCAGGCTGACCTGACGGTCCACCCGGGTGCGCGACAGGCGATCGCAGAGCATCCCACACAGGATGATGCCGACCGCCCCGCACAGCAGGATGATCGCCGACACACTGCCGGCCTGGTCGGTGCTCATGGCGTAGTAACGGTTGAGGTAGCTGGGCATCCAGACGATCACCGTGCCCCCGACGAACAGCTGCAGACCACTGCCCACGTAGGCGCACAGCACCGAGCGGGTGGCATACAGCGTGCGCAGGGGGCGCTGCGCCACGCAATTGGCCTTGTCGGCCAGGACAGCCAGCCGCTTGGGCGAGACCAGCGCTTCCTTGACGATGGCCGGGTACACCACCGCCAGCGCCAGGCCCAACAGCGCGATGACGGCAAACGCCCAGCGCCAGCCGAACTGCTGCGCGATAGCGCCGCCCAGGGCGATGCCGAGCACCGAGCCGAACATGCCACCGGCCATGAACGAACCTTGCAAGGTAGCGCGCATGTGGCGCGGGAACACCGACATCACCACGGCCCCGCCGACGCTGCCGTAGGCAGCCTCGCCAACGCCCACCAGAAAGCGTGCGACCAGCATCTGTTGGTAGTTCTCGGCCAGTGCGCAACCCAGGGTCGCCAGGCTCCAGAGCATGGCCATCAGCACCAGGCTACGCACCCGGCCGAAACGGTCGGCCATCAACGACAATGGAAAGGTCAACAGGCCGACCATCAGCGCCACGATGCCGCTGAGCAGCCCCAGCTGGCCATCGGACAGCGCCCATTCGCCCTTGAGCAGCGGGAACACGGCATTGAGTACTTGCCGCGACATGTAGTCGGAGATCAGCAGGCCAAAGGTCAGGGCAAAGACAATCCAGGCATAGCGCCTGGGTATGCCTGCAGAGGTGTCGGTACCATCTTCAGCGCACGGGTGATAGGCGGCCATGCTGCAACCTCATCGATTTTATTGTTGTTGTGAATCGAGCTTGTAGCCTGCAGGGCGGCCGTGCGGTGGCCGACCGCCCTGCGGGGTGCACGTCAGGCGTGCAGAGGTTTAGACGGCTGCAGCCGTCTTGTGCAGGAAGCCCTGTTGGCCACCGTTGCGGTTTGGCGCGAAGCCATTGGCCTGCAGGCTTTCTTCGACGGTGTCGTAGAACACGCCGATCTTGCTGATTTCACGGGCCTCTTTGGCAGTGGCGATCGGGCGGCCGAATTCACGCGAAATGCGCACCAGCTGCTCGATCTGCTGGACCGTGGACATCTTCTCGGTCTGGGACTGGTTCCACAGGTTGTCCTCGATGCCGCAGCGCACGTGCAGGCCCATGGCGATGCCCATCATGTTGACCGGCAGCACGTTGCGCATCGAGCTTTCCACGGTGAGCACCGCGCCGTCCGGCACGGCCCGCACGATGTTGGCCAGGCTGTAGATGTTCGGCACATCCATGCCACCGCCGATGGCTACCCAGTTCATCACCAGCGGGCCTTTGTAGATGCCACGGCGCATCAGGCGCTCGACCGACTCGAAGCTGTTCAGGTTGTAGCACTGGAAGGCGCTCTGGATGCCCGCGGCGCTCAGGCGACGGACGTGCTCCTCGACCCAGCCCGGCTGCGCCGGCACGGTCATTTCCTTGTAGGCCTCGTAGACCGCCGGGTCTTCCATCGAGGTACCGCGCACGTCCTGGTAGCCCCAGTGCTCGACCACGTTCATCTGCGAGGTGTTGACCGTGACGGTGACCTGATCCGGCTTGGGGTCGAGCTCGGCCAGCATGTGGCGGGTGTCGTCGCTCAGCCATTTGGCCGCGGCGCCTTCGGTTTCGGGGGCGAAACTGATCGAGCCGCCTACCTGGATGATCATTTCAGGCACGGCTTCACGCACGCCGGCGATCAGCTCGTTGAACTTGGACAGGCGCTTGGAGCCCTTGCCATCGAGTTCGCGCACATGCAGGTGAAGCACGGTGGCACCGGCGTTGTAGCAGTCCACGGCTTTCTGTACCTGCTCGGCCATGGTCACCGGAATGTCCTCGGGGAAGTCGGACGGCACCCAGGAGGGGGCATAGGGCGCCGCGGTGATGATCAGCGGCTGCTGGTTTTCGGTGAACAGGTGGCCATCGAGGAAGTTCATGGGGTGTTCCTTGTTGTCATTATCAAAGGTGTGTCGGTGCAGACCGACGGTTTAGTCGGCTTCAGCAGCAAGCTTGGCCATTTCTTCCAGCAGAATCGGTGCTCCGAGGCTGCAGGTGTGGATCCCGAGCATGGCGACCGACTGCAGCACCGCGAGGATTTCCTCAGGGGTCGCGCCAAGCTTCAGGGCATTGCGGGTATGCCTGCGCACACCGGGGCTGTACATGTGCGTGCAGGACGCGTTCACCGCGATGGCGAGGAACTCGTAGGTCTTGGGGTCGATCAGGCCGCGCTTTACCGGCAGCGCCGCGGTGTGCAGGAATTGCTCGGCCCATTGCGGATCGAGGTTGACGAAACTGTCCCAGGCCGGGTTCATCCCGCCGCTGGCACGCAGGTGGTCGAGGGTCGGGGTGGCGGACATCTTGTCTTCGGTGAGCGAGGCGTTCATCAGGCATCTCCTTGGCGTTTGTCGACACCCCTTGAGTCTGCTAAAACAGGCCAGGCGATATTTAACCTTTCGGGACATCCAGACCGACACTTTCAGGGACGTGACCCCCGCATGGCCAACATGGTTGTCAGCGCTTGCCTCACCCACTACGCCGAGGTCGCCCGCGCCTGCGGGCTGGACCCGATCGCCCAGTTGCGGGCGGTGCAACTTGACCCGGCGTGCCTTGAGCGCAGGGACTTCAAGATCAGCGTCGATGGGGTCTGGCACCTGCTGGAGAACTCGGCCGGCCAGGCCGGCGTGGAAGACTTCGGCCTGCGCATGGCCGAGCAACGCCAGCTGTCGAACCTCGGGCCGCTGGCCCAGGTGATGCGCCAGGAAAGCACCCTGCGCATGGCGCTGGAGACCCTGCAGCGCTACCTGCACCTGCACAATGAGGGCTTCCTGATCCTGATCGAGGAGCGCGACGGCATCGCGGTGATTCGCGGCGAGCAGATCACCCACCAGCAACTGCCCGCCCGCCAGTCGGTCGACCTGATGATCGGGGTCACCTACCGCACCCTCAAGACCTTGCTCGGTGAACAGTGGCAACCGCGTTCGGTGTGCTTCCGGCACCGCGCGCCACAAGACCGCTCGACCCACCTGCGGCTGTTCGGCCCCCGTGTGCAGTTCAACGGCGTGGTCGACGGCATTGTCTGCCGTTCTGCCGAGCTGGATGCGCCGCTGCCGGGTAGCGACCCGGCTGCCGCGCGGTCTGTGCGCCGGGAGCTGGAAGCCCGGGGGGCCGTCAGTGAAACGGTGGTGGATACGGTGCGGCGCCTGGTGTGGCAGCTACTGCTGACGGGGCGCTTGTCGGTGGAACAGGTGGCGGAGCAACTGGGCGTCGACCGGCGCACGGTGCACCGGCGGCTGTTGCGGCATGGGGAGAGTTTCAGCTCGATCCTGGACCAGGTGCGTCAGGAGCAGGTGGTCAGGCATTTGCGTGATTCGCGGCATTCGCACAGCGAGATTGCCGAGTTGCTCGGGTTTTCGTGTCTGAGTGCGTTTTCGCGTTGGTTCAGCCAGCGGTTTGGGTGCAGCCCGAGGGCTTGGCGCAAGGTGCATGTGGGGTGAGGGCCTGTACTGGCCCTATCGCCGGCAAGCCGGCTCCCACAGGAATCGTGTCAACTTTTAGAAATTGAGCAAGACAGTTGCTCCCACAGGTTCTGCACTGCCCTTGAGGCTGCGCCAATCCTGTGGGAGCCGGCTTGCCGGCGATAGGGCCCTGACAGACAGCGCCAATGGACCTGCCGAACTACAGCGCCGTCTTGCCACCATTCACATGCAGCACCTGCCCGGTAATGAAGCTCGCCTGCTGCGACGCCACGAACAAGATCGCATCCGCCACTTCTTCCGGCCTGCCAATACGCCCCGCCGGAATGGTCGCCGCCACCATCGGCAATTTGTCCGCGCCATCGGCAATACGCTCAAGCATCTCGGTAGCGATCGGCCGCGTCGACGCCGCGCAGCGCCGGGCCTTTTATCTTATCCAAGCAACCCCCACTCGACGCGCTCTTGGCGTTGCATGATCTTGTCTCGCAGGGGCCATGGTCGATACTCCGTCCAGACCATCAAGTAAGTGGGCATAATTTCACCTTCTTCGAAATGCTGAATATGATCTTTCCAACTATTGATCATGACTTTCCAATAACCACTTTCTGGACAAGGCCCGCCGCTGCGACAAACCATGATCGGAAAGTTGGCCTTGCTGAAAGCAGGTGAGCCTGGCATGGGTTTGCCGGTGGCCGGATCGAGCACTTTTCCCTTGGCTAGCTTGTGGATCAACGCTTCGGTAGGTTTCTCTGGAGGAATATTCGCCAAGCGAGCTTCAAGCCATTGGAGCTTACCATCCCACGGTGGTAACTGAGCGGGTGAGAGTGGCACTATTTCGTTGATTTCGGGGACTTTAGGGTCTGCGTAGGAATAATCTGCAAGCGTACTCCAGATTGCCTTGTAACGTTCTGCACGTTCAGGATCTACCTCCTGAGCATAATAGCGCGAACTTTCGACAGCCTGTGTTTGGAATGCATTGGCTAATCGCGAGGCAGCATGCTCGTAGCCACCTGCTACCCCCATCTGTAAAACTTCGAGCGCTTGCGGGTACTGGTCTTTCCCTCTCAGAATTATTCCTAAAGCAACTGCAGCCTTCCCATGCCCTTGCTCAGCCGCACAGCGATACATATCAGCGGCGATTTCTGGAGCAATAGCAACGGGATCTAGTTTATCACCAACGAAATACTGAGCTTGTGCATTTCCCTCGTCAGCAGCCTTGCGATAATAGCGCAACGCCATTTTTGAGTCTTGCTGAAGCCCCGCTGATCCTTGCTCGAGAAAATACGCAACGAATAAGTAGCCTGTAGCGACCTTCGCATCAATGAGTTTCTCACTCATTCTTAGGTATTCCCAACCGCGCAGCTTGAAGTGTCCTCGCATCGCGCCATTCTGCAAGTTAATGTTGGCTTTGTGGTGGCCATGCTCGGCACTGATACGATAGAGTCGTTCTATCTCCACATTCACGACAGGGTCTCGCTTGAGTTGGTTATTCTTTTGCAACCAACGCGCACATTGAAATAGAACATCTGCTTCGTCTGGAGGAGTTGGAATATCCTCATGCGCGCAATTGAAGGCGAGTCTCACATTGATGTCATCTAAGAAGTTAATTGATTTACCATTTTGAGACTTATGGATATCTACTAAATTGCAGGCCGCAAGTAGCAAACAGGCAAGCAAGCTACACAAGCGCATCAATCCAGACCCTTTAAAACTGCTTTTCCATAGAAAAGCTCAACAAGTGAACATTGCGGCGGCACACCGTCTTTTTGATGGCGACCATTATCATCAATTAATTCCTTCCATGTATCGAATGCCTCACGAGGATTATCCTGCACCCCTTCCCCTCCTGTATGCAGTTTCCACAAACGCCGCCTCAACTTCTGCGTTTCACTCGCCCACTCGTGCGCAATATTCAACTCACTGTCCACTTGCATGCTTCGCGTATTGATATTCGCCGAGCCATGGGTGGTGAACACATCGTTCACAATCATCAACTTCGAGTGGATATACACCGGCGTCCACGGCTGCCCCGCAGGGGAATCCGGCGCCACTAACGAGCACAAGTGCACCTTCAACCCCGGTATTTCCTCCGGCGTGATCGTGCTCTCTTGGATTTCCTTGATCTGCCCATCCAGTTCGGCCTCCCACTTCTCCTGAGCACGCCGGCCCATGTAGTCATTCGGCCCGTCGAGCCGGGGTCGTGGTGGCGCATTCTTTTTCACCTGCTCGATCCGCCGCAGCTTGGTCACCTGCGGGATGGTCTCGGCCCGCCCCAGGCCCTCGATCATCCGCTGGGTGTTCACCGTCCCTGCGCCGATGCCGTCGTCAGTGGCATTGGTGACCACGAACAGGTGCAAGGCCCCATGCAGACCTGGATCACGCCCGCCACAGGTCTGGCCCAGGGCGGCCTGCTTGATCGCCTCGGCCAGCGGCGGCCAACGGAAGTACTGGTTCTCGATGTAGATGAACTGGGTGGCGTTGTTCACCGCCTGCAGGTACAGCGGTTCGATCTCGAATTTCTTCTCCTGCGGCTGGGTTCGCAGCAGTTGGCACATCAGCCGCTGGCCGCTGCCCGTCTTGAGGTTCAGCGCTTTGCCCACCACTTTCGCCTGTCGAGTGATGAACAAGTCTTCCCCGGTCTCCTTGCGCCACGCCGAGGCAAAGTTCGCGTACATGCCTGGATTTATCCAAGCAATCCCCACTCGACGCGTTCTTGGCGTTGCATGATCTTGTCTCGCAGGGGCCAAGGTCGATACTCCGTCCAGACCATCAAGTAAGTGGGCATGATTTCGCCTTCTTCGAAATGCTGGATATGATCTTCCCAGCTATTGATCATGACTTTCCAGTAACCGCTCTGCGGACAGGGTTGGCCGCTGGCACAAACCATGACGGGGAAGTTGGCCTTGCTGAAAGCGGGTGAGCCTGGCATTGGCTTGCCGGTGGCCGGATCGAGCACTTTTTCCTTGGCCAACTTGTGGATCAGCGCTTCGCTGGGTTTTTCTGGCGGGATGTTTGCCAGGCGGGTTTCCAGCCATTGCAGCTTGCCGTCCCATGGCGGCAGCTTGGCAGGGGGAAGCGGGACAATCTCATTAATCTCTGGAACTTCTGGGTTCGCATAAGAATACCCGGCTAGGATACGCCATATTTTACTGTAGCGCTCGGCCCGCTCTAAATCTTCTTTCTGACCATAGTAATCATATTTATGTGTGGGTTCAGCTCCACGAAAAGCGTCTTCTAGCCGGCCACCAGCATGTTCATAACCACCTGCGACTCCCTTTTGAAGAACTTCAAGTGCTTCACGGAATTCACCACTGTGTTGCAGGCTTACAGCCAAAGCGACTGCAGCTTTACCATGCCCTTGTTCAGCTGCACAGCGATACATATCAAGAGCAACTGCTGGAGCGACATCAACATAATCAAGTTTATCACCAACGAAATATTGAGCTTGTGCACTTCCCTCATCAGCAGCTTTCCGGTAATAGCGCAGTGACATTTGAGAGTCCTGCTGAAGCCCCGCTGATCCTTGCTCGAGAAAGTATGCAACGAACAAATAGCCCGTAGCGACTTTTGCATCAATGAGTTCCCCACTCATTCGCAAGTGCTCCCAGCCGCGCAATTTGAAATGTCCACGCATCGCGCCATTTTGCAAATTAATGTTTGCCTTGTAATGATTATGCTCAGCGCTAATGCGATATAGACGCTCGATCTCGACATTCACAACTGGATCTCGCTTCAGCTGATTGTTTCTCTGCAACCAGCGTGCATATTGAAAAAGAACGTCAGCTTCGCGGGAGGGTTGTGGAATAACCTCATGCGCACATGTGAACGCCAACTTTACACTTACATCATCAAAATGAGCCATATTTTTACCATATTGATGTCGTAGATCCCCATCGACTTTACAAGCCGCCAGAGTCAAAAAAAACAGCAAGCCACACAAACGCATTAGTCCAGATCCTTTAAAACTGCCGCTCCGTAGAAAAACTCAACAAGTGAACAGCTGGGTGCCAATCCGCTTCTTTGTTTGCGCCTGTTATCATCAATAATTTTTTGCCACGCAATAAACGCCTGCTCTGGATTATTTTTCACCCCCTCCCCACCTGTATGCAGATCCCACAACCGCCGCCTCAGCTTCTGCGTCTCACTCGCCCACTCATGGGCAATATTCAGCTCGCTGTCCACCTGCATACTTCGCGTATTGATGTTCGCCGAACCATGCGTGGTGA